>JAZOUV010000060.1:0-38122 GCA_045658315.1 Eubacteriales bacterium
GGGCACATATCCCGGATATGAAGGCTACTTCAACTATTTTAATATAGGTGCGTATTCTGCAAATGGAATGAACCCGATACAAAGAGGCTTGTGGTATGCAAAAGGGGGAAATGACGGTTCAGGTACATCGTACGGCAGACCTTGGAATACGAGACTGAAGGCGATACGAGGCGGTGCAGAATTTTATGCCGACGGATACTTAACGAGAGGACAGAATACACTTTACTTAAAGAGATATGACATTCCGGGGGGCTTTACACACCGTTACATGACTTCCGTATACGGTGCGGCAGTTGAGGCGACAAAACTTGCGAAGGGATATACCGAAGAACTCAGAACGACACCGCTTTCGTTCTATATCCCCGTATATAAGAATATGGCTGAAACCGCATACCCGAAGCCGACACTTGACGGTTCGCCGAATATGAAATTGTCATCGCTTTCTGTAAGCGGATTTGAATTGACTCCGGGCTTTGATACCGAGGTGTTGGAATATATGCTCGTTGTACCGCCGACTACAAGCTCGATAACGATTAACGCAGTGCCTATGGACAGCACAGCGACCGTATCGGGGGCGGGGAACCGGCCTTTGATTACGGGAACAAACGTGTTTGAAATTAAAGTAACGTCGGGCAACGGATTGGTTCGTATATACAGGATTACAGTAGCAAAGGAAAGTGCCGAGAATTTCGGAGAATTGACGTTTACTGAAAAGTATGTACCGAAAGATAATATTGTTTACGGAATAGTGCCGGGAATGACGGTAGGTACGTTCAGAACAGATTTTGTGTCTGCGGGGCTTGTTACGGTAACGAGTGCAGCAGGAATACAAAAGACCGACAGCGACCTTATAGCGACAGACGATGTGATTACCGTAAGCAGTACGAATGGTGTTAAATATGCCGATTATAAGGCTTCAGTCAAGGGGGATTTGAACTCTGACGGAAAGATAAACATAAGCGATTTGTTGAAGATAAGAAACAGAATATTGGGCTCGGACGAGTTTTCGGCAGTACAGGCGTACAGCGGAGATATCGACGGGAACGGCAGTATAAACATAAGCGACCTTTTGAAGATAAGAAACCATATTCTCGGAACGAATGCAATTTCTTAAAAATAAAGGAGGAAAAACGATGAAGATAAAACAAAAAAGCATAATTACTTTTGTGCTTTTGATAGCTTTAATTTCTGTGTTTTTTGTAATAAGCGTTGACGCGGCATCTGCAAGTATATGGTTTACCGACCCGACGGTAACGGTTGGAAGCAACGTTAGTATCGTCATTGACGTAAAGGGCGATGATATAGGTGGATATGAAGCCAACATATCTTATGATACGTCATATTTGCAGTTTGTATCTGCGAAGGGCTCGTCGGGCAACTTCAGCCACGTGAGCAATACGGGTGTTATAAGATTAGTTGACTATGTGAGCTCGGGATCGACGTCGAAGCTTAGCTGTACGTTGACTTTTAAGACGAAGAAGACGGGAACGACGAAGCTGACCCCGTCGGGCTGTGTATTTACGAGTGGCGGCGGAGATGAGATAGCTCCTTATGCGATAGGCGATTCAACGGTAAAGATTATACCCGTACCCGAAGCGTCGTCGGATGCGACGTTAAAGGGACTTACCGTAAGTAACTGTAATCTTACCCCTGCATTTTCACCAAGCGTAAATTCATACACGGCGAACGTTGATTTTGCGATAACGTCGGTTGCGGTGTCGGCAATAAAGAACCATAACGGAGCGTCGGTTTACGTATCGGGAACAGAAGCTTTGGCGGTGGGTGAGAATACAATTACGATAACGGTTACAGCCGAAAACGGAGCGAAAAATACATATACGGTTAAGGTTACGAGAGGGAAGAATCCTTTATCCTCGGACGTGTTTTTGACATTAGGAGAGGGGATAAGTGCTGAGGTGTCGAATACGATAACCGAGGACAAGGTGCCGTCGGGATTTGAATTAACGCAGATAACAATAAACAATATAACAGTAAATGCTGTTATTTACGATGAGAGAGCGTACCCTGCCGTGTATCTTATCGGCAATGAGAACGTAACCGAAGGACTGTACTATATTGATGCGGCGAATATGACAGCGAAACCGTTTGAATACGTAGGACAGGCGACGAACTCTCTTTTGATGCTTGATATAAATATGGCAGAGCTTCCCGAAGATTATGAAATCGGAAAATATACGGTAAACGGGGCGGAAAGAGATGCGTTTATACCCATGAGGACGGATACGCCGAATCACTGCCTTGTATATGCGATAGGTTCATCGGGACAGAAACAGCTTTATATGTATGACCCCGTTGAGAATACGTTCCAGAGATACAGCTTTGCGGAGATGGGAGAGCCCGAAACGACGGCACCCGAAGAAACGGAAGAGGAGACGGAACCCGAAAAGGAAGAGCCTAATGAAGAAGAGACGGGAAATGAAGATAAATATAATAAATTAAACGGTTTCTTCGGAAACAGTCCGTTTAAATGGATATTCCTGTGTTTAGGCGGTATTATATTAGTGTTAGCCGTAGTTGCTGTAATTATAAAAATCAAAGAACGCTAAAACAAAAAGCCTTTTTTAAGGCTTTTTTGTTTTATGTTGCTTGACAATCGTTATTTTTAGAAATATAATAAAGGTGCACTATACCCGAGAGAGAGAAAAAAATAAGTCGGGACAGTAGCAGGAGGTATTTTATTATGTCAATCGAACAAAACAAAAAGAAGACGCAAGCGTTGATAGTGACAGCTCTGTTTGCGGCAATAATTGCCGTATTGCAGTTGGTTGTGGTAATTCCGCCCATTGGAGCTGCGTATATTACTCTGTCGCTGGTTCCCATAGTGTTGGGAGCAGTATTGTACGGACAGATTTACGGTGCGATACTCGGTTTGGTGTTGGGAGCATGCGTTGTATATCAGGTAATCTTTACTCCCGATCCGTTCAGTGCGGCAATGTTCCAGCTTTTACCGGCAGTAACCGTTATTCTTTGTCTTGTAAAGACAACGGTAGCAGGCTTTGTATCAGGCTTGGTTTATAAGCTGCTCTGCAAAAAGAACAAGACAGTAGCCGTATTCACAGCATCAGCACTTTGTCCCATAATCAACACGGGACTTTACTTGGCGGGCGTGCTTGTGTTTTTCGGAGAGCTTGTCGGCGGAGCTGCATCGGAAGCAGGAAAGACGGTAATTATGTTTATAATTTCGGGAGTTGTTTTGACAAACTTCATTCCCGAGCTTATAGTAAATATAGTTTTGGCTCCGGTTATTATAAGAGTATCCGAGATTACGTCAAAGCTTATTAAAAGGTAAAGAATATTTATGGTGTTAGCTGTAAACGTCGGCAATACGCATATTACTTTCGGTGTTATAGATAATGGCGAAATAGGATATCCCGTAATGAGCATAAAGACAGACCGAAACCAGACCTCATACGGATATGCAGCCGAGATGAAGAGTGTGCTTGATATGGCAGGGTTTTGTGGCTGTACTTTTGAGGGGGCAGTGTTGTCGTCTGTAGTTCCGCCCTTGACACGCATATTTGACAATGCGATAAAATCGGTAACGGGGATAAGCCCTATTGTTGTAGGTGTCGGTATAAAGACGGGAATACACATATCGACAGACGACCCCGGAAGTGTTGCGGCAGATTTGGTGTCTATGGCTGTGGCAGCAAAGACGGAATATGAATTGCCTTGCGTTATAGTTGATATGGGAACCGCGATAACGCTGACGGTAGTAGACGAAGGCGGAAGATTTATTGGCGGAGCGTTTATGCCGGGGATAAATCTATCGTTGAACGCACTTTTTGAAGAAGCGTCGCTGTTGCCGAGAATAGAGGTTATTTCCCCCAAGAAAGCGATAGGTTCATCGACTGTTGAATGTATGCGTTCAGGTGTGATATACGGATATGCGGGGGCTGTTGACGGTATTATAGATAAGTTTACCGAAGAACTCGGCAAAAATCCCGCAACTGTAGTAACGACAGGCGGAATGGCGGAGACGTTAAGGAAATATCTAAAAAGAAAGACGGTAAATGACGAAAATCTTTTATTAAAAGGACTCGGCTACATTTACGAAAAAAACCTACTTTCTTTTAAGGAAAGAAAGTAGGCAAAACTGTTTTTTTTCGCAGAAAGGTTGGCAAAGAACTTGCCTCTCCGGTTTGTGCAAACAATAAAGCCTCGCCCTACGGGAGAGGTAGATTTTGCGAAAGTAAAAGACGGAGAGGGAGTATTCGCACAAAAAAACAAAAAAAGGTATCTTGTGGCACCTGCTCTACGGCAGATGCTACAAGATACCTTTTTTATATTACAATATTTCTTTAATTTCCGTCAAATCCTTTACCGTATAGGTCGGCGAAATATTTTGCGGTAATTCTTTACCGAATGGATTAAACCAAACCGTTTTAAGCCCGTAGTTTATTCCGCCACTGATGTCCGACGTAAGAGAATCTCCTATAATAACTACTTCACTTGGACTCGGGTTGCCTATTTCACCAAAACAGTAATCGAAGAACTCTTTTGCCGGTTTAAGTGCACCTACAGTTTCGGAAACGAACATTTTTTGAAAATACTTCAACATATCCGATTGAGTCATACGTTTTCTCTGATGCTCAAATGAAGAATTACTTGCAGCGTAGAGAGGATATTTTTTATATAGATATTCGAGCAGTTGGTATGCATTGTCCACAGGCTCCGCAATGTCAGAAAGCGTACCTCTGAAGAGGGTTTCCATTTCGAAGCCGTTGCGGTCGATATTAAGCTCTTTGAAGACGGAGACCCAACGGAGACCGTACATATCCTGCTTTGTAATTTCTTTTCTTTCGATTTTTCGCCACAGCTCATCGTTTATGATGTGGAACGTTTTTGCGACGTTTGGGGAATATTGCAGATTATATTTTTCAAAACAAAGACGAATGGCTTTTTCAGCACTTTTTTTGAAGTCGAGCAAGGTATCGTCTATATCGATAAGTACTGCTTTTATCATTGTTTTCTCCAAAAATTAAGATACTATTTAGGCAAGACCGAGCAGAATAGCGACAGTTCTTATAAGAAGAGCACATATCCAAGCAATGAGGCATTGACCTATAACCATAATAAATGCCCATTTGCTTCCAAGCTCACGTTTGACGGCGGCAACTGCGGCAACGCAGGGAGTGTAAAGCAAACAGAATACGAGGAGAGCCAAAACCGATGCAGAGGAGAGAACCGATTTCATTGCTTCTGTCGTGCCAAACAGTACCGAGAGGGTGGAAACTACACTTTCCTTTGCCATAAAACCGGCAACGAGCGAGGTTACAACACGCCAGTCGCCAAAGCCTAACAGTGCAAATATCGGTGCGACAAAGCCCGAGATAACAGCAAGCATACTGTTTTGAGAATCGGAAACTATGTTTAATCCGAAATCAAAGGATTGCAAGAACCAAACGGCGATAGAGGCGACAAATATAACGGTAAAAGCTCTTTCGAGGAAGTCTTTAGCTTTATCCCAGAGCAGATGTGCAGTATTTTTGAGTCCGGGCATACGGTAGTTGGGCAGTTCCATAACGAAGGGAACAGCTTCGCCTTTAAAGGCGGTACTTTTAGATATCAAAGCGACCAATATTCCGACGGCAATGCCGAGGAAGTAAAGTCCTACCATTATAAGTCCCGAATATTTCGGGAAAAACGCATCGGCAAAAAAACCGTAAATCGGAAGCTTTGCGGTGCAGCTCATAAAGGGGGTAAGCAGAATCGTCATTTTTCTGTCGCGTTCTGAGGGTAATGTTCTGCTTGCCATAACGCCGGGGACCGTACAGCCGAAGCCTATAAGCATGGGTACAATACTTCTGCCGGACAGACCGATTTTACGCAGGGGTTTATCCATTACAAAGGCAACTCTTGCCATATAGCCGCTATCTTCCAAAAGCGAAAGAAATAGGAATAGAATAACAATAATGGGAATAAAGCTGAGTACGCTACCCACACCGTTAAAAATACCGTCGATAACAAGACTGTGCAATACCGTATTAACATTCCAGCCGTTCAACAGAGAGTCAACGGTATTTGTTAGATAGTTTATGCCGTTTTCAAGAAGCTCCTGCAAAAATGAGCCGATAACGTTGAAGGTCAGCCAGAATACGAGAGCCATAACTCCTACAAATGCGGGAAGGGCGGTATATTTTCCGGTTAAAAACTTATCGATTTTGCGGCTTCTCAAATGCTCTTTACTTTCTTTCGGTTTAACGACGGTTGTTTCGCAAAGATTTTTTATAAAGGAGAAACGCATATCGGCAATGGCGGCAGCTCTGTCAAGCCCCGACTCAGCTTCCGCTTGAAGAATGATATGCTCCAGAGTTTGTTTTTCATTGTCGGAAAGCTGAAGAGCGTCAAGAATAAGCTGGTCGCCCTCAATGAGTTTACTTGCAGCAAAACGAATTGGAATATTAGCAGCTTCCGCATGGTCTTCAATAAGATGCATAATGCTGTGAAGACATCTGTGGACGGCTCCGCCTTTAGCAGACTTGTTGCAAAAGTCATATCTGCCGGGCTTTTCTTGGTACTGAGCGATATGTACTGCGTGTTTGATAAGCTCGTTTACTCCCTCGTTTTTAGCAGCAGAAATCGGAACGACGGGGATGCCGAGGATTTCTTCCATTTCATTTATATATACCGTACCGCCGTTTCCTTTTACCTCGTCCATCATATTGAGAGCGAGTACGGTAGGGATACCGAGTTCAAGAAGCTGCATGGTTAGATAGAGGTTTCTTTCGATGTTGGTGGCATCGACAATATTTATAATACAGTGAGGGTGTTCGTTTAGTATAAAGTTTCGCGAGACAACCTCTTCTGCGGAGTAGGGCGAAAGTGAATATATACCGGGAAGGTCTGTAACAAGTGTGTTGGGATAATTTTTAATCTTTCCCGATTTTCTGTCAACCGTAACGCCGGGGAAATTGCCGACGTGTTGATTGGCACCTGTAAGCTGATTAAAGAGTGTCGTTTTTCCGCAGTTTTGGTTACCTGCCAACGCGAAAGTTAAAACTGTATCTTTAGGTAAAGGGTTCTCATCGGCTTTTGCATGGTATTTTCCGCCCTCACCTAAGCCGGGGTGGTGTTTTTTGGGTCTAATCGGTTTTTCCGTGTGTTTGTTTTCAGAAATATCTTCAATCGGTTCTATCTCAATGTGAGATGCGTCGTTAAGACGCAGGGTGAGTGAATAACCGTGAATTAAAAGCTCGACCGGATCGCCCATCGGGGCATACTGTATTACTTTTACCTCGGCATTTGGGATAACTCCCATGTCAAGGAAGTGCTGTCTTAGTGCACCCTCTCCGCCTACGGAGATTATTTTTGCTGATTTTCCTACTGCAAGTTCTTTTAGTGTCATATTGATTCCTTTCTGCAATAAAAGGCGGGTTAGCCTTTGCTAACTCATTATACTGTTTATGTTGTTTTTTGTCAAGAGCAATAAATGTAAATAAAATGTAAATTTGTTAAAAAAACTTGCAATACGCAATATATAGTGTTATAATACTCGAGTATGAAAATTCACACATACGGCTGTCTTCGGTGCGATATCTAAAGGGCTGTATGGTGGAAATAACCGAAGGAGGACATTAAAAAATGTCAGTAATTACAATTAAACAACTGCTTGAAGCAGGCGTCCATTTTGGACATCACACAAGAAGATGGAATCCTAAGATGGCTGAGTACATCTTCACAGAAAGAAACGGCATCTACATCATTGACCTTCAGAAGACTGTTAAGAAGTTTGAAGAAGCATATATGTTTGTACGTGACCTTGCTGCTGAAGGCGGCACAATGCTTTTTGTTGGTACAAAGAAGCAGGCTGCAGCTGCAATCAAGGAAGAAGCACAGAGATGCGGAATGTACTACGTAAACGTGCGTTGGCCTGGCGGTATGCTCACCAACTACAAGACGATTAATAAGTCTATAAACAGACTCAACAACCTTCTCAAGATGCAGGAAGACGGCACATTTGATCTTCTTCCGAAGAAGGAAGTTGCAAAGAGAATGAAGGAAATAGCAGACCTTGAAAAGAACCTCGGCGGTATCAAGGATATGCCCGGACTTCCCTCATGCGTATTTATTGTAGACCCCCGCAAAGAAAGAAACGCAGTTCTCGAAGCAAAGAAACTCGGTATTCCCGTAGTTGCTATTGTTGACACAAACTGCGACCCCGATGATGCAGATTACTTCATTCCCGGTAATGACGACGCTATCCGTGCTATTAAGCTTATCGCATCTGTAATTGCAGACGCAATTATCGAAGGTAAGCAGGGCGAACAGTTTGAAAGTGCTGTTGAAGAAATTACCGAAGCTGAAGAAGCAGAAGACGCAGAAAGTGCTGAATAATTTAAAAATAACAGAATAATCGGAGGAATAAAGAAATGGCTACAATTACAGCAAAGGCAGTATCCGACCTCAGAGCAAAGACCGGTTGCGGAATGATGGACTGCAAGAAAGCACTTGTTGAAGCAAACGGTGATTTTGACGAAGCTATAAAGATTTTGAGAGAAAAGGGACTTGCTGTTGCAGCAAAGAAGGCAGACAGAATTGCAGCAGAAGGTCTTGTAGATATCCTTGTTGAAGGCGAAAAAGCAGCAATGATCGAAGTAAACTGCGAAACAGACTTCGTTGCAAAGAATGCAAGCTTCCAGGCATTCGTTAAGGAAATCCTCAAGCTCATTATTGACAACAAGCCCGCAGACCTTGCGGCACTCAACGCTCTCGTTATGGAGAACGGTATGACAGTTGAAGCAGCTCTCAAGGACAAGATATTCCAGATCGGTGAAAATATGTCTATCCGTCGTTTCCTCACAGTTGACGGTGTAATGAGTTCATACATTCACGGTAAGGGAACAACAGGTGTTATCGTTAAGTTTGTAGCAGACGACGCTGCAAAGAACAACGAAGGATTTGCTGAAATGGCAAAGAATATTGCTCTTCAGGTTGCTGCATATCCCAACATTCAGTATGTTGACAGAGAAGCAGTTCCCGCAAGTGCAGTGGAAGAAGAGATGAGCATTATCAAGGCACAGCTCAAGAACGACCCCAAGAACGCAAGCAAACCCGACCAGATTCTCGAAAAGATTGCTACCGGTAAGCTTGGCAAATTCTATGAAGCAAACTGCTTGACAGAAAATGCATACGTTAAGGACGATTCCATGACAGTTGCTAAGTATGTTGAGTCTTGTGCTAAGGCGTTTGGCGGTTCTATCGAGATTGACTCCTTCTACCGTTACGAAAAGGGCGAAGGTCTCCAGAAGAGAGAAGACAATCTTGGCGACGAAATCGCAAAGATGCTTAATAAATAATTTTCAAAAAAACAACTTAATACTGTCAGGGGTGCTGTAAAAAGCTGAGACGGAGAGATCCGAACCCTTTAAACCTGAAACGGATAATGCCGGCGTAGGAAGATAGGTATAAGAAAAGCTTATTAAATTCCCATCCGACATAACGGATGGGAATTTTGTTTTCTCTTTTAGATTTTTGCCATTTCCGGAGTGGTAAGAGTAATAAGCATATTTCTTGTGGTAAGTTCAAAGGAATTGAACCCGGGCGGTATAAAGTTTTTACATATATAAAAACTATCAATATGAGAGGTAAAAAATATGAATAAAAAGACGAGAACAATGGTGGAAAGTGCCATACTTATAGCGGCAACAATTATTTTGTCGTTTGTAAAGATATACGAAGCACCTCTTGGTGGCTCTGTAACCCTGTTTTCAATGGTACCGCTTATGATTATTTCCATAAGACACGGTCTTGCCTGGGGACTCGGTTCATCGTTTATCTTTTCGATATTTAAGCTGTGGATGGGTGCGGGCAATTTTGCGTACGTGCCTACAGCAGTAGGAATAATTGTAGTTATATTGCTCGATTATATTGTTGCATATACGGCGATAGGGCTTGCAGGTATGTTCAGGAAGCTCAAGTTTACAAAGAATGAAAAAACGAATTTGACCGTAACGACATTTTGCGGTGTGTTGGTTGCTTGCGTCGTAAGATTTGCGAGCCACTTTGTGAACGGTGCCGTGGTATGGTATGAGATAACGAAAAACGGCGAATGGAACGAATATGTGCAGACGGTGGGCATGTGGTTGTATTCGTTTGTATACAACATAACGTATCTTGGTCCCGAGACGGTAATGACTCTTGTAGCTGTTCCTGCGATAGTTACGGTGCTCGGCATAATGGAAAAACACACAGCGAAGTAAAAAAGGTTCTTGGCGTTCTGATTTTAAGAACGTCAAGAACCTTGCTTTTTGCAAAAAAACTAACGACATAAGCGTTTTTTTATAATTCTTAATTTGCGAAAAAGAGTCCTTCAGCCGAGCGATTCAGGCAACTTTTTGCCACCGAGTATGTGGAAGTGGATATGCTTTACCGACTGACAGCCGTCGTCGCCGATATTAGTGATAATACGATAACCGTTTTCGAGACCGCATTCCATTGCAATCTTAGGTATAGCCTCAAATATTTTTGCGATAACCCCGCTGTTCTCGACGGTTATATCGTCAGCCGACTGAATGTGAGTTTTGGGGATAACGATAACGTGAACGGGAGCCTGAGGTGCGATATCGTGAAAAGCAAGTATCATATCGTCTTCATAAACCTTATTTGAGGGAATTTCGCCCTTAATTATTTTACAGAAAATGCAATCCATAATAAAAAATCTCTCTTTCGTTAAAGTTGAAAAATAATAGTTATTTTACAAATTTATTATAATTCAATGGACAAAAAAAGTCAATGAAAACTTACTTTCTTTTAAGGAAACAAAGCAAGCAAAGCCGCTTTCTTTCGCAGAAAGCTTGGCAAAGAACTTGCCTCTCCGGCTTGTGCAAACAATATTAATTAACTTGTAGGGCGGGGGCTTGCGTCGCCGAAAAAACAAATGAATTTGCACAAACGGCGAAAATTTATAAAAACATTGACAATTATGCAAAAAAAGGGTATAATATATGTAATAAAAATATTACGGAGGTATATGAAAATGAAAGTAACAAAAGAATCCATTATTGGTGATGTACTTGATTATGATAGAGGTACAGCAGAATTTTTCCTTGCAATTGGAATGCATTGTCTCGGTTGCCCCGCATCAAGAGGCGAAAGCATTGAAGCTGCGTGCAACGTTCACGGAACGAATGCAGACGAGCTTGTAGAAAAACTCAACGCATATTTTGCATCGAAGAACTGAATTGATAAAAGGGGCTTAGAGTTTTTAGCCCCTTTTTATTTTACGGAGAAGACAATGGCTGAAATAACACTTGATTTAAGAATGAGCCGTATAGCCGACTGCGTACCGAATGGAGCTGTGTTGGCAGATATAGGAACAGATCACGGCAAGCTTCCCGTATATCTTGCTCAGAAGGGCAAGATAAAAAAAGCGGTTGCCGCAGATATAAACGAAATGCCTTTGCAAAAGGCGGTAAACAATATAAGAAGATACGGACTGGAAGACAAGGTAGATACATATCTTACCGACGGTTTGCACGGAATAGAAAGTTTTTCTCCCGACTGCGTTGTTGTTGCGGGTATGGGAGGAGAGCTTATTGAGCAGATACTTACCGAATCCACCATTGACAAAAACGGAGTGACATTTATTCTTCAGCCCATGACTAAAGAAGAATCACTGCGAAAATACTTATGTAATAACGGTTTTTTGATAACCGACGAGCATATTGTCAAAGAGGGCAAGCTGTATCAGATAATTTGTGCCGAATATGACGGAGTGAGACGCGAAATAGGCGAGGCGGAAGCTTTGGTGGGCAAAATAAATGCAAACAAATCAGAGATGCTTTTTGGTGAACTTATAGAAAAGGTGATTGACAGAACAGCAGTAAAGATAAAGGGGAAGCTCAAGGCGGGACTTGACGTTTCCGAAGAACTTGCCTGTTTAAAAGACTTAACGGAAATAAAGGAGAAATATTATGGCTACAATAAATGAGTTATACAGAATGTTGGAAGAGTCAATTCCTGCCGAATTGTCTTGTGAGTGGGATAATGACGGTAGAATGGTTGTACCGAATGGTGAGAAGACCGTTGGAAAGGTGCTAATATGTCTTGACGTAACCGAAAGAGCCGTTGACTATGCGATAGAGAACGGTTTTGACTGTATTATATCCCACCACCCCATAATATTTCATGCGATAAATAATATTGATTCCGATAACTTCTTATGCCGTAAGCTGTGTAAGCTGATAAAGAATGATATAGCAGTATTTTCGTTCCATACGAGGCTCGATAAGGTAAGCGGAGGAGTAAACGATGCATTAGCTGATATATTACGCCTGAAAAACGTAACCGATTTTTCCGACGTAGGAAGAATGGGAGAAGTTGATACAGATTTGGATTTGAGTGTTACTTCTAAATTTGCCACAATTACAAAGGAGCGACTAAACTTAGACAGACCGCTTATCTGCGTAGACGGCGGAAGGTTTGTAAAGAAGGTAGCGGTAGTAGGCGGAAGCGGTAAGGATTATATAGAGGAAGCATACAAGTACGGTTGCGACACGCTTATAACGGGAGAGGTGCCCTACAGCTATCAGCAAGAGGCGAAGGAAATGGGTATTAACCTTGTACTTGCGGGACATTATTTTACCGAAAATATTGTATGCGAAAGACTGCAGATGCTTGTAAATGATTTTGAATGCGGTATTTATACCGAGATATACAATGATACGAACCCCTCTGTTGCAAGGTGAAGGAAACGAGATAAGTAAACGAGATTCAGAAAAATATTTGGGAAAAATTGTTTACAAAACTGCGAATATTGTTTATAATAAAGATGGGCATATAAGATACTATTTAGTAGGAGGACAGACCTTGATTATACAACTTGAGGAAGCAAAGCGTGAGCTTGTAAGACTTGATGCAGATATAGACGAGCTTGGCAATGCGATGAAGATAGAAGAACTGAAAGTCAATGTAGCAAGCCTTGAAGAAAAGACGTTGGCACCTGACTTTTGGAGTTTGGCTGAATCCAGCACTATTTTACAGCAGATAAAAGCTATGAAGGACAAACTTGAAGCGTTTTCCGGTTTGAAGAAGAGATGCGAGGATGCCGTGGTTCTTGCCGAAATGGGACTCGAAGAGAATGACGAGAGCGTTCTTGAAGAGGTATTGGCGGAGCAGAATTCGATAACAGAAGAAATTGAAACGAGAAGAATAGCAACATTGCTTTCGGGTGAATATGATAAGAATAACGCGATAGTATCCTTCCACCCGGGTGCCGGCGGTACAGAGGCACAGGACTGGGCACAGATGCTTTACCGTATGTATACGAGGTGGGGTGAACGTCACGGTTACAACGTTAAGCTTATCGACTGGCTTGACGGCGACGAAGCGGGATTGAAGAGTGCGACTATCATGATAGAGGGTGAAAATGCTTACGGATATCTTAAAGGAGAAAACGGAGTACACCGTTTGGTTCGTGTATCCCCCTTTGACGCATCGGGCAGAAGACATACTTCATTTGCATCGGTAGAAGTTATGCCCGAGTTTGAAGACGACGGAAAGATAGAATTGAAGGAAGAAGAGCTTGAAATAACGGCTCACCGTTCAAGCGGTGCGGGTGGTCAGCACATAAACAAGACAGACTCGGCTATCAGAATCTTGCACATACCGACGGGTATCGTAGTAGGATGTCAGACAGAGAGAAGCCAGCTTCAGAACAAGGAGACTGCTATGAAGATGCTGAAGGCGAAGCTGATGGAGATAAAAGAACGCGAGAAGCTTGATAAGATTGAAGACATCAAGGGCGTTAAGACGAATATCGAGTGGGGTGCACAGATACGGTCATACGTATTTATGCCTTATACTTTGGCAAAGGACACGAGAACGGGTTATGAAGACGGTAACATTTCGGCTGTAATGGACGGCGAGATAGACGGCTTTATTAACGCTTATTTGAAATCACAGGCACAGATATAAGAATTACCAAACAACAAAAATAGGAGAAAAATACAGATATGATTAAGAAGACAGCTTTTTATGCGGGAATAACTCTTGTTATTCAGTCAGTTTCGATGGCGGTACTGTTTTTCTTGCTTTTTGCGAAGAAAAAGAATATTGCGACAGTATTGTTGGCGATGTCTGCGGCAGGCGGTATAGCGGGCGGCATATTGCTTTACAAACACGCGAAGAGAGTAAAGGCTGAAGAAGACCTTATTTCTGAATTCCTCGGCGATGACGAATATATGTATGACGACGGCGAAATGGAAATATTGACCGACGAATATGTAGACGAAGCAGAATTTTGCTGATATCGGAGAAAAGAAATGAGTGAATATTTAGAAAAGGCGTTTGAGTTGCATAGAAAAGGGTATAATTGTGCACAGGCTGTCCTTTGTGCTTTTGCCGATAAGACAGATGTTGACGACGTGACTTTGTATAAGTTTGCAGAAGGACTTGGTGCGGGTATGGGTAACCGTAAGAATACTTGCGGAGCACTCAGCGGAGCAGTTGCACTTTGCGGACTCGTTTCGAGTAGCGGCGATATAAATAACTCTACTAAGACTGAGACTTATAAGACAACGGCAAAGATAGTTGACGAGTTTGAAAAATGCTGCGAAGCATTTTCGTGCTCTGAGATTAAAGGCAGCAGAGTAGGCAGTCCGACCGTATCGTGCAATGACTGTATCAAAACGGCTGTTGAAGCTGTGGAAAAAATATTATTTAGCTAACAAAATGGGAATTGTTTTTGAATTATGAGTTTTAAAAAATTCAGAGCAGCCATGATGCTTATGGTAGCGGCACTCGTTTGGGGTGCTGCTATGTCGTTTCAAAGTGAAGGAATGGCATACGTAGGACCGTTGACGTTTCAGGCTGTAAGGTTTATTTTGGGCGGAACGGTGCTTCTGCCGCTTGTATTCACGTTAGGGAAAAAAGACCCCGGAGAAAACCGAGAAGACTATAATAGGCACGGAGTTTTCGTTGGGGGGGCAGTGTGCGGTATATTTTTAATGATAGCGTGTACGCTCCAGCAGTATGGGATTATATATACAACCGTAGGCAAGGCGGGATTTCTTACAAGCCTTTATATAATTATTATACCCATATTCGGTTTGTTCCTCAGAAAAAGGATTGGAATAAATGTATGGGTAGCCGTTGTGTTGGCTATGGTGGGAATGTATCTTCTCTGTATGAAGGAATCGTTTGTTTTGTCAACAGGCGATACGCTTGTATTTATATGTGCGTTTGTGTTTACGTTTCAGATAATGGCTATAGACAAGTATGCGGCTATATACAACGGACTTAAGCTTTCTTGCATACAGTTTTACGTGTGCGGTATACTGTCTGCTATAGTGATGTTTATTTTTGAAAGACCCGATATAACGAGTATACTCGGTGCATGGTTGCCGATTTTTTATACGGGAGCTTGTTCGTGCGGTATAGGATATACTTTTCAGACCTTGGCACAAAGGGATTTGCAGCCTGCGGTCGCATCAATAATAATGAGCCTTGAATCTGTGTTTGCGGCTTTGTTCGGCTGGATTCTTTTGGGGCAGAAAATGTCGGGCAGAGAAATAATCGGTTGTGTCGTAATGTTTGCGTCTATAATAATAGCTCAGATATTTGACAAAAGCGAAAGCAATGCCTAAAACAACAAAGACCGTATTATAATCATATTTTTGAAAACTATACGATTATAATACAGTCTTTTTTTGTTGCATAAAAACCCCCCGCCGAATCGGCGGGGGAAATACTTATCTTAATATATCAATAAATGCCGGTTGTCCAACCCGTTAAGGATTGAATATTAATATTTTTTTGAAATTCAATAACATCAAGGATGTTTACTTTGCCATCTCCGGTAAGGTCGCTTATCGTTTCGTCATCAAGTCCTACTAACGTTTCCATAAATATTTTTGTATCTTTAATGTTAATTTGGTTGTCTCCGTTGTAGTCGTATACAAAATTAGAAGCAAATACAGCAAGAGCGACGGTAATCAAAACGATTAAAGAAACTATAATAAAAGCAGGAATCTTTTTAAAAAACTTTTTCATAGACAATCCACCTCAAAATCACATAAACCTTTATATTATTATATAATACAGCCCCCGAAAAGTCAATTGTTTTTTGCTAATATTATCAAAAAATATTTGAATAAAAAATAATAATTATTATATATGATAATATTTCCAAAAAGTATTGCATTTTAAAAACAGTTGTGTTATAATGACTCTGTTAAAAATAAGTTTATTATTTGATTTATCATAAATTGGAGGTGCATCGGAATGGCAAAGTGTGATTTTTGCGGCAAGAGTGTAGCATTTGGACTTAATGTTTCTCACTCTAATCGTAAAACAAACAGAGTATGGAAACCCAATATCAGAAAGGTAAAGGCAGTTGTAAACGGCACGCCCAAGACAGTTAATGTCTGCTCTCGTTGTCTCCGTTCCAACAAGGTTACAAGAGCTAACTGATCGTATATTGAAGTACTTCAGCCCGGACAAGCATAGTCCGGGCTTTACTCTTTCATATAACATAAAAGGAGTGTAATTTTGAAAAAAATATTGGTTGGGAATACGGTTTCCGAAAAATGTGAAAACACCTTGAAAAAAATGGGGTATGTTATTGTGAAGCTACCCCCTTTTGAGAAGCTTCAGTCATGCGTAGCTTCACACGCGGATATGCTCATATTTTTTGACGGCAATAAAATTATTACACATATAGATTATTATTCAATAAATAAAAAAATTTTTGATTCTTTGGGAATAGAAATACAGACAACGGATGAAGCTGTTTCAAATATGTATCCTAAGGATATACTTTTTAATGCGGTTTTAACGAAAAACAAGGTGCTTTTTTCAAAAACAGCTTCAACATCAAAGTATATATCAAATCTTGCGGAAAAAAAGGTTAATGTAAAACAGGGGTATACCGCTTGTTCTACCTGTAGAGTTACCGACAATGCTTTTATTACGACCGATAAAGGATTGTATGACGCATATACGGCTAACGGAATTGATGCTTTGCCGGTTGAAAAAGAGGGGATCGACCTGCCTGGGTATGACTGTGGTTTTATAGGCGGTGCATCGGCAGTGCTTGATGATTTTGTGTGTTTTTTCGGTGATATCAAGGAGCATACCGACTATATAAAAATTAATAGCTTTATTGAAAAGCACGGGAAGAAAGCGGTAAGTCTTTCTGATGAAAAATTAACCGATGTCGGCGGAGCCGTTGTTATATAAATAATTGACATAACAATGTGTTTGTGTTATAATATAAAGAAAGATTTTTGCATTGGTTTTAATACGATTATAAATGAGATTGAGTAGGGAAGATGATTTTTAAGAACGAGGACGAAAGAAAGTTAAAGCGTTCAAAAATTGAAGAGACGGATATGTTTTGGGACATAGGGGAGATTACTCCGCCGAGAATTGATCGTTTTGAGAGTAAGGCGGAAAAAGTACCCGAGGCGGTATTGATTGTTGAGGGCAAGAATGATGCTTTTGTGCCTATGTCAGAGCCTATAAAAAAACTTTCCGAAGAGCAAAAAATGCTTTTTGAATATTCTCCCGAAAATAGTTTTATTGACAGTGTAACAGTCTATTCGTGGCCGACGAAATATACGTTTTACGAGCGATTTAGAACAGACGCTGAGAAGTATTATAATATAAAGGGAAAAGAGACAGCCCCCGTAAAATATTTTTCATATATGCCGAGCTATATACAGATGTCAATACGGCAGAGAGAATGGTATTTTTACTGGAGAGACTGCATTAGAAATAAAAAATATATACCAACGGACAGCAGTTATATTTTGCTGTATATATACGAGATAATAAACCTACCCCATATAATACCTGCCGAAAAGGGACTCGAACTTATTTGCGATATATGGGAGAATTACAGAAAAAGTTACACGAAGCTTGATAAGTTCTTGGCTGAATGGGTATGTGATTACTGCCTTATTAACGGTTTGGAAGCACCGATTGACAGAATTTCTTCGTTTTACAGCGAGGCGGTTGAGGCTGTGTCATTCAAGCAATTTTATTATTCCGAGGCTGAAGAAGATAGATTTGCATTGCTTCTTGCAGAGGAATTATCGTCATACAAATGGCGTAAGAGCAAATATATAGACGAAGAGAATCGCAAGATATTCCGTGAGCATATAAGGGGCGGAATGTTTTATGCCGTAAAAAAGATGGCAATGTCAGATGGCAGATTTGATTTGGCTAACGGAAGATTCAGCAAGAAAAATATTATCAGAGATGCATACAGCGGTTCTTTGTGTTCGTATAATTCAAAGCGTAAGATTAAGATAGACTATTTTGAAATTGAAAACGTAAACGATTTGACTTTCATCGTTACGGATATGGTCAGATACTGCGAAAACAGAATAAGGGCATACCTCGGAATAAGGGCGAGGCTGTCTGTGCAGAATTTGACCGAAGAGCAGAAGATTGCTTTGAACGAGTATTTTGATAAAGCCTTGCCTTGTGTTTATTATGAAAGGAAGCCGAAAGAGAAGGCTGAAAGTGTGCCCGAAGAAGAAAGAAAACCGTTTGAAGTGTCATTTGAAAAGGCAAAAGAGATTGAAGAAGCATCGTGGCAGTTGACCGACCGATTGGTTGAATATGAAGAAGACGACACAGATTCGGTTGACATTAGGGATAATAAGACGACTGAAGCCTCAATAGAGAGCGAGGCTCTTGATATAGCGAGATTTGCAATAACGTGTATTGCAAGTGGCGACAACAAAGGCTTTTTGAAAATAGCCGAAGAGAGTTATATGCTTCCCGAGACGTTGGCGGAGGTTGTAAATGAGCTTTGCTTCGAGATTTTAGGCGATATAGGCATAGAAGAAAGAGACGGAGAATACTTTTTGATTCCCGATTATGAAGAGGAGATAAAAAGATGGCTCAACAGTTAAACAGAGTCCCGAAAAGAATATTGGTTTCTCTTCTTGAAAGTCTTTCGGCGGGGGTAGTTCCCAGAATGGGTGCTCCCTATGTTGCAATAGGCAGAGAGGGAGAGGTAAATGCCCTGCTTGACAGCCTTGAAAATGTGGCTGACGGCGGCTCCTTTATGAAGATGGTTATAGGCAGGTACGGAAGCGGAAAGAGCTTTCTTATGCAGCTTGTAAAGGGATACGCCATAGAGAAGAACTATGTTTGCTGCGATGCCGATTTGTCGCCCGAAAGAAGATTATACGGCTCGAAGGGCAACGGTGTTGCTACCTATAGAGAGCTTATAAAGAATATGTGTACGAAGACCTCTTCGGAGGGTGGAGCGTTGCAGTCATTAATAGCAAAATGGATATCGAATATACAGTCCGAGACGGCTATTGCAGGCATTAAGGCAGGAACGGCGGAGTTTGATGCCGAGGTTGAAAGACGGATATTTGAAGTAACGAGAGAGGCGGAGAATCTGGTCGGCGGTTTTGATTTTGCTTGCGTTGTAAATGCTTTTTATAAGGCGAGCAAAAACGGTGATGACGGACTTAAGGGATGTGCACTTCGCTGGTTGCGAGGCGAATATTTGACGAAGAGCGAAGCTAAGAAGGAGCTCGGGGTATTTTCAATAATAAACGATGAAAACTGGTACGATTATATAAAGCTTTTAGCCTTTTTTGTTCGCAGGATAGGCTATAAGGGATTTGTAATATTTATAGATGAGTGTGTAAATCTATATAAGATAACGAACCGAGTATCAAGAGAAGCGAATTACGAAAAGCTTCTTTCAATGTTTAACGATACGCTTCAGGGCAATTCAAAGGGACTTGGTATAATTCTCGGCGGAACGCCTATGTTTCTTGAGGACAAGCGTAGAGGATTATACAGCTATGAAGCATTGAAAAGCCGACTTGAAGACGGAAGATATGCCGATGCGGGATTTAAGAATCTGATGGGACCCGTTATAAGACTGGAGAGGCTTGATGACAATCAGTTGTATGCTCTTGTGACAAGGGTGAAGAATCTGCACGGGCAGAATTATAACTGGGACGTACCTGTAAGCGACGGTCAAGCGGAGGTGTTTTTAAAAGACTGTTTATCACGGACGGGGGCGGGAACTATGGTTACTCCCCGTGAGATAATCAGAGATTTTCTCGGTGTTTTGAATATTCTGTATCAAAACCCCAATGCAAAATTTGAAGATGTAGTAAAAACAACCGTTTCCGAGAGCGTAAGTACAACTGCGGAAGACGATATAGCGGATATAGAGTTTTAAGGAGAAAAAACTATGAAATGGACAGGACTAAACGATTTAAGAGAAGCTTATCTTTCTTTTTTTGAAAGCAAGGGTCATTTGAGACACAAGAGTTTTCCGCTTGTGCCTATTGATGACAAATCTCTTTTGCTTATAAATGCAGGTATGGCACCCTTGAAGAAGTATTTCAAGGGAGAATCGGAACCGCCGAAGAAGCGTATGACGACGTGCCAGAAGTGTATTCGTACACCCGATATTGAGAGGGTTGGAATAACGGCAAGACACGGCACTTTCTTTGAAATGCTCGGAAACTTTTCGTTTGGCGATTATTTTAAGGAAGAGGCGATAACATGGTCGTGGGAATTTTGTACAAAGGTTATTGAACTGCCCGAGGAGAAAATTTGGGTAACGATATACGAGGACGACGATGAGGCGTACAATATTTGGCACGACAAGGTAGGCGTTCCTGCCGAAAGAATAGTTCGTCTCGGTGACGACAACTTCTGGGAAATAGGAAGCGGTCCTTGCGGTCCTTGCTCTGAGCTTCATTTTGACAGAGGTGAGGAGTTCGGTTGCGGGTCTGACGATTGTAAGCCGGGGTGCGACTGTGACAGATTTATGGAATTTTGGAATTTGGTATTTACCCAGTTTGACAGCGACGGTGCGGGAACTTATACCCCTCTTGCAAATCCTAATATTGATACCGGTATGGGACTTGAAAGACTTGCCTGCGTTATGCAGGGCGTAAACAATCTTTTTGAGGTTGATACGGTTAAAAATATTATGGCAAAGGTATCCGAGCTTACCAACGTTAAATACGGCGAGGACAAGCAAAAGGATATATCACTCCGTGTTATCACTGACCATATAAGGAGCACATCGTTCCTTATCTGCGACGGAGTAAGTCCGTCCAACGAAGGCAGAGGCTATGTTTTAAGAAGACTTCTCAGACGTGCCGCAAGACACGGAAGACTTCTTGGGGTAAAGGGTACATTCCTTGCGGAAATTTGCGAAGTTGTAGCAAAAGAAAACGTAACCGCATATCCCGAACTTACCGAAAAACTCGACTATATTAAGACCGTTATTCAAAACGAAGAAGAGCGTTTTGCGTCAACTGTTGACAAGGGTATGGAAATGCTCGAAAAACTTATTGCAACCGCAAAGGCTGACAATACAAAGCAACTCAAAGGTGAAGATGTATTTAAGTTGTCGGATACCTACGGCTTCCCCTTTGATCTGACACGTGAGATTTCTGCCGAGGCGGGAATAGGTGTAGATGTTGAGGGCTTTGAAAAGCTTTTGAAAGAGCAAAAGGAAAGAGCAAGAGAAGCGAGAACGGCTTTAGGCGATTTTGGGTGGACTGCTGAAAACTTTGACGAGCTCAAAAAGCTTGAAAAGACCGAGTTTGCAGGATATACCGACACTAAGTGTTGTGCAAATGTGTTGGCAGTTATGGAAAGCGAAGACAATGAAAAGGTAACTGTTATCCTTGACAAGACTTCTTTCTATGCAGAAAGCGGCGGTCAGGTAGGCGATACGGGTAAGATATCAGGTATCAACGGTGAATACCGTGTTATTGATACAAAGAAGCATGACGGTATTTATATGCATATTTGCAAGAAGAATTTCGGACAGCTTATGGAAGGCGACAGCGTTTCAGCAGTTGTTGACGAAAAGAGGAGAAAGTCTATTTCAAGAAACCACTCGACCGTTCATTTGCTTCAGGGAGCTTTGCGTAAGGTTCTCGGAAACCACATAGAACAAGCAGGATCATACGTTGATGAAAACAGACTCCGTTTTGACTTTTCTCATTTTACTGCTATGACTACCGAAGAGATAGAAAAGGTTGAAAGAATAGTAAACGATCAGATTCTTAACGCTTTAGATATAAAGACCGTTGAGACAGATATTGAGACAGCAAAAGGAATGGGAGCTATAGCTCTGTTTGGTGAAAAGTACGGAAGCACTGTAAGAGCAGTACAAATGGGTGAATTTTCCACCGAGCTTTGCGGCGGAACACATCTTTCCAATACGAGTGAAGCGGCTTTGTTTAAGATAATATCAGAATCGTCTGTAGCGGCAGGAACAAGAAGAATAGAAGGTGTTACGGGCAACGGAGTGCTTGAATATATAGCCGAAAAGAATGAACTTATAAACTCTGCGTCAAAAGAGCTAAAGGTAAATAATATTGGAGATATACCAAAGAGAATAGAGCAACTGCAGAACGAGCTTAAGGAAGCGAAAAGGGTTATTGACGGACTTAACGCACAACTTTCCGAGGCTAAGACTGCTGACCTTTACAGCAACGCAGTTGATGTTAGCGGCGTAAAAGTAGCTGTAATGAAGTCGGCTGAAATGAACGTAGACGTGGCAAGAAAGGCTTGCGACAAGCTGAAGGACGCTCATTCCGATATTGTAGTTGCAATGGCTGCTATGGCAAACGGGAAGCTCAACTTCGTAACGTGCTGCGGTAAAGATGCTGTTGCAAAAGGGGTGCACGCGGGCAATCTTGCAAGAATGCTCGGTACGTTTACCGGCGGAAGCGGCGGCGGTCGTCCGGACAGTGCAGTATCTGGAGGTAAAGAATGTTCTAAGGTAGATGATGCGTTGGCTGCTGTAACGTCATTTGTTGAAGAGAATCTAAAATAAAATATATGATTTGGAAAGCAAGGTGAAAAATCATAATAGCTGATAAAAAGGTAATAAGGATTGTTGCGGTAACAGCACTTTTCTTTGTGCTTGTTGCGTTTGTGTTGATACTTGTTAAAGGCTTTAATAAAGAGGAGCGTCCCGAGGACTCCACAGATATTCCTTCTCCCAATCAGTTGCTTTTTGGTTTTAAGAAAGTCGGTGAGGCAGAGTGCGATATTGATGTTCTGAAAAAGAATATACTGACTGACGACAGATTTTTGGGCTATGGCTTACACGATGAATATTGTATGGTATACCAGGCAACCGATTTCGAGGCCGAAAATGCATTGAAAAAATTTATCGGAATAAAATCGGAGCTTCCCAAAATTGAGTATTCAAAGCAATATATGGTGTTATCGGTGGGAAGGGCTATCGAAGATATATCCGATAAAAACAAAAAGACCACCGATGCAGGCGAAAGAGTGGTTGACTTTACGTTTGGTGACAGTTATTCACCCAATGCCGTATATGTGTACTCCATGAAGAAGACAGAATTTTTGTCGGGGAACGAGCTGGAAATATACTATCTGGAAAATATACATCCTAACTGCAATCTTGAGGAAGTCAGCAGAGATGATTTACAATTAATTTCCGAAGGAAAATATCACAAGGTTTATAAAAAAGCGGATAACGTGTACGAGTATGTTATTTACGGTATGGGAGATGTTGGTGTTTCGTCGCGTAAAATTTTAGACGAACTGCCTGTTATAACCGAATACAGCGACACAATGGTGAAGCTGGAACACAATGATAAAGACTGTTTTTTCAACCCCAAGACTAACTTTTATACAACATATTCTAAATACAATCTGTTATATCTTGGCGGAAATATCGTTGCATTTGCAAAACACTCAACTGACGGTGCATTAGTACTGGTTGTCAGAGATGCATACAATACTGCAAATTACAGTTATATTATAAGTCCGCCCATAAACTGCGATCCGAAAAGACTGAATGAGCTATTACAGAGCGTTGAATATGTTGACAGCACTCACATTAAGGTGAAATTCTTCTTTGGCAAGGATCAACCGATATTGGAAGAGACGATAACTGTTCCGAATTTAGACAAGAAAACCGAGGTTCACGAAAAGATGTGAGCCTCGGCTTATTATTGCATAGAGATAATGGGATTTTTCGATTCCGCATCTGCGGTGTTCCACTCAGAATGACCGCTTAATAAAACCTATACAAACAATAAATAACGGTCATTCCGAGCGAAGCCGAGGAATCCCGTAATTTTTTTGAAAAACTTAAAACATTAATTAATATATGGCATTAATGCACGTGTTTTATTATATTTTTATCAACGTATCATACCACCAAAAAAGACTATGTCCACTCTTTTTGAGTTTTCATAGTCTTTCTTTTTTTGATGTGAGCTTATTTTACAGCCCATTTTTATTCTGTTGCTATATTGTATACGGAATATTCAAATATTGACCAATAATAGTATCCCAAACTCTTGTAAGAAATAGATTCTTTAAATGGAACATTGTCTCCCAGCTCGGGGATAGATGCCGCAGAGTCGCAAATTCTAAACTCATAATTTCCTTTTGGGTCATTAGGATTAAGGCATTCAGTAAATACTACATAGTGAGTTGTGTCTCTTGCAGAGTTATACATACCTACCAAGACACCTTCGGGATGCGATTCCAGCAGTGTTTTTATATGTTTGAGATTATTACCGTTGAAGGTCTGTGTTGAGATAGCTTTTTCATCAACGGTAAAACGGGCATTTATAAGACGGTTGTTGATGTAATTTGGTGCGTTTATAACTCTGGTGGTGTCCAAATTCAATCCCGTTGCACCCGAGTTTGCAAGAGCAACAGTATAGGGATCTGCATCAAGATTGCCGGTTTTATTTGTTCTTAAATCATACCCTATTGTGAGTTTAGCACCTAAATTATGAAGAATCATGGCTTCGGAACAGAGCTTGCAGCCTTGGTCCATCCAGTCATCACCTGTTCTGTAACCGTTAATAAAGAAAGCTTTTCTTTCACCCGCATAAGTAGTCATATAAACAGTGTTCAGAGATTCACCTGCCCAGCCTCCTGTTAATGCGTTGTGTTGACTGTACCACGTGAATGCGTCAAGAGCGGTTACTCTTACAAGTGTTGAGGCAGTTAGTTTTCCGCAGGAGACAGTAATCGTTGCAGTACCTTCCGATACGCCGTATACTACACCGCGGCTGTCTACTGTGGCAATTTCGGGATTACTGCTCTCCCAAACCATATTGCCGATAAGGTATTCGGGAGTAAGCTTTGCGAAAATATGGTGTGTACTGCCCATTCTGACATCAACATAACCGCCGAGAATAGAAAGTGTTTCCGAAGAAACCTTAACAAACTCCCACTGCTGTGAATAGCTGTTGTTTTCAACGGCAAGACCTGCTAAAGGATAATTGAATTTTCCTATTGTTTGAGAAATATCCAAACAAAGCATACTGTCGTTCATACAAGCAGTTTTGATTTTATAATAGCCTGTTTTGTTTTTGTTTTCGGAAATTGGCAAAATGTTAAATTTACTTTGATTGTTTACCGCATTCTTTTTAGATATAAATTCGCTTTCCATAATATCGAATTCATAAGAAAGTGAATAAATGCCGTTTTCGTTTTGCGGATAAATTATGTATGTGCCGTCATCATGTCTCTCTATAAGAAAATTCTGACCTGCTTGACCTGTTTTATGGGAAACATAGGCTTTACCCGAAGGGTCGTTAGCCATACTGTAAACGTCTAAGTATTGACCTGTCTCACGATTAATGATGTTGTAAATACCGTCTGTAAGCTCGTTGGGGTCTATTGCGGAAGAGAACAGTCTTACCGAGGCCGATGCAGATATAATAAAGAAACATGATACCAAAATTGCGATGACTATAAACAAAAGAGATTTTTTACAATCAATTCGTAAAATGCAAATCACTCCCTTATATCATTGTTGATTATACTACTAACCTAATTAGTATACCATATTTACATCAATAAGTCAATAAACACATTGATATTTTGTGCAATACCAACAAAATGGTAGCGAGTTGTCGGCGAAATATACCCGAATAATATTTTTTTTGCGTAGTTTCGAGGGAAATTTTTATGCAACTGCACCAAAAGAACTTATATCGTATATGTATATAATATAATAATGAATAAAAATATTAAAAAAAGAGGGAAAACAAGCAACAATATACCTATTTTGAAATTTATTCCATACTAAAAAACGAATAAAAAACGGGTTAATCAGTCAATACTTTTCTTGCATACAAAATGCGGGAGGAAAGTAAATGTATTACAATAAGGTTGAGATATCGGGAGTTAATACATCGAAGCTGAAGACGCTGACCTCCGATGAGAAACAAGAGTTATTACAAAAAGCAACTAAGGGAGATAAAAAAGCAAGGCAGGAATTAATAGACGGAAATCTTCGCTTGGTTTTGAGTATAGTACAGCGTTTTTCAAACAGGAATGAAAATGCGGACGATTTATTTCAGGTTGGGTGTATAGGACTTATCAAGGCTATCGATAACTTTAATACAGAGCTTGATGTTAAGTTTTCGACTTATGCGGTGCCGATGATAATAGGTGAAGTAAAAAGGTATTTAAGGGATAACAGCAGTATAAGGGTGAGCCGATCTGTCAAAGATCTTGCTTATAAAGCTTTGCAGGCGAAGGAGGAGCTTTCAAAAAAGCTTTCAAAAGAGCCGACAATCGAAGAAATAACAAAAAAAGTAAACGAGCAGGGGGAAGAATATTCGACAGAAGAAATAGTCAACGCACTTGAGGCAATAATGGAACCGATATCCCTTTTTGAGCCTGTTTATAATGACGGTTCGTCATCGGATTCGCTTTATGTTATGGATCAGCTGAGAGATGAAAAAAACACCGACGAGGCGTGGCTTGAGGATATCGCCATACGGGAAGCAATGAAGCGTTTGGGGGAAAGGGAAAGGTCAATTATCAATATGCGTTTTTTCAACGGCAAGACGCAAATGGAAATAGCCGACGAAATAGGCATTTCACAAGCACAGGTGTCAAGGCTTGAAAAAGGTGCCTTGGCAAAAATAAAAAAATACTTGTAAAGTCAGTGTATGCATTTGCACCAAACATTGTGAAAAAACACAATGTTTGGGTATTTTTTTGTCTGAAAAAATATAGACAAGCCTTTGTGTTTATGATAAAATATATGAAGCGATATAATATTAAATACACAAAAAGCGATTTATAAACTGAAAGGAGACAATGTTATGGGACTTATAAAGGCAGGTTTGGGAGCATTAGGCGGAACATTAGCTGATCAGTGGAAGGAATTTTTTTACTGTGATTCAATAGACAAGGACGTTTTGGTTACAAAGGGTCAAAAGCGTATCAGCGGTCGTTCATCGAATACTAAGGGAAGTGATAATGTCATTTCAAACGGTTCGGGAATTGCTGTTGCAGACGGTCAATGCATGATGATTGTTGAACAGGGGAAAATAGTTGAGGTTTGTGCGGAACCCGGACAGTACACCTATGACAAGTCTACGGAGCCCAGCATCTTTGCAGGTTCACTTGGCAAAAGTATAGTTGAGACCTTTAAAACTATAGGTAAGCGTTTTACATACGGCGGAGATACGGGAAAAGATCAGAGAGTGTATTATTTTAATACAAAAGAGATTATTGACAATAAGTTTGGAACACCTACCCCCGTTCCTTTTAGAGTCGTAGATTCAAAGATTGGACTTGATATTGACGTATCGCTCCGTTGCAACGGCATATACTCATATAAGATTGAAAACCCGCTTTTGTTTTACACAAATGTATGCGGAAATGTTGAAAGAGAATATCTGCGTGATGAGCTTGATGAACAGCTTAAGACGGAGTTTATCAGCGTGCTTGGACCTGCACTCGGCAGACTGTCGGCACTTGAATTACGTCCAAATCAGATTTTGCTTCACAAGACAGAGCTTGAAGAGGCGGTTAATGCGGAATTATGCCGTAAATGGAGCGAACTGCGTGGCTTAAAGGTTGTAAATATCGCTATGAATCCGCCGACTCTTACTGAGGAAGATGCGGAACTGATAAAGACCGCACAAAAGAACGCAATACTACGCGATCCCTCTATGGCGGCTGCAACACTTGTTGGAGCTCAAGCTGACGCTATGAGGGCTGCGGCTGCAAATGAAAACGGTGCAATGACCGGATTTATGGGTATGGGTATGGCTATGAATACAGGGAATGCCGCTAACCCAAATCAGCTTTATAATATGGCGGCAGCACAATCCAAGACCGAAGCTAAGGCGGACGGGAAAAGCTGGAAATGCTCTTGCGGATATACAGTGATAGGTAATTTCTGCCCTGAATGCGGAGCAAAAAAGCCTGCTATAGAAGGTTGGGCTTGTGCTTGCGGAAGTGTAAACAAGGGTAAGTTTTGTTGTGATTGCGGAGCAAAAAAGCCGGAAGGAGCTCTGCTTTACCGTTGTGATAAATGCGGCTGGGAGCCCGAAGATCCTAAGAATCCACCGAAATTCTGTCCCGAATGCGGAGACAGATTTACAGACGAGGATGCAAAATAACAGTTCATTTTTCTAAAAAAATTTAGGAGAGAATATGGCGGAATTATTGCAATATAAATGTCCTTGCTGCGGCGGAGCGATTGAGTTTGACAGTAATATTCAAAAAATGAAGTGTCCGTATTGCGATACGGCGTTTGAAACGGATACTTTAAAGGCATACGACGCAGAGTTGCGTGTTACTGACTCAGAAGATAAAATGGAATGGGAGAAAAGTGCCGAGAATATCTGGCAGGAGGGGGAGGACGGGAATATATGCGTATATTCCTGTCAATCCTGTGGCGGCGAGATTGTGGGAGATGCTACAACGGCGGCAACCGAATGTCCTTATTGCGGAAATCCCGTTGTGGTGCCGGGACGGCTTTCGGGTGAATTAAAGCCCGATTACGTTATTCCTTTCAAGCTTGACAAAAAGGCGGCGAAATTGGGGCTTTTAAAACATCTTGAGAAAAAGCCTTTTCTGCCCAAGGTTTTTAAAACCGAAAACAAGATTGACGAAATCAAGGGAATATACGTTCCGTTTTGGCTGTATGATGCCGATGTTGATGCCGATATCAGATATCGGGCAACTAAGGTACGTTTTTGGAGCGACAGTAAATACAATTATACAAAAACAAGTTATTATTCTGTGTATCGGGGTGGAAATATAGGTTTTGATAATATTCCTGTTGACGGTTCATCAAAGATGCCCGATGATTTAATGGAATCCCTTGAGCCTTATAATTTCAGCGAAGCGGTAGATTTTCAAACAGTGTTTTTGTCGGGATATTTTGCAGACAAATATGACGTATCATCGGAAGTCAGCAAGGCACGTGCCAACGAGCGAATAAAGGTCAGTACGGAAGACGAATTTCGCAATACGGTTATCGGTTACAACTCGGTTACAACAGAAAACAGCCGAGTGTCTTTGGTGAAGGGGAATTATAAATATGCTCTTTTTCCTGTATGGCTTTTAAACACTACGTATAAGGGTGAGAAATACACTTTTGCGATGAACGGTCAGACGGGGAAGTTTGTTGGAAATCTTCCTATTGATAACGGAGCATATTTTAAATGGCTAAGCCTTATGACTTTAGGAATATGTACGCTAACATTCGGAATAATTTATCTTATACATTTTTTCGGAGGGTGATTTATGAAAAGAATTATTGCTTTTATATTGACTCTATCCGTAATAATGCTTATAACTTCAACTGCTGTCGGAGCATATAGCTATGACGATGTGTTTTACGATAACTATTATGAAGAAGATTATTATAACTATGAAGTTGAGGGGGACGAAACAAAGTTTGGCGTAGTCAAGACACTTTTGATAGCTTTTGTTGTCGGACTTGTTATTTCATTGATAGTAACCGGAGTAATGCGTTCAAAGATGAAGTCGGTAAGGTTTGAGAGAGCCGCAAGGAATTATATAAGGACGGGCAGTATGAATGTTACGCGAAGCCATGATACATACTTGTATTCCCATGTTACAAAAACCCCGAAACCCCAAAATGACAAAAAAAGATAAAATAAAAGCATACCGTTTTTTCTTGGAACGGTATGCTTATTTCTTTTATTTGTATGAATTTCAGTCAACGCTCAAATAGCCGTCAGTGCAAAAAGCAATTCCGATTATCAGTCCGCCGAAGAAAAGTATGGCACCGACAGTACTATTGTTTACGTAGAATATTGCTCCGATAGCGGAAACTATTAAAAAAGCAATTCCGAGGAGCATTTTTTTGATTGACTTCATAAAGCTATACTCCTTATTTTTTCTTTTTTACGGTATCCCAGTAAGCTTTTGCAGCCTGTTCCTGCTTGTTCGCGCCGAAGCTGTAGTAGCCGCCGGTTGCGTCGTCGGGCAGATATTTTTGCTCAACGTAATGATTGGGATAGTCGTGAGGGTATTTATACTCGTCATGGTATCTGCTCATGAAAAGTCTTGGAACCTGCATACCGTTTCCTTTTTCAATATCCTGCTTTGCAAGGTCGTACGCCATATATGCACTGTTGGATTTTGGGCAGGTGGCAAGGAAAATTGTTGCATTTGCAAGAGGAATACGTGCTTCGGGAAGTCCAACGTTGAAGGCACTGTCAATACAGCTTTTCACCATAACAGAGGCTAAAGGATATGCAAGACCTATATCCTCACTCGCAATAACCTGCAAACGTCGGCAAGCCGATATCATATCGCCGTTTTCGATGAGTTTTACAAGATAGAATATTGCAGCATCGGGGTCTGAACCTCTGATCGACTTTTGGAGAGCAGACAGCATATCGTAATGCGAATCACCGTGTCTGTCATATACCGAGCTGATTTCGGGAACAAACGAATCTATAAGTTCGGGCGTAATTTCGGTATCAGCCGTCATATATACGTTTTCAAGGGTGTTTAATGCACGTCTTACGTCGCCCGACGAGCATTTTGCAATTTGCAAAAGAGCAGAGTCGGAGGCGGTTATATCTTTAGTCTGTTCGGTGTTTAATATATCAAGTCCTCGTTTTAAGGCGGGTAGCATATCTTCCTTTGTTACCGATTTAAATTCAAATACGGCGGAACGCGAAAGAATAGAATTGTAGATATAAAAAAACGGATTTTCAGTCGTGGAGGCGATAAGTGTTATTCTTCCGTCTTCCATATATTCGAGCAGTGATTGCTGTTGTTTTTTGTTGAAGTACTGTATTTCGTCAAGATAAAGAAGAATACCGTTTGAACCGAAAAGCGTTCCTGTTTGAGCGATAATATCACGGACATCGTTAAGGGAAGCCGATGTTGCATTAAGCGAATACAGCTTCATACCGCTTTTTTTGGCAATGATATTTGCGGCGGTAGTTTTACCCGTTCCGGGAGGGCCGTAGAATATCATATTGGTTATATAATTGTTTTTGTCCATACGGGTAATGGCACCGTTTTCGCCGAACAGGTGCTTTTGCCCCACCATTTCTTTAAATGTCTGCGGTCTTATTCTGTCTGCCAAAGGCTGATTGCTCATAGTTTCACCCCCCACTTTTAAGATTATAACTTTTTTGAGCCAAGTTGTCAACAATTCGTTTATTTCAATGAGAAATTTATATGATTTTATAATAACCGTGGAAAAAAGTCAGTATTAATACATAATATTTAAAAATCCTATTGCAAAATACGGTATAGTGTGATAATATATGTGTAACACAGAGTAGGCAGATGAGCGTTAAGTGCCGTATGAACAGGGAGTTGTCATTCGGACGAAAGCAGTTGATGTTGCGGTTCATTTGCCGCATCCCGCTGTTGCATATATGAGACGACATATTAATGCTCCTCATTTTGTGGCTTTGGAATGCACAACGTGAGGAGGTTTTTTTATGCAAAATAATAACAAACACCGCATTGCACTGTTCGGCAGTGTAAAAATATTAGTGTTTGCGGCACTTTTGTGTGCTATCAGCGGAGTAATGAAATTTATTGCTCCAAGCGGAGATACGTGGAGGATAAGTCTTGAGAATTTTCCGATAATTTTTGGCGGAATTACTATGGGAACAATAATCGGAGGTGCAGTAGGTGTTGTTGCCGATTTGTTGGGCTGCTTGTTCCGAGGATATGCTATTAATCCGCTTATCACAGTCGCGTCGATGTCGATAGGCTTGATTTCGGGAATATGCTTTATGCTTTTAAAAAAGCTAAATCAAGTTGTTTCGATAATTTTTACCGTGTTTTCGGCTCATATTATAGGAAACGTGATTATCAAAACGGTTGTTTTGCACACTATGTTCGGTACACCCATCGGCGTACTGTTTGCCGAGAGAATAGTAACCTACTTTATTACTGCGGCGGTAGAGTGCGTAGTGATTATAGTTTTATATAAAAATAAAGCAATAAAAAACGGTTTGAAAAGAGTGATAGGTTATGATGGATTATAAGGAAGCTTTGGATTATATCCATTCGGTATGCTGGAAGGGAAGCCGACCCGGACTCGGAAGAACGAAAGAGCTTCTCGGTATGATGGGGAATCCGCAAGATAAGCTGAAATATATACATGTTGCGGGAACCAACGGCAAAGGGTCAGTTTGCTCAATGCTGTCAACCGTGCTTCGCAAAGCAGGATATAAAACGGGACTTTATACCTCGCCTTTTGTCCGTTATTTCAACGAAAGAATGATGATAGACGGACAGATGATATCAAACGAGGAGCTGTCCGAAATTACCGAATACGTTAAGCAGTTTGCCGACAGAATGGAAGATGTTCCCACAGAATTTGAGCTTATTACTGCAATTGCTTTTGAATATTTCAGCCGAAACAACTGCGACATAGTTGTTCTTGAAACAGGTATGGGCGGAAGACTTGATTCTACAAATATTATAAATACTGCCGTTTTGTCTGTTATCACGGGCATCGCACTTGATCATACCGCGTATTTAGGGGATACTTTAGATAAGATTGCAACCGAAAAAGCAGGTATTATCAAACCGGGTGTTCCCATTGTTTACGGCGGTAGGAGTGTCGAGGCGTATGATATTATAAGCAAGGTTGCTGACGAAAAAAACTCGATTTTTTATACGGCAACCGATGCGGAAATGACAAATATAGAGTATTCTCTCAGAGGCTGTACTCTTGATACGCCCGAATATAAAAATTTGTTTGTTTCTCTTGTGGGTGATTATCAGCCGAGCAATATTGCAACAGCACTGAAATGTCTGTCTGTTTTGAAGAGTGTGGGCTATAAGATAACCGAAGATAATATCAGAGAGGGAATGTCTGCGGTGTATTGGCCTGCACGCTTTGAAATAATAAACAAAAATCCCTTGATGATATATGACGGTGCACACAATCCCGAGGGCTTACGTGCATGTGTTGACAGCATCAAGCGTTTTTTCGACGGCAAAAAAGTCAATATCATTTCGGGTGTTATGGCAGATAAGGATGTCAGTTCAATGCTTTCGGTAATCGGTGAGGTATCAGACGAGGTCTTTACGGTTATTCCCGATAATCCGAGGGCTATGGACAGCAAGGTTTATGCCGAGTATTTTAATAATTACGGAATAAAAGCACACTCATTTGAATCTATTGAAGCGGGAGTTCGTGCCGCTTTGAAATCATCGGCAGAGAAGGAATGTCCGCTTGTATCACTTGGAACGTTGTATATGTACGGAGACATAATCGACGTGCTTGATAAAATTAATAATTAACACTTAACGGTATATTAAATCACAAAAATAAGACTATGAGCACTCTTTTTTTGAGTTTTCATAGTCTTTTTTGTGTTTTTAAAGCCCTTTTTTTGTATGCAGATTTCCCGTTTTTAAATTCCATATATGTTTTAGTTGTTTTTTTGAAAGAACATTATTTCTCTTGGAAAGTGTTATTTTGGTATCCACTGCGAGAAAGTGCTGGTTTATTATTTCGCTTGTCATCGTATATTTTAGCTCAATAGGTGTATACCTGTATTTTTTTCGCGGATGTGTGTCCGCTTCAAAACAGTTTTGGGCGTATTTTTCAAAATCCGTATTGATCCATTTTGTAAATTTTTCCGTGAGTTTAACGTAAAACGCTCTGATTTTTTTACAAATCTTGTTTTCTCCCTGTATAGTTACCGTATCAAAGTAAATTAAGGCTATGGGAGTATTATTATGTTTCTGTATGATTTTTTTCTTGTCTTGGTCGATTGTTGGCAGATATATATCACTCATTTGTAATCCCCTGAATTGTTTTTTACAATTATATGCGTCATGAAAACAAAAATTCGCCCTATTCAATGAATTTTGAATAGGGCGATAGTTTTATTAATTTTTTTTCTTTGGAGTAGCCTCATTGCATTCGATACTGATACCGCGATTTTTGATGGGGGTAGAGAAAACTATGGTTGTCTGAGTTTTACCGAACTTCTGAAGCTCTCCTATAAATACGTCAAGCTCGAGTGTGGTTGGAAATGCAACCTTGAGAAGCATACTGTAGTCGCCTGTTATATAATTACATTCAATAACGTTAGGGCATTTTTTTGCAAACTCGTAAAAGTCGGGCTTTTTTGATGCCTCCATTGCGATATTAATAAAAGCCGTAATAAAATAACCCAATTTTGTTGGCTCAAGCTCTGCATGGTAACCGGTTATAACCCCGTCATTTTCAAGCTGTTTTATTCTTGCTGAAACGGTGGGGGACGAAAGAAAAAGTTTTTCTGCCAAAGCTTTAAGCGGAGTTCGTGCATTCTTTTGGAGCATAGATAAAATCTGCTTGTCAATATTGTCCATAAATATATATTCCCCTTTATTGCGTAACAAAACTACAATCACATTATATTAGAATAGTCAACAAATTTCAAGGGGAAATGATAAAAAAACTTAAAAAAATTAAGTATTTTCTTAAAAAAATTAAAAATATTGGTATACAAGGTGTTAGCGGTTAAACCAAAATTTAAAATATTTATCTGTAATATTAGCGGTTGCATTTGCGGGGACTGTTGTTTTGCAAAGGTTGTATATGTTATCGGACACAAAGTACAATTCGGCATTTTCTTTGAAGAACAGGCTTGTTACGGGGAGATTTTCTTTTTTGCCGTATGCTCCGAAAAGAATAGGAATATCTTCACTAAAAAGCTTTGTCAGATAGTTTTTTCCGTTTTCGGTCGAATATGCTCCCGAACCAACGTAGGCAAAAGACTTGTTTGGATTTGAAAAAGTAATGCATATTGAAGAGGGTATATTGATTTTTTGTCGTGCGACACTTTTTATATCAATAGTCATACCGTAAAAGCTGATTTGATTATCCGAAGTCAAGTCGTATAAATAATAATCAATATTATTTTGTTTTGCTTGATTTACAATTTTATTTTCAAGAAGTTTTTCTTCAAAAGTTTCGGCGTAGGGAAGATAAATTTTACCGAGACGAGTATACGTCAAAAGTTCGTCAAGGGTATCAGCACCGCGTCCGTGGTAATCGGTTATCAAATAACTGTCAAGATCGGTTATTCGGTTTTCATTCAAATAGTATTCGCTTATCTTGGCGTTTTGCGGTGACATACCGGAAATATCACAGAGCAGTCCCTTGTTATTGCTTATGACAAGAAAAGAATCGCCGTGGTATGTGTTTGAATATATTATTTTTTGATCGTCGGCTGTTGTATTGTTGTATATGCCGACTAAAAGTGTAAATATCAACGATGCACAAACAAAAGGCAGAAAATACAGAGAAAATCGTTTTGCACTTCTTAATGCAAGACAGAGGTATGATAAAACAAGCAAAACAATTATAACCGTAGTAAAGCTGTATTTTAGCGATAAAATGGGTGCGTGCGGGGCGAATGTTTTTGCCAATAACAGCATAAGGCGTGTGCAAACGTATGAAATAAAGCCGAGGATATGTGCTAAAAAGGGAATAAATGATAAAATAATTACAAATGGTGAAGTATACATTATCGCCAAAAGCAACGGCGTAAACAGTATGTTTGAGATGGGTGATATAAGAGCAAGCTCACCATAGGAAAGCCATATTGCGGGAAGCGAAAACATTACGGGAATAATTCCAAAGATGAGAAGAGAGCCGATTTTCAGTAATATTTTGCAGATACGCGGTTTTGTCAATTCGGCTTTTTTGCTGATTTTTGCATTTAAGGGCGATGCGACGGCAACTATGCCGTAAGTCGAAAGAAAAGACAGCCAGAGTCCTATATCAAACATAGAATTGGGCGATATGAGCCAAAGTGCAGCAACTGCTGTACAGAGAGAGGTAATCGAGTCGTTGCTTTTTGAAATAAGAAACGATAGATAGAAAATAATAAGCATAGTTGCAGCCCTGCTTATCGATGCCGAAAAACCAGTTATACCAGCATAAATAAAGGTGATAAATATCAAAATAATATGTTTTCTCTTTTTGCCTATATCTAACTTGTCAAACAGCTTGTCCGCAGAGCCGACGAGTATGGAAAGATGCATACCGCTTACCGCAAGCATATGAGACAAACCGAGCAATCGGAAATTGTATATAATTTTTTGGGGCAAGGCATCTTTGTTTCCCAATAACAACGCCTGTATCAGTGCATTTTCATTCCCGTCAATGTATCTGTCAATACAGGAGGAGAAAAAGCTGTTGGTTTTTCGGAAACAGTATGCGGGAAAAGGCTTTTCTGTTTTTTGATTATTTGTGTAATTATCAGTAATTCGGGCAGATAAATATATATTTTTTGCCAAATAGGAATAACGAGAAGAAAAACCGAATGTCGAATTATCAAGTTCAGAGAAAATAACTCTTGCCGAATGAGAGGAATATTCCGGAGAGTCAAGATAACCGTCAAACGAAAGCAGCGATTTAAAATTAACTTTGGTGCCGTTGATTTTTTTCACAACGACGGTATATGATGAAAATGTGTCGCTTATTGTGTTTGTATCTGTTATTACAAAATCAATATCGCAATCCTTGCCGTCATAGGTCAAAATATTATTATAGTTTATGCTGTAAAAGAAAATGGATACAACGGCTGAAAGAATAATCGGAGGTAATATGTAAATCAAAAGCAATTTGCGTTTGATTTTCAAAAAAACGAGAATTGTCTCGGCAATCAAAAACGATACAAGTATAACTATTTTTATGGGAAGATTACTAAAAAAGAAGATGAAGGAGAAAAGAAGAAAAAGTATACATGAAAATGCAAACGGGCGTTTTTTAATAGCTTTCATATAAATCTTCCTTTCTGTTTTTTATTATAATATACCACTATTGCGAAGTTTTGTAAACAGAGGCAGGAAAAAAGAGGATTGACAAAGCAAGCGGTTTGATTATATAATTGAAAATGGTGAAGGCCGAATAATATAGACATCAAATAACAAATCAATAAATTTTCGAGAAGGAAAAAAATATGATAAAGAAATTGATGTTTTTGTTTTCGGTTATTATTGTTGCATCACTTATGCTGATTCTTTGTGCTTGCGTCGGAAAGACCGATGATGAAAATTTGGGAAATATGGGAGATGAGAGCATGAACGGAAATGAAGCAGGAGCATCTAAGGTTTATCTTGACAGCCTCACTCTTGACGATTCAAGATATTCTGTAGGCGAATTCAAGAAAAACGTATATGAATATACCGTAGGTCTTCCCGACGGCAGACCTGCCGTTCCGCGTGTACAAGCAACGGCAAAAGACGGTGTTGAAGTAAAGATAAGTCAGGCGGCTATTCCCGATAACGCAAACGAGGGAAAGGCTGTAGTTACCGCAACTGACGCTGACGGTAATAAGGCAACTTATACTGTCGTGTTCAAGCGTGATATATCAAACGGTTTTGTGTTACAATATGACGACAGATATCAGTTTGACGCAGGTTATAACAGTGGTAAAGGCGACAAATATACGTACAAATCCAGCGATCCCGATATTATTTCGGTGGACGAAAACGGATTGATGACAGCCAAGAAGGTTGCCGACGAAGCGGTTACTCTTACTGCATATCAGGGAGAAACGGTTAAGGCGACGTTAGTGGTTGACAGAGTTGAGAAGGCACACATAAACCTATTTCTTATAACAGGTCAGTCCAACGGTCAGGGCTGTTATGACAGATCTAATTACGGTAAGAATGTAGCACACCTTGTTGCTTATAAAAACCAGTTAGCACTGGTCGAAAAGATAGGCAGTGAGGGCAGAGTATACAGCTATGACGTACATCCGCATTCGATGAACACCGAGGTAGTCAAGCAAAAAGGGAAGATATATGATATGGAGCTTTACGCAAAGCAGGGGCATCAGGCTGCTTTAGGTAAAAAATTCTATGATTTGTCGGG
>JAZOUV010000061.1:0-2226 GCA_045658315.1 Eubacteriales bacterium
TCCAACAGTATATGCAGTTTTTGACAATCTACCGCCTTTATGAAGGTACTCTAATGTATCAACGCAAGCATACAACTTGATTTTAGTTTTAACAATTTCCAATGCATCAAAAATCTCTTTTGCAGATTTGCCTTCGTTGCGGAGCTTCACAGCATAATCAACCAAAAGTCTTTGTCCTGCTGTTGCATTCAGGCTGTCAACCACATAGCAATTTTCGTAATCAAGCATATTCTTAACTAAAAAAGCATTTTGGTAGGTTCCGCTTAATGCTGATGATATGGTAATAATTATGCATTCATCGCCATTTTCCATAAATTCTTCAAGCAGCACTTCAAAATCGTATGGAGTAGGCTGTGAGGTTTTTGGGAAGTTCTCGCATTTTTCCAACAATTCATAAAACTGTGCTTTTGTTAAATTTTCATTTTCCTTATACTCATTATCATCAAATGAAATTTGCATTGGAACACAAGTTATATTATATTTTTCTAATTCCTGTGGCTCAAAATCTGCCGCTGAATCCGTAATAATTCTAACCATATCAGCCCTCCGAGATATTTGCACCGATTTTTCTGAACTTGTTATATCTATCTTCAAGAAGTTGTTCTATTGAAAGAACTTGTTTCTTTTTCAATTCTTCTACAAGATAATTTTTTAAATCAGAACAAATTTCTTCGGCTGATTTATCTTTTTCGTCAATTACTTTTTCCACTATGTCAAAAGAGTATAAATCGTCTGCGGTAAGTTTTAATGCATCAGCCGCATCAGAAGCTTTGGAAGAGTCCTTCCACAAAATACTTGCACAGCCTTCAGGTGATATAACAGAATATACAGAGTTTTCAAGCATTACAGTTGTATCACAAACACCGAGTGCCAACGCACCGCCTGAACCACCTTCACCAACTACAACGGAAATAATGGGAGTTTTAATCCCCATCATTTCAAAAAGATTTTCAGCTATCGCTTCGCCTTGACCTCTTTCTTCAGCGTCAATTCCGCAATATGCACCGGGACTGCCTATAAAGCAGATTATCGGTCTTTTAAATTTCTCAGCTTCTTTCATAAGTCTGAGTGCTTTTCTGTATCCTTCGGGTGTGGGGCAACCAAAATGTCTTTGAATTCTTTCTTCAACCGTTGCACCGCGCTCCATCGCAATAGCTGTTACGGGAGTGCCGTTAAGCATACCAACACCGCCAACAATCGCTCCGTCATCGCCGAATCTGCGGTCGCCGTGAAGTTCAACAAAATCATCTATCATTCTTGAAAGGTAATATCCACCCATATTTCTGTCATTGCTTCTTGCTGCTAAAACTCTTGTATAAGCATTAACTTTTCTTTCCATCAATTATCACATCCAATCTTAACAAGCATTTGCTGAATGAATCTTAAGGAGTTTTCCGATTGTATATTTAAGCCTTTGTCTATCCTCAATCATATCAATAAATCCGTGCTCCAACATAAATTCAGCTCTTTGGAATCCTTCAGGTAGTTTTTTTCCTGTGGTCTGTTCAATAACTCTTGCACCGGCAAAGCCAATGAGTGCTTTTGGTTCAGCGATAATAATATCTCCCTGCATAGCAAAGCTTGCGGTTACACCGCCGGTTGTAGGATCGGTAATAACAGTAATATATAAGTTACCGCCATCCGAGTGTTTCTTTGCGGCTCCGCTAACCTTTGCCATCTGCATAAGGCTAAAAATTCCTTCCTGCATTCTTGCACCGCCGGAAGTAGTAAAACCGACAACAGGAAGATGTTCCTTTGTTGCTTTTTCAAAAAGTCTTGTTATTTTCTCACCAACAACAGTTCCCATACTACCCATCATAAATTTGGAGTCCATAACGAATATTGCACAAGGAAATCCGTTTATTGTAGCTGTTCCGCAGACAACACCTTCGTTAAGACCGCTGTCTTTAACAGCTTTTTTGATTTTTTCATCATATTCAGGGAAATCTATGGGATTTTGGCTTTTCAAATTACCATCACATTCAACAAAGCTATCCTTGTCTGTAACAATAGCAATTCGTTCCATTGCGCCCATTCTTAAATATGCTCCGCACTGGGGACAAATCATAGAATTATTAAAGAACACAGAATGTTTATTAGTATTTTTACATTTAGGACAAGCTATATCTTCATCCTTATTTAGAAAATTAAATATCTTTTTTAATTCCATTACTTTTCCTCCGATTTATTTGCTATTGCAAATGAAAATTCAGCACTTACACAGAG
>JAZOUV010000062.1:0-16397 GCA_045658315.1 Eubacteriales bacterium
TGAATACCAAGAGCGACTACTGTCAGGAATGTGGATATGACGGCGAAATTCTTATAGAAAGCGACGAGAATAACAAGCTTATCTGGAAATGCCCCAAGTGCGGTAATACCAACCTGAATAAGATGAACGTTGCAAGAAGAACTTGCGGTTATATAGGCACACAGTATTGGAATCAGGGCAGAACGCAAGAGATAAAAGAAAGAGTGTTGCACCTCTGATATGTTTTACGGCGAAATAAAAAAGACAGACGTTGCGAACGGTACGGGAGTTAGAGTCAGCCTGTTTGTATCAGGCTGTACCCACCACTGCAAAGGGTGCTTTAATCCTGATACGTGGAACTTCTGCTATGGTAAGGAATATACCGCAGAGACCGAAGCCGAGATAATCGAAGCTATGAAACCAAGCTATATCGAGGGCTTATCTTTGCTCGGCGGAGAACCGTTTGAGCCCGAAAATCAAAAAGTTCTTGTCAAACTCTTAAAAAGGATAAGACAAGAACTGCCCGAGAAGAACATTTGGTGTTATTCGGGATATACGTTTGAAGAGCTTATCGGTAAAAAAGAATCAAGAGCATTTACAGATACAACACTTGAAATGCTGTCTTTGATAGACACACTGGTAGACGGCGAATTTGTGGAAGAACTAAAGGATATTTCACTAAAGTTCCGAGGCTCGTCAAACCAAAGGATAATCAATGTGAAACAATCACTCGACAAAAAAGAAGCAACCAAAAAGGAACTGTGAAAACAGTTCCTTTTTGGTTTATGTGTCACTTCGGGATTATAACTATACTTTGTTTTCCAAGTATATCATACGCTTTTTCCACTGCTTCCTTATTGTATCCTATATAATTTGTTACGCCTTTATGCATCTTCATCGGGTCATTAAAAAAATAATGTTCATTGTCATACCCGACTAACAGTAAACAATGGAGTTTTTTGTTATATCTAATATTCTTTCCACTATCCGTAACCCACTCGGCAAAATAGCTGTCATCGCTGCTGTCAATCATTTCAACAGTTGCCCATATTATAACGGGGATATCTTTGTCAATATATTGCTCACACAGTTCACTCAGTGTTTTGCCATAGATATTATTAACCTCATATTTGAGAGGATCAACTATTTTTTTCATTGCTTTTGCAATAACGGGAGAATTGCATCCCCATCCACTCTGCAACCTTGGATCTCCGCAATATACAACATCGGGATCAGGTCCAATACCGTTTACAATCGGATTTTTCCCTTTGGAAAGATATTTGTCGATAAAACTGTCTACAGTAATATCAATTCCCCAATATTTCAGTGCCATAACCGCACTTACACTTTCACACCCATTCGGATATTTAATATTTTGATATATGTACGGAGCGTCTAAAATTTTTGCGGTTTCATTCGGAATAACTGTGTTATCTCTTTTTTCAAATATTCTTATCTCAATTCCATTAACGCACTTCAGCACACTCTCATCGAGAACTCCCGCGTTTAAAATATTATAGTCATTCATTATTTGCCTTGTTAATGTATTCTGCCCGCTGCTTTTCCATTCCAACCATCCGCTAACATTTTTTACGCGATACAAAACAATATATTTATCATCAACTTTCCCTTTATGATCCCAAATTTCAATGTCGATATCTTTTATTGTTTCTCCCGGCAGACCGGCATAATCATATTCCCCGTTTTCCCAACTGGATACAGGCTCCAACCAACCGTATTTTTCTGTAAAACATCTGTATTTCAAATAGTATGGCTTGTCAGGCGTATATAAAAACAATCCGTCAATATCTGATATCCATTTTTCAGCAGATAAAGTATCCCACTCTTTATCACCTGCTATGCGATATTTTTGTATTACATTCTCACATTCAACCCATTCGCTAATAAAAGAATCTTTTATAGTGGGTTCAATTTTTGTATCTCCGTTATCTTTCCCGTTTTTTACTCTTACTCCCCAATTACTTCCAACTACAAAAGCGTTTTCAGTATTTTTTGCACACCCTATGGCAAATATACATATAAATAATGCCCAAAACAATATAACTATCTTTCTCATAATTATCCCCACAAAAGACTGCCCTTGAATACACAGGAGCTATTCTTCCTATAATTATATAGTTTTAGCTCCTATTTGTCAAGGCAATTTGGAGTTATAATTCCTATATACAAACACAAGGAGGAATTATAATGCTGATTTTTGATTTCCACTCCATAGGCAACAAATTGTACAACCTCCGCAAGAAAGCAGGATTAACTCAAGCGGAGGTAGCCGAAGCCGCAGGATTGGCAGACCGCACCTATGCAGATATCGAACGCGGCTCGGTCAATATGCGAATTGAAACCATCTTGAAAATATGTAACGTACTGCATATCACCCCTGACGAAATATTGACAGATGACAATCCGTCATATACAAACAGGCAAGAAGAATTGTTTGAAAGGCTCAATTCGCTTTCTCCAAAAGAAAAAGAAACAGCTTTGCAGCTACTTAGTGTTTATTTGAAATCATTGTCATAAATGATTAATAAGCTTGACAGATGAGGAAAAAAATCCCTCTCAGTCAGCTTTGCTGACAGCTCTCCCGAAGGGAGAGGTGGTACACTTTAGTGTGACGAAGAGGAGCACAAAAAAGCCGATAGAATTTTAATCTATCGGCTTTTCTATTTCGCTTATTCTTTCTTGTATCGTTCTGTCAATAACTGAGCATACACCGTTAAACTTTTTATCAACATCATTATTAGAAAAACGAATTACTTTAAGTTTATATTTTTCTATAACATCAGTTCTGAGCGAATCATAATGTTTTCCGTCAGGCGTATAATGTTGTGAACCGTCAAGCTCTATTACAAGCTTTGCCTTTGCACAATAAAAATCTACAATGAAGTTATCTATAATTCGTTGGCGATATATTTTTATCGGATATTTGCCTAAATAATCATACCACAAATGCTTTTCTTGCGGAGTCATATTCTTTCGTAACTCTTTTGCAAACTCCAAAAGTGAATCATTCTTTTTTACTTTGAAATTGTTCATAAAACTTTACTCTCACAACATTATCAGCAAAACTAATGAAATGGTCACTACTAAGCCTCCCCTCTGGGGGAGGTGGCAGCGGAGCTGGCGGAAGGGGGCTGTCTTAAAGTTACTTTTTTTTAGCCCCACCCCGTCTTGCCAAATCTCATTTTTACAAACCTTTAGTTTTATCTTTGGCAAGACACCCCTCCCAAAGAAGTGGCGTTTTTTGCCTCCCCATTGGGGGAGGGGGACCATCGAAGATGGTGGAAGGGGCTCTTACTTACATTCAAACCAAGTTTTACCGCTTTGTATTTCCACAGTCAACGGAACTGAGAGCTTAACTGCGTTTTCCATTTCTCTCTGCAATATTTCTTTCGCTTGCTCTGCACAGTTGACGTTACTTTCAACGATAAGCTCATCGTGCACCTGCAATATAAGCTTAGCATCAATACCGCTTTCATTTAATGCCTTTTCGGTATTTATCATAGCTATTTTTATAATATCCGCCGCCGTTCCCTGCAAGGGACTATTCATAGCAACTCTTTCACCAAACTTACGCAAAACAGCCTTCCCCGACTTCAAATCGGGAATATACCTTCTTCGTCCGTAAAGAGTCGTTACAAATCCGTCTTCTTTAGCCTTTTCAACGGTATTCTTCAAATATTCGTCAACCTTAGGATACGTTGCAAAATAGCTCTGTATATATTCTCCCGCCTGCTTTTTCGTTACCTTTATATCAGAAGCAAGAGAGAAATCACCCATACCGTACACAATACCGAAATTAACAGCCTTCGCCCTCTTTCTCTGCTCGGAAGTTACAAACTCAATGGGCGTATTGAACACCTGCGATGCCGTAACCGTATGAATATCAACGCCGTCAATAAAAGCGTTAGTCATAGTTTCGTCGCCCGATATTGCCGCCAACAAACGCAGTTCTATCTGCGAATAGTCGGCATCTATCAAAACGTAGGAATCACTTTCGGGTATGAAAAATCTGCGGAGTTCTCTGCCCATATCCTGCCTTACGGGAATATTCTGCAAATTAGGCTCTGTAGAAGACAGTCTGCCCGTTGCCGTACCGGTCTGCTTAAAAGTTGTATGAACTTTACCGTTTTCATCAGCAACGGCAAGCAGTCCGTCAACGTACGTGCTCTTTAATTTTACGACCTGTCTGTATTCGAGAATATCGTCAACAATAGGTGCATAAGGTCTCAATTTTTCGAGCACCTCGGCATTTGTCGAATAACCCGTCTTCGTCTTTTTAACCGCAGGAAGCTGTAGTTTTTCGAAAAGCACTTCTCCGAGCTGTTTCGGCGAATTTATATTAAATTCACACCCTGCGGCAAAATAAATTCTGCCCGTCAATTCCTCGGCAATCCCCGCCAAGACTTCGCCGTATTTTGAAAGTCCGTTTCTCTCTATCCTGAAACCGCGTCTCTCCATATTTGAGAGAGTACAAGCAAGAGGCATTTCAATATCACACAAAAGCTCGGTCATTCCCGCATCTTCAACGGTCTTTTCGAGAACGGTATATAATTTAAAGATAGTCTGTGCTTTGTCGGTCTTGCCCTCTTCATAAATAGAATTCAAATACGAAGACGTAAGATGCTCAATATCGTAGTTGCCCATATTGGAATCGGCAAGATATGCCCCCAAGGTTACGTCAAAAACGATACCGTTAATCTCCTTTTCCATATCGGAAAACTCACCGTAGCTCTTCTTCAAATCAAACAATACCTTTTTGTAGTCTTTATCTGCAAAGAAAGCATAAGAATCGGATATATCCGCTTTGACAGCAACATTTTCCGATACTATACTAACTGTGTTTTCGGTTATATCTACCGCATATATCTTTTCTTTATCCAAACTCGACAAGTCGGTCAAAGTCGTATATTCAACCGAAGCCTCTTCTTTTGTAAGCTCAAGTCTCTTTATAAAATTAAAGAATTCCAGTTCAGTAAACAGTTCGGTTAAAGCACCTGAATCAAAGCCCATGTATTCAATATCATTGAGACCGAGTTTCAAAGGAGCATTTCTTTCGATTCTCGCCAAAAACTGTGATAGAAAAGCCATATCCTTTGATGTAATAAGCTTTTGCTTAAGAGAAGCCGAAATATCTTTAGATTCAATATTCTCATACAGCTTTTCAAGACTGCCCTCAGCCGCTATCAGCTTAATAGCCGTCTTTTCACCAACCCCTGCAACCCCTGGGATATTATCCGAGCTGTCGCCCATAAGTGCTTTCAAATCAACAAACTGCTCTGGCTGAATAGTATATTTTTCAAAGAACTTTTCTCTGTCAAAAGTAACGGTGTCAGTGTTACCCGAAAGTAATACTTTAGTTGTATCGGAAATAAGCTGTAATGAGTCCTTATCTCCCGTCAGCACAAACACCTCAACACCGTTTTGCTCACCCATATTCGCAAGTGTTCCCAAAATATCATCAGCCTCGTATCCCTCTTTTTCAAGAACAGCAAAGCCTAACGCAGAAGCAACTTTTTTCGCATAAGGCATCTGCATTTTGAGCTCATCGGGCATAGCGTGTCGTCCCGCCTTATATTCAGCATATTCCTTGTGTCTGAAGGTGGGTGCTTTCAAGTCAAATGCTACAGCCGCATAGTCGGGAGAGAGGCTGTGCAGATTTTTCAGTAAGATATTGACAAAACCGTATATAGCGTTTGTATGCAATCCTTCTTTTGTAGTCAGAGGACGGATACCGTAAAAGGCTCTGTTTACTATACTGTTTCCGTCGATTACAAGCATTTTTTTCATAATATTTTTCTCCCGAATTGTTTATTATCCCTAATATTATACCACAATTACATATATAAAGTAAATCATTTTTTCAAATAATAAAAAAAACTTGATTATTTCAAAAGGCTGTTGTATAATGTAAATGTAGTTAATTTTAGAGAAAGGAGGACAAAGAATTCTCTGATGTTTAATATTTTTAAACGTCAATCGAGCCACAAAAAACCCCACGCAATAGCGTTTGTTGATTACGAACATTGGTATATTTCCCTTGAAAAGCTCCATCATCAAAAGCCCGATATCAAGGCTTGGTTCAATGAAATTTCCACCAAATACGACGTAAAAGACATTATCTTTTTTGCAGATTTTTCAAATACGGCAATTCGTCTTGAAATTCCAAAGATTCGCGAGGTTTCAAGCACCATAATCGAAACTCAGAATGCATCTGTGCATCATAAAAAAGATTTCACCGATTTTATTATGCTTGACCATATTTATCAGAAAGCCGTAGAAGCACACAACATTGATACGTTTATTATTTTTTCGGGCGACGGTCATTTCAGTTCAGCCGTCAGCTTTCTTGTTACAAGACGCAAAAAAGAAGTAATTGTTTACGGTGTTAAAGATGCAATGAGCACCCAGCTTAGAAACTGTGCGTCGAGCAGTTTTGAGCTTCCCGGAAGAGATGAAGAGCTTTATGGCTGTTTCAGAGCCATTCTTTCAAATCTCAAGCCATTAACAGAAAAGAACAACAAGAAAAAAGGAAAAAGGAGTTATCCTACTTTTTGGGCAACGGTCGAAGCTGTTTCAAGGAAAAACAAAATCGACAAGGGTTATGTTACGAAAGCTATGCGTAAACTAATGGAAGATGGTTACGTATTCCAGAAAAAAGCAAAGGTAAGTGCGGTTAAGACCATTAAAGTCTTGGACGTAAACTGGGATTCCGTCAAAAAAGACGGTTTGCTGACCGATTGATAAAAACGCAAAGGGAGCTTTAAAGGCTCCCTTTAATCACAAAAAGGAAAAGAAATATGCTAAATTTAAGACCGTATAAAACAAATGACGCCGAAAAAATTGTCACGTGGATAGACGACGAAAAAGCCTTCAGACTTTGGTGTGCCGACAGATTTAAAGAATATCCGCTTACCTCAGAAGAATTTAACAATATATACAAAAATAAATCCGAAGATTTTTGGGGTATGATTGCCGAAGACGAGAAAGATATTATCGGGCATTTCTTTATTCAAAAGCTTGAAAAAGAAAAATTCAAATTCGGCCTCATCATTGTTGACAACACAAAAAGAGGTAGCGGTTACGGCAAAAAAATGCTTTCAGAGGCTCTGAATTTTGCTAAAACAGCACTGAAAGCAAAAAGCGTTATTCTATCGGTATTCGATACAAACGAATCCGCATATAAGTGCTACTTAAATTTAGGCTTCAAAGAAACGGGCAACTATATTACCCATGCCTTTTGGGGCAAAAAGCATAAATATATTGAGCTTGAATACAAAATATAAACAAATCTGCATAAATAAAAGATGCTATATGACGCTTTTGCCGTCATACAGCATTTTTATTTTTGTTATTAGCTCTGCAAACGTAGTACCAACGCTCGTCGTTTTCGGTATACTCGTCAAAGCCGTAGCTTGAATATACCCCCAATACGTCAAACGACGCATTTTTCAATTTTTCGCGTAACTCACAGTCGGTATACATTTTTTCTCTCTGACTCTCGTCAAAGCGTTGATACGTATTATTTTTCTTTTCAACAAAAAAGCTTAAATCAAAATCGCATATCGCAGTCTTTTCGTCAAAGGTGTTTTGCCAAGCACACAAAACGCCGTCGGATTCAAGTATATACGCATTATTGCCGTATATATTTTTAAATTTATGCGGTGTGTTTACATCAAAAACAAACAATCCACCGTCATTCATAAAGTTATTAACAAGCGAAAACGTTTTTTTTAGCTTTTCTTCGTCGGCTAGATAGTTTATACTGTCAAGACAGCAAACGACGGCATCTACAGTTCCGTAAAGGTCAAGCTCACTCATATCCTGATTTAAAAACAGAATACTCTGCCCTTCGTCATACGCCTTATTCTGTGCTTCCATAAGCATTTCCGCAGACAAATCAACGCCGATCACTTCATATCCCAACTTTGAAAGCTCGACCGACATACTACCCGTTCCGCAAGCCAAATCAAGCACAAGCTCAGTTTCAATCTTACCGAATTTGTCGATTATTTTCTTTATAAAATCTGCCCAAGCCGTATAATCGACCTCGGGATTAAGTACATCATAAAAGGAAGCCAAAGCTTCATACTGTTTATATTTCATTGTGCTCCCCCATCTATGACATCAACAGCGAAACAAACAAATCAACTGTCATACCCGATACACACTCGCCTACAAGCACAATATCAAGCTTACTCTTTAAAGCCTCTGTTTCAAACTTTGTATTTGTCAATATATTTTCTATTTCAACGACGTCCCTGACACCGAAAAAATCGCCCGATATTTTAATATCTCTAATAAAACCGCCCTCAACCGTTAAATCGACGGCAACAGAACCGAAGTCAAATCTTTTCTTTTTTTGAACCGAAAGCTCTTTCGACTTACCGAAATTCCAATCCCAGCTCGAATATTTTTCGTCGGCAAGTTTTTGAGTAGCTATTATATCTTCTTTGGTAAGATATACGACCTCCGATTTGGTTTCACGTGCTACATATTTTTCAAGATAGTCCATAAAATCGGCAACAGACATATCGGTCTTCAAAAAATCCTTAATGTTGCCGACTCTGTTGCGAACGCTTTTTATCCCCTTGGACTTTATTTTTTCGGGGTCTACCTTTAGTGCACCCGAAAGCATAGAAAGGTCAGCCGAATAAAGAAGAGTTCCGTGATGAAGCGTCTTACCGTTATATGAGCTTTGAGCGTTACCCGAAATTTTCACACCGTCTATCATAATATCATTTCTGCCCGAAAGACATACGTTTTCAATTCCGAGAGATTTAAGTGCATCTATTATCGGGTTAGTAAACCTCGCAAAATCAAGAACCGCCTTTTCGGTTTCGGGTACAATAAAGGAAAAATTAATATTTCCAACATCGTGAAAAACAGCTCCACCGCCGGTCAAACGGCGTACAACTTTAATGTTATTCTTTCCCACATAATCAACGTCAAGTTCGGCGTAAGCATTTTGATTCTTGCCGATAATGACCGCCCTATCGTTCCGCCAAAGCATAAAGATATTTCCCTCTTTTGAATCAAGCAGATATTGTTCGAGGGCTAAATTAAAATACGCGTCAGTACTGTTGTTCTTATATATAATCATTATTTTACCTTTATCCTTTCTTTAATTTTATCAAGAATAAATGAAAGTGGTATGCCGAGTCCATAACAAGCAACAAGCTGACCTGCACCAACCGTTAACGCATTGAAAAGAAAAATTGTGTAAAAGCTTCCATCGCCGCCCTGCGTTGTTGAAAGTGCGAGAACAAGACCGATAACAATAGCATTTGTAATTACAGGCGGAAGCGGAGCCAACCATCTGCCCGCCTTTCCGAGCCGTTTGCAAAGGTTAGTCAAAAGAGCCGCCAAAAGCGTTGCCAAGCTACCGAATATTACGTCAAGAATGATAATATTCGGGCTAAAAAAGTTTGAAATTATGCACCCGATAAAAAGTCCCAATATCGCCTCGGGCATAAAGAAAGGCAATATGGTTAAAGCCTCCGATATTCTCACTTGAAGATAACCGAAAGAAAACGGGTATATAACCAAGGTTACGGCAGTATAAAGAGCCGCGACGATTGCCGCCCTCGTTAAGTAATGCGTAACCCCCCTTATTCTTTTTCCTCTTTCAATTTTGTCAATCATAGTAGAACGTCCCCCTATCATTAATACATACATTATATCATATATAAGCGAAATATCAAGTATATTTTATATATTGACATTGCTTTTTTAAGATGATAAAATAAAGAAAAGAAGGTGATTATTTGAACAGAGTATATATTGTAGACGTACTCCCGCTTCTCAATGAAGAGGTATATAAATACTATTACGACAGAGTGGGCAAGTATAGACAAAAAAAGGCGGATAAGCTTATTTTACCTTTAGATAAAGCTCGTTCTCTAGGTGTGGGTGCAGTATTAAGGTTTGCCATTGAAGACTGTACCGATTATGACTTCGACAACCTGACGTTCTTCGAAGACGAAAAAGGGAAACCGAGAGTTTTAGACGATATATTCTATTTCAGCCTATCACATTCGGGTAATTTTGCGGTGTGTGCAATATCGGAGACACCTGTCGGTGTTGATATTGAAGAAGACAAAAAACTGCCCGAAAAAATAAGAAGACGTTTTGCAAAAGACGTGCTTGAATGGACAAAAAGAGAAGCAAAAGGTAAACTTACAGGCAACGGATTTTTCGACGCTACCCCCGACAAATACGTTTATACCCACAAAAAAACAGACGGTATGTTGATAACCGTCTGCTCAGATAAAGAATATTTCGATTTTTTATATTACCATCTTCCCTACCCTTGTAATTAGGGGTAGGATTTTTAAACCTTTTTCTCACTTCAACAATAATTGATGCACCTTAAACACGTCGCCTGCACCCATTGTTACAACGAGGTCTCCTTGGACTGCATTTTGCTTAATATAGTCTGCAATACTTTCAAAGGAATGAAGGTAGAGAGCACCGTCAATCTTATCGGCAAGGTCTTTTGAAGATATACCAAAGGTATTTACCTCTCTCGCAGCATATATTTCCGCAAATATTACTCTGTCTGCCTCGCCGAAGCTCTCGCAAAACTCATCAAACAGCCCTGCTGTTCTCGAATAGGTATGTGGCTGATATACGCACCATAACTTACCTTTACACAGTTTTCTGAGTCCATGCAAACTTGCTTTTATTTCAGATGGGTGGTGGGCGTAGTCGTCGTAAATAATAATTCCCTCTCTTTCGCCCTTATACTCATTACGGCGGTTTACTCCCTTAAAGGTCAGCATACTTTCAGCCGTTTTTTTTGCATCAAGTCCGTGCAGGATACCGACGGTAATCGCCGCTACGGCATTCACGACGTTATGCTCACCGGGAACGGATAGCTCAACAAAGCATATCTCCTCCCCCTTGTGTGCTATCTTAAACGTATCGTAACCGTACTCATTTTCTTTTATATCATATCCATAAAAATCCAAAGAGTCATCATTTACACCGTAAGTTACAAGCCTTCCCTTATAGCCCTTTAATGCAGCCATAAGGTCAGCATCATTTCCGCAAGCAACAACCGTGTGTGCCTTATCGGCATACGTTGCAAATGACTGTTTTATCTGCTCCAAAGAATGAAAATAATCGACATGGTCCATTTCCAAATTAAGCAATACCGCAGTATCGGGATAAAACGATAAAAAGCTGTCCTTGTATTCGCAAGCCTCAAAAATAAACCCATCGGAATCGCCTATTCTGTATGCACCGCCACCAAGCTCCGCTGTATTCGCACCGTTAAGAACGGTAGGTTCTTTACCGTTTTCAATAAACACATGAGCAATCATACCAGTTACACTGCTCTTTCCGTGCATGCCCGCAACACCAATTCTATTGGTATAAGAAAGCATCAATTTGCCCAGATACTCGGCTCTATTAATGCAGGGCAAACCGTTTTCACGGGCATAACAAAGCTCAGGGTTGGTATCTGCTATTGCCGCAGTATATACGACGGCATCATATCCTTTCAGGTTATCGGCAGAGTGCCCGATAAATACCTCTATACCTTCCGAACGCAGTTTCTTCGCCATTTCTCCATCATTGGTATCTGAGCCGCCAACCTTTATTCCGTGTGTATGGGTTATACTCGCAAGACTCGACATACTTATACCGCATATACCAATAAAATATATTGAATTTGCCCCTTTGGGCAATATAAATCTGTCATTTTGTTTCATAATCACACGCCGCCTTTTTCGGTTTGTCTGTCATTTCTTCTATATGCAACACAACTTTTTTATACACTATGCACAAATTGTTGACAAATGTTTATAAAAAAGTTCAAATTTTTACCAAAAATTGTAGTATATATTTCATAAAATACTGTTATACTATAATGGAACACATTATTATTATACGTAGGAGGTAAACTTATGGTTATTACTGATATCAAAATTAGAAAAATATTTGACGAAAGTCCTATGAAGGCAATCGTATCAGTAACCTTCGACGACCAGCTTGCAGTTCACGACATCAAGGTAATCAACACTAAAGACAAACTGTTCATTGTGATGCCCAGCAGAAAGAACCCCGATAACACATATCGCGATATCGTACATCCGATCAACGCAGAGTTCAGAGCATCACTTGAAAAAGCAGTCCTCGAAGCATACCAGGCAAAACTCGCTGAGGAAACTAATGAACCTATTGCTCTCGGTGCTGATAGTAACTAAAGGTATTTTTCTAAAAAAACAAAAATAGGCTTTGTCCGTGATATTATTCAATGGGCAAAGCCTTTTTTTATTCAGTTAAGCTTATCAAGTATAGCCTGTTTGCTTCTTACGCCCACTTCTTTTGTGACGATCTCGCCATTCTTCATAAAAACAAGCGTCGGAATGCTCATTATGCCAAACTGCTGTGCAAGCTCCGGCTGTTCGTCAACATTTATCTTGCCAACCTTAGCCTTATCCTCAACCGCGTCTGCAATCTCGTCTACAATGGGAGAAAGCATACGGCAGGGACCGCACCAGGTTGCCCAAAAATCGAGCAATACGGGAACGGGGGAATTAATTACTTCTTCATCATAATTTTCTTTTGTTATAGTAATAACAGCCATTTGTTTTCTCCTTTTCTTCTTATACTTGTTTTATATTATCCCCCGAAATTCGGGGGATAATACTATTATTCTTTACTTAAGTGCAATTGCTTCTTTTGTTTTTGCTACAACGTCTGCCGCTGTAAGTCCGTAATATTTCTATGCATTCCCCGCTTTAGCGGGAAACGCTCCTGTCTTTCTTTACTTAAGTGCAATTGCTTCTTTTGCTTTTGCTACAATGTCTGCCGCTGTAAGTCCGTACATCTCAAGCAACGGCGGCACTTTACCGCTTCTGCCGAATTGGTCTTTAACACCAACCTTAGTTACGGGAACGGGACATGTTTCTGACAATACTTCGCATACTGCACTGCCAAGACCGCCGATAACGCTGTGTTCTTCAGCAGTTACAATAGCACCTGTCTCTTTTGCAGCCTTAACGAGAATATCCCTGTCAATAGGCTTAATAGTAGCCATATTGATAACTCTTGCACTGATACCCTCTTCTGCAAGCATATCTTTAGCAATGAGAGCCTGCTCAACCATAAGACCGTTTGCAACGATAGTAACGTCTTTACCGTCAGCCATCTGAACGCCCTTACCGATTTCAAACTTGTATGTTTCTTGGTCAAAAAGTGTGGGAACAGCAAATCTTCCGAATCTCATATATACGGGACCCTCGTGAAGAATAGCCGCTTCAACAACAGCTCTTGCTTCAACAGCGTCGGCAGGACAAATAACAGTCATACCCGGAATTGTACGCATTGTTGCAAAGTCTTCGTTGCACTGGTGTGTAGCTCCGTCTTCACCAACGGAAATACCGCCGTGTGTAGCACCTATCTTAACGTTAAGGTGAGGGTAGCCTACTGAGTTTCTAATCTGTTCAAAAGAACGGCCTGCAGCGAACATTGCGAATGTAGATACAAAAGGAATCTTACCTGTTGCAGCAACACCTGCAGCAACGGAAACCATGTTACCCTCTGCAATACCGCAGTCAAAATGTCTTTCGGGGAACTTTTTCTTAAACATTATAGTCTTTGTAGCTTCAGCAAGGTCAGCATCGAATACTACAAAATCATATTTTTCACCAAACTCGGCAAGTGCCTTGCCGTAAGCTTCTCTTGTTGCAATTTTATCTGCCATGTTATTAACTCCTATACAATTTTTTAGATTAGAGCTGAGCCTTAAGCTCTGCTACTGCCTTTTCGTATTCTTCGGCATTAGGTGCTTTACCGTGCCAGCCTGCCTGATTTTCCATAAACGAAACGCCTTTACCCTTAGTTGTCTTACATACAATCATAGTGGGCTGACCCTTTGTAGCTTTTGCTTCTTCAACAGCCTTTTCGATCTGATTGAAGTCGTGGCCGTCAATAACGATTACGTTCCAGCCGAATGCCTTGAACTTTTCGTCGATAGGCGTAGAATTCATAACATCTGTAATAGCACCGTCTATCTGGAGTCCGTTGAAGTCAACGAATGCACAGAGATTGTCAAGCTTGTAGTGAGCAGCAAACATAGCAGCTTCCCAAACCTGACCTTCTGCAATTTCACCGTCACCGAGTACAGAGTATACACGGTAATCTTTATTGTAAACCTTACCGGAAAGAGCCATGCCGCAAGCAGTGGATATACCGAGTCCCAATGAACCCGAAGTCATATCAACACCGGGAACGCCCTTCATATCGGGATGTCCCTGGAGATAGCTGTCAACTCTTCTGAATGTTTTGAGGTCTTCCTTGGGGAAAAATCCCTTTTCTGCGAGAGCCGCGTAAAGACCGGGAGCACAGTGTCCTTTTGAAAGTACAAAACGGTCTCTGTCTTCCCATTTGGGATTCTTGGGGTCAACCTTCATCTCTACGAAATAGAGATATGTGAGAATCTCGGCGATTGACATAGAGCCGCCGGGATGGCCTGAAGAAGCGCTGAAAACCTCTTCGAGAATATCAAGCCTAATTTCTATAGCTTTCTTTTGCAATTCAGCAATTTTTGCCTGTTCCATCAGTGTTCCTCCTAAAGCAAATAATACTTTGATTTATAGTTATTTTTATAGACTTTCCAACTCTTATTATTGTACAATGTTTATCGCCTTTTGTCAAATCTTTTTTTTAAATATTGGGATTTTTCTCTAAAAAGTTTATAATTTATTGCGTATTTTGAGAATTGGTGGTATAATTTATACCAATGATATCTATATTATCTGCAACAGGGGGTACTTTATGAAATTCAGTGATATGGAATACAAGCGTGCAGACGCTTTGGAAACCGGTAAAACTTTTGAAAAGCTTACCGAAAAAATAAAGAACGCAAAAAGTGAAAAAGAGGTATTTTCTGCCATCTGCAAGCAAGAAGAAATAAGCTCTCACTTTGCGACAATGGCAAATCTTGCCTATGTAAGACACAGCATCAATACCGAAGATGAATTTTATGACAAAGAAAACGATTACTATGACGAAAACGGTCCCGTACTGCAAGAAAAGAGTACCGAATTTATGTTGGCTCTTATGGCATCGCCCTATAAGTCTGCTGCAGAAAAGAAGTACGGAAGTCTTATGTTCAAAAATCTTGAAATGGAATTAAAATGCTTCTCGCCTAAGATTATTCCACTTCTTCAAAAGGAAAATAGGCTTGTCAGCGACTATCAAAAGTTGATAGCGTCAGCACAGATAGATTTTAGGGGCGAAAAGTTAAACATATCCCAGCTTGGCGTATATAAAGAAGACAGCGACAGGGATACGAGAAAACAAGCATTTGAAGCCGAAGGTAACTTCTATATGAGTCACGCAGAAGAGCTTGACACCATATTCGACAACCTTGTAAAAGTGCGTACCGAAATTGCAAAAACTCTCGGCTTTAACACCTTTACCGAGCTTGCATATCTCAGACGCACACGTAACTGCTACACGCCCGAAATGGTAAAGATATTCAGAGAGCAGGTTAAGAATGACCTTGTTCCCGTTGTTGCAAAAATAAAGAAAGAACAGGCTGACAATATCAATGTTGATAACCTGAAGCTGTACGACGATACGACATTTTACCTCGACGGCAACCCTAAACCTGTCGGCACACCCGAGGATATACTTGCCGCAGGAAAGAAGATGTACGAGGAGATGTCGCCCGAGGCCAATGAGTTTATAAACTTTATGTACGACAACGAGCTACTCGACGTAAAAGCAAAAAAAGGCAAGGCTGTGGGCGGATATTGCATAACATTCCCCGAATATAAAGCCCCATTCATTTTTTCAAACTTTAACGGAACTGCAGGTGATGTCGAGGTGCTTACACACGAAGCGGGACACGCTTTCGCTGACTATACAGTAAGAAACTTTGACATTGAAGCAAACAAAAATCCAACTATGGAATCGTGCGAAACGCACTCTATGTCAATGGAGTTTTTTGCTTGGCCTTGGCTTGAACTGTTTTATAAAGACGATACCAAGAGAGCAAAGCTAACACATTTGAAAGGGGCATTAATATTTATTCCCTACGGCTGTATCGTTGACGAGTTTCAGCATATAGTTTACGATAATCCCAACCTTACTCCCGCAGAAAGACATGAGGCTTGGGCAAAGCTTGAAAAGACATATCGCCCCTATATCGATATGTCAGGTATTCCCTTTTACGGCGACGGCCGCGGCTGGCAGAGACAGCTTCACATCTATCACTATCCCTTCTATTATATCGACTATTGCCTTGCACAGACAGCGGCATTGACCTTTAGAAATATAATGATGACCGACTATAAGGACGCTTGGAACAGATATATGAAATTTGTAAACGAGGGCGGCAAAAAGACCTTCGTCGAGCTTTGCGAAGTGGCAGGCATAAAGAC
>JAZOUV010000063.1:0-11638 GCA_045658315.1 Eubacteriales bacterium
GTGGGGAACAACAATACGTCTCTGATAGATGCACTGTCTGTAAGAAGCATTACAAGTCTGTCAATGCCGAAGCCGAGACCGCCTGTGGGTGGCATACCGTATTCAAGAGCTGTAACATAGTCATAATCAACTTCAGCACCCGTTTCGGGCTCTGCTGCTCTCTTTGCCGCAACCTGCTTCTCAAAACGCTCCTTCTGGTCGATAGGATCGTTAAGCTCACTGAATGCATTACCAAACTCTGTCGCATTGATAAAGTATTCAAAACGCTCTGTAAATGCAGGGTTCGATGGCTTTCTCTTTGCCAAAGGACTGTTCTCAACAGGATAATCATAAATAAACGTAGGCTGTATAAGCTTTTCTTCAACATACGCATCAAAAAATTCAATAAGTACAGTGCCCTTTGTCGCATTATCTTCAACGTGAACGTGCATCTTCTTTGCAACCTCACGAGCTTCTTCGTCTGTCTTCCATTCGTTGTAGTCAACGCCTGCATACTTCTTAACAGCCTCGACCATAGTAAGTCTTTCCCACTTACCCATGTCGATCTCGTTACCCTGATAGTTAATAACAAGACTTCCGCAAATCTTCTCTGCAAGAAGCTTATACAATTCTTCAACTAAGTCCATCATACCGTAATAATCGGTAAATGCCTGATAAAGCTCAATAGACGTAAATTCGGGGTTATGCTTTGTATCCATACCCTCATTACGAAAAATTCTGCCAACCTCATACACCTTGTGCATACCGCCGACAATAAGTCTCTTTAAGTACAATTCCGTCTCAATACGAAGGTACATATCCATATCAAGCGTATTGTGGTGTGTCTTAAAAGGTCTTGCAGACGCACCGATCTCCAGTGGAACAAGAATAGGTGTATCAACTTCAAGGAAGCCCTTTGAATCAAGATAATTTCTTATCTCCTTCAAAATCATAGAGCGTTTGTAAAATGTATCTCGAACCTCGGGATTTACGATAAGGTCAACGTATCTTTGACGGTATCTTAAATCTGTATCCTTAAGACCGTGGAACTTCTCGGGCAAAGGAAGAAGCGATTTTGCAAGAAGCGTAATCTTATTGGCATGAACGGATATTTCACCCGTCTTAGTTGTAAAAACAAAGCCTTCAATACCGATAATATCGCCTATATCCCACTTTTTAAACTCAGCGTAAACAGATTCACCCTCTGCAAGTCCGGCATCAACATCATCCCGGCGGATATAAGCCTGAATATTTCCTTCGCTATCCTGGATATTAACAAAGCTTGCCTTACCCATAATTCTTCTGCTGATAATTCTACCCGCAATCGAAACGGTCTTGCCGTCATACTTTTCAAAGTCAGCCTTTATGTCGGCAGAATAAGCGGATACGTCATATTTGGTAAGAGTAAACGGATCTTTACCTGCTTCTTTAAGTCCTGCAAGCTTTTCTCTTCTTATTCTAACGACCTCGTTATATTCCTGTTCGGTCTGTTCAACATTTGCATTTACATTGTCGCTCATCTTGTTCACCTATATTTCTAAATTACTTCTTATTTACTGCCTATATTACTTCTTCATAATTTCAAGAATCTTAAATTCACGCACTCCTGCGGGGGTTTCAACTGTAACAGTCTCATCTACCGATGCACCGATAATTGCACTTCCGATAGGAGAACGGTCACTGATCTTGCCGTGCATAGCATCTGCCTCTGTAGAACCTACGATAGTATATTCAACCTCTTGGTTTCTTGCAACGTCAAGCAGTCTTACACTTGCACCTACATTAACAGAGTTTGTATGAATGTCGCTGTCGCTGATAACCTTAACATTCTTGAGCATTTCCTCAAGCTCAACAATTCTGGACTCAACCTTTCCCTGTTCGTCTTTCGCTTCGGTATATTCGCTGTTTTCCGAAAGGTCACCGAAAGAAAGTGCTAATTTTATAGCCTCGGTAACTTCCTTACGCTTCGTATTCTTAAGGTAAGCAAGCTCTTCTTGAAGTTTTTTCAAACCCTCATCTGTTACAATAATCTGATTATCCATTTTTATATCTCCTCTTAAATCTAATATAATCTTCTATAAAATAGAAAACCTTTATTCGCTGATTGCATCAACTGCGGTCTTCAATTGAATATCATGCTCATAAGCAAGCTTATATATGCTTGTATTTGCGTATTCCTCTTCGAGAAATACCTCTTTGTCGGGAACAATCCCAATTCCGTCATAGCTGTCTGAAAACGGCGGAAAATACTTATTCGTAGTCATACATACAGCCGAGCCGTCGGGAAGAGGAATCACGCTCTGCATCGTTCCCTTTCCGTAAGTAGTCTCACCGACGATAACAGCCTTCTTGTAATCCTTCAAAGCCGAAGTAAACAGTTCTGCAGCACTTGCCGTACTGCCGTTTATAACAACAGCCATAGGATAATTAAATTCACTCGCGTCGGATCTAACAGATTCTTCATTGCCGTAACGGTCTACCGTCCTTATAATCGGTCCCTCGGGCAAAAGCATATCCAATATCTCGGTTATAGATTCCAACGCCCCTCCCGGATTGTATCTTACGTCAAACACAAACCTGTCAGCTCCCATTTCAAGCAGAGCATCTATAGCTTTCTTAAACTGCTTCGGAGTCCCTAAATCGAACTCTTCTATTCTGATTATACCCACATTTTCGCCTTGAAGTCTGTGGGTTATGGTTTCTTCAACAATGAATCCGCGTTCTATCTTAAAATCAATATTTTCAAAAACGCCGTCATTCTCTCTCATAACAGAGAATGATGCAACAGAGCCCGCCTCACCCAGCATAATATCTACTGCAACGTTGTAGCCAACCTCGGCAACCTTCTGTCCTTCTACAATATATATCAAGTCGCCGGTATTTACTCCGCTTTCAAGGGCGGGTGAGCCACTCATTACTCCAACTACTTCAATTGCATTGTATTCGCTGTTATATATTACATTAACACCAATTCCTTGCAAATCTGCATTATTATTTGAAGTAAAAGATTCATACTGTTCCTTAGACATATAGTAAGTATATTTGTCATTAAGTGCCGCAACATAAGCCGACGGAAGTGTCTCTTCCAATACTTCCACAGGAATCTCGTTCAAAAAATACTTCTGCGTAAGCTCATTTATATATTCAAGCTTATTTTCCCAATTTTCTGCCGAATCTGCAGTCAAATCAGCAATTTCTTTTCTGTACATCTGACTTATTGCCAAAAACGTTATCTGAAAAGTAATGATAACCAAAAATGCACAAACTATCAAAAATACGGGAATACTAATCTTTTTATTTGACATTTGTTCTCCTGCTTACCTTATTATGAACGGTCAATAAATTTGGGGTGATTCAAAAGGCCGCTCTTCAAAGGATCCTGCAATACGCCGTTTATACTTATCTCAAAATGCAAGTGAGGACCCGAAGAATTTCCTGTGCTACCCGATTTCGCTATCTGCTGTCCTCTTTTTACGGTCTGACCAACCTTTACCAAAAGAGAACTGTTGTGAGCATAAAGCGTAGTATATCCGGAACCGTGACTTATTACAACATAATAGCCGTAACTGCCGTTCCAACCTGATATTTCAACCTTGCCGTCAGCTCCCGCATATACGGGTGTTCCCGTAGGACAAGCAATGTCAATTCCTCTGTGATAATCCGTAACCCACTTCCCCCACATTTGGTAAGTACGTGTACCGTGTTTTGAAGTAAGAATGTTTTGATTTGAGGGTAACGGATAGCTGAAAGCTCCTCCGTCGTAGTAACCGCTGTGCTTTTTTGCAAGCTCTTCAAGATATTTATCAAGCTCTTGCTCCGCCTTTTTTCTATCTTTTTCAGCCTGAGCAAGCATCTGTTCTGCTTTTTTCTGGTTCTTCAGAGTATCGTCGTAAAGCTTCTGCATTTCATTAGCTTTCGCCTCAATCTCTGCCTCTGTTTTCTGTAATCCGTCGTGAACTTCTTGCTGAGATGCCTTTATCTGCTCAAGGCTCGCTTTCTCTTTTGAGAGGTTCGCCTTTTCGTCATTCATCTGCTTCATAACACGCTTATCATAATTAAGCATATTCGTCATTCGTTCAATACTTGTCAAAAAACCCGAAAGAGTCTTTGAACTGAAAAGCATCGTCAAATAACCCATTACACCTTCCTCATAAGAGGTACGGAGTCTGTTCTTATAGTTACCGAACTTTTCATCGAGCTCGCCCTGCTTTGAAGCAATAGCCTCTTCCTTTGCAACTATAGCGTTATTATACTCTATAAGCAAGGCATTGGACAATTCTATCTCTTCGCAGAGGGCATTTATTTGTTTGTCAAGAATCTCTTTCTGTTCCATATAGCTTGCAGCATTAGCTTTTGCATCCTTAATCTGTTGCTCATAAGCCTTCTGGTCTTTCTTTAACTGTGCTATCTTGTCCTCGTACCCCTTAACCTTTGTGTCTGTAGCCGCGGATACGGTATTCGTGTAATTCAACGGTGAAGATATAATAAATACAAAGCTGATAACAACCAATATAACCGATGTAAGCTTGATTAAGAAACTTCGTCTGTTTTTCATATTTTCTCCTTTGTTAATATGGTTAAGCCTTGAGATTCTTTCTGAGCGATATACTGCTTCCGATTACACCGGTCAAAACACCGATACCCACAAATCCCAACAACAAAATAATCTGTATTTCCTTGAACGGAATTATAGTAAACATACTGTAATCCGTTGCAACTATATCCTGTATAAACTTATAAATATATACCTGAACGCCAAACGCTATTCCCGACGAGAAAAGTCCGATAAGAATACCCTCAAGAACAAACGGTGTCATAATAAACCAGTTCGTTGCACCTACGTATCTCATTACGCTAATTTCCTGTCTTCTTCCGAACACCGCAAGTTTAATCGTATTTACTATAACGAACAAACTTACAACAAATAATACAAGCAAGAACCAAAGAAAGAGCCAAATTATACCGTTCTTCATAGTTTCAATAGTCTCTGCGACATCGGAACGGCAATTCACCTTGTAAATGCCCTCCGTATGCTCAAGCTCGTATTTCAACGTCTCAACTTTCTCGTTCTCCTCGTATGTAATAACCAACGACGCAGGATAGATATCACTTGTGATTCCATCGAAAAAGTCGGGATATTCTTTTTCATACTTTGCCTTTTCTTCAGCTAAAGCGTCTTCTTTTGACACAAATTTTAAATCTCCTATATTGTCATATCCTGCAACCTTTTCTCGAATAGCCTCAATCTCTTCGTCTGTCTTCTCAAGATCTATAAACGCAACTATCTCGTTCATATCTCCGAGCGAGTCAAGATTTTCATTAAGGTTTGCAACCAAAAGTGCAAAGCTTCCCATTACTATGAGGCAGGAAACGAGAACGGTTATCGACGCTAAGGTCATAACACCGTTTCTCCAAAGCCCCTTAAAGCTCTGGCTGATAAAATACATAGCACTGTATCTTCTCATTCAAACATTCCCCCTACTCTGTCCTCGATCATCTTGCCATCTTCAAGTCTGATAACTCTTTCTTGGAAATGGTCAACAAGATTCTTTTCGTGGGTAATAACTACAACTGTCTTATTCTTGCTTCTGTTGATACGGCGAAGAAGATTCATCATATCAAAGCTAAGCTCAGGGTCAAGGTTACCTGTAGGCTCGTCTGCTATAATAATGCTTGGATTGTTTACCAAAGCTCTTGCTAAGGCAACTCTCTGCTGTTCACCGCCCGAAAGCTCTCTCGGATAACATTTCATCTTATTCTGAAGTCCGACGATATTCAAAATCGCGGGAACGCGTTTTCTTATAACAGAATTAGGCTCACCGATAGCTCTCATTGCAAAAGACACGTTCTCAAAAACAGTCTTGTTCTGAAACAATCTGAAATCCTGAAAAACTACACCCAGTTGGCGTCTGTAATACGGTACTTTATAATTGGACATACGGGCAAGGTCAAATTCGTCAACCTTTATCGTTCCCGACGTAACCTTTTCTTCGCGGAGAAGAAGCTTCATCAATGTTGATTTACCGGCACCGGAAGAACCGACGATAAAAACAAACTCACCGTCGTCTATCTTCAGATCCACCCCGTCAAGTGCCAATGTGCCGTTGGGATAGACCTTTTTAACGTTCTCAAATTCTATCATACAAACATCTTTTCCCCTTAATTTTCAACTTCGTTTTAGACTATTAAACCAAATATATGCTATTTTTTTGTGCATATATACCTAATTTTTTATCCCCTATAAACACACCAAAAGCTTGTATTCATTTCCTATTTTTTGAAACAATACAAGCATCGGCAGTCTATTTTTTATTTAAAACTTGGTAGGCTTGGAGGTCAAATATTTCTGTACCATCAAAGCTACCTTGAACGTAATCGCGTGTTCAAACTCACGAAGGTCAAGTCCCGTAAGCTTTCTGATTTTCTCAAGACGGTAAACCAGAGTATTTCTGTGAACGAAAAGCTTTCTTGCTGTTTCAGATACGTTCAGGTTGTTTTCAAAGAATGCCTGAATGGTCATCAACGTCTCATGGTCGAGCATCTCAAGTGAGCCCTTCTTGAATACTTCCTGCATAAACATTTCGCAAAGCGTGGTGGGAAGCTGATAAATAAGTCTGCCTATGCCGAGGTTTTCGTAGCTTACTATATTCTTTTCAGTATCAAACACCTTGCCGACTTCAATAGCAATCTGTGCTTCCTTATAAGAGGTTGCAAGATCCCTGATATTTGAAACAGCCGTACCGATACCAACCGATACCTTAGCAAAGAATTCCGTGCTCAATGTATCAACTATCTGACGTGCGGTCTTTTCCATCTCACGCATATCACAGCTATTACCCTTGAGCTCGCTTATCAGAACAACGTCCTGCTCGCCTATGCTGATAACATAATCCTTGTTCTTGTCGGGAAACATATTCTGAATAATGTCAAAGGGCATTACATCGCTCTTGCTGTGGAACTTAATAAGGAAAACAATACGCTGAATATCGTTTGAGAAATGAAGCTCCTTCGATTTCATATATATATCGCTGGGAAGAATATTGTCAAGAATGATATTCTTAAGGAACGAGCCTTTGTCATACTTTTCATCGTAAAGATTCTTAATATTTGAAAGAGAAATAGCCAAAATCATTGAGGTGCTTTCAGCCTTCTTGTCTTCGCCCTCTACAAATACGATATATTCAAATTTTGAGCCGTTCCCCAAAGCTCTGTATGTATATCCTTCTTTTGATACTGCACCCGCCGTGTATGCGAGCTCATCTTTAACGTTATTCTTAGATTCGCCGATCTTACCGAGTTCACTGCAGGAAATAATCACTCCGTTTTCGTCAATAACGCCTATTACTCTGTCTACGGCATCCTTCATCTGATGAATTATTCCCTGAAACAATCTGTTCGACATTTTTTAACTGCTCCTTTTTTTCTAAAACTAATTATATTGTTATTTTGTATTATTTACAGCTCTTTTTCATAGGAAAGACAGGAAAGAACATATCCCGAAGCCGTCTCCGTTCTGAGTATCCTCTTTCCAAGCCCAACGGTGTTTATGCCGTTATCACGACACATCTGCACCTCTTTCTCGGAAAAACCGCCCTCGGGTCCTATTATAAATAAGTAATCCTCTTCTTTTGATGACTGTGAAACAAGCCCCTTCAAGGTCAAGGCAGCTTCGTCTTCGTAACACATAAATCCTGTGCCCTTTTTTTGTTTTATTTCAGCAACAACGCTTTTTAAGTTAGGAAGCCATCTTACGTAGGGAACATAGCCTCTTCCACTCTGCTTTGCCGCTTCCACGGCTATTTTCTGCCACCTTGCACACTTTTTTTCAAAACCCTTTTCATCGTAACGGGCAATGCATCTGTCGCTCATAAAGCAAACTATTCCATGTGCTCCGAGCTCGACCGCTTTCTGCACTATGGTGTCCATCTTGTCCGATTTCGGACAAGCCTGATAGACTACCGCGTTATATGACGGTTCTGAAACGTTACGCCGAACATCAACTATTCTTGCCGTAACGGTATCTGCCGAAAAGTCTTCAAGAACACATTCATACTCTTTTTTTGAAGCATCGCACACAACGATGGTTTCTCCTGCTCTCATACGCAGGGACTTAGAAATATGCTGTGCCGATTCACCGCATATCACCACCGTGCTTCCGTCAATATTTTCAAAATCAACAAAAAATCTCGGATATGACATTTTCAAACCTTCCTTTTTGTATGATTTCGCCCCTTTTGAGGAAGCATATTCCTAAGTATTATACAACAATATAGTCATTTTGTCAAACATTTTTTAAAATCTTTTACAAATATCTATGCATTTTTTTGTGCAATTTATATCTAACTTATGGAATTTTGCATAAAAAAGTCATAGTCTTTTAAACACAAAAGCACACCAATCGTTCTCTTTTTTTTCGTCAATAAGTACAAAACCTTTTTCGCTTACCGCCTTTTTAACCCTTTCCGCCTGAGGTTCTATGATGCCGGACACTGCACAAAGTCCGTCTTTTTTTACGTAATCCCCCATACATTCGGAAAGTCTTATCACAATATCGGCAACTATATTAGCACACACAAAATCATATTTCGCTCTCGTCTTGTCTGCGTTCTGCATAAGGTCGGATACAGTGCAGTATATTTTATCTTCAACACCGTTTGCAACAAAGTTTTCCTTTGCGACGCGTACGGCGACGGGGTCAATATCGTATGCATCTATTTTTGTCGCCCCTATTTTTGCCGCATAAATGGCAAGGATACCGCTTCCCGTACCCATATCCATAACCGTCATATCGGGTGTCATGTGTTTTTCCATCATCGCAAGACAAAGTCTTGTCGTTTCGTGCGTACCCGTACCGAAAGCCATACCGGGATCCATTTTTATTGTAACCTCGTCTTCTTTGGCATCGTACTTTTCCCACATGGGAACAATAACAATTTTTTCTCCGCACTTGACAGGCTTGTAATATTGCTTCCAAGCATCCGCCCAGTCGTCCTCGTCGACACCGATAACTTCCGTAATAACGTCAAGTCCGAGCAAAGAAAATCTGTCTCTGAGAAAAGTAACAGCCTCAGCATAATTTTTTTCTTCACTTATAAATACACTGACTGCAACCCTTTCTTTATCTGCATTAACTATATTTTCATCAAGAAGCTCACCGTACATAGCGTTGAGTCCCTCGGTAACGTCGCTGTAGTCCTCGATCATAAGCCCTTGGTCAACCATAGTCATAACAGCACATATCTCGTCTTTATCCTTTATATTACCGCTTACCTTTACTTGTGTCCATTTCATATTTTCTTACCTCGTTATTACTTTAAACATACATAATAATTATATCATATAATCTCTTTCTTCGCAATGGGAATGAGCAAAAAAACACCTCAGTTTTCCATATCGCTGTATGCGACACCGAAATCCAAGATGTTTTTCATACAAGTTCAATTAATTAAACGGCAGAATGCTTCTAATTAATAACATTATTCCATTGCGTTGATATAATCCACCAATCAATAAACCAACAATTAAAAAGAGGAGTAACCATTTAGATGAAATGTCATTAAAAATACGCCATTTAATCTTTTTGATATTCAACAAAAAGACTATTACAAGTAATGCAAGGAGAAACACCAACATTCCCCCCCTATCGGCTTAAGCATCTCCCCCTCCGGATTATAATAGCCCGGACCTTTTATTAAAAGCAAATAAAAGCGAAATAGGAACATACATCGAAACAATAAATCCAACAAAAAAGTTAGTAAGATAAATTATTATTCTTTTTAGCATTTTAATCTATACCTCATTATTAATTGTATCTATTGAACATTAAATAATACCCGTACACTTCATTACCATTTCCTTTTTATGAATTAAGATATTCTTCTATTTTTTCCATTATTTTATTTCTATGTTGCCTTTTGCTGTAAAAAATTTTTCTTCAAAGGACTCCACAAAGATTAAGTAATCTCTGTGGAATCCTCCTTTTTTGAATACACAGTCAATTTGATTGGTTACTTCAATTTCTCCGTCATTCTCTTCAATCAAAAATCTTCCTTGCGGTCCGCCTACCACGAAAAGTTCATCAAACATCGTCAGAATGTTGTATTACTTTTTTTGCTCGTTTTTGGGATACTATCAGTTTGGTTATCAAGCTTGAGACAATCGATAGCACAACAACAAGAGGTAGCTTAATCCAAAAGTACAAATCAACAGCAACAAACATAGTAAGGCTGAAAGACACCCACCAGTCGTTTGTTCCCGAATAATTAAATCCTGCTCCTGCAGTCATCCACACACAAAAGGATATTATAGCTAAAAGCAAGTAACCTAAGCCATATAACAAACCCGGTACTACAATCTCCTGAGTTTTAATGTAACTGTAACTTCCATAAATGATTGCCACAATCGGAAAATAAGCGAACAAACACAAAAAAGAGAATAAATGCCTTAAAAAATTGAATTGCCAAGGGAACCAACCAGTATACATCAAAATACATGTCATTGCGAATATCATTATATACACTGTATATATAATACTCAATGTTTTTGTATTGTTATATTCCTTCATACTTCACCCTCAATCCTGTAGATATTCAAAGACTTTTGACATTACTTCTGTCCGGTGTTGCATTTTGCTGTGTAACATAGAAAGCATAGAATTTCCGCCATCTGTATCAAAAGTTACATAAATTTTTTCCATAGCAATTTTTGCACATCTTCATCTATAACCATCGAAAACACACTCTTTCCGTATTTTATCTTCAGGTATATTTTACCATATTATCGCTTATTATTCAATCTTTTTTGTGAATATCAAACAACGAAATTCACTCTTATTTTTTATAAAGATTGCACAAAAAATGTCCTCCTAAAAAGAAATGTCAAATATAATCATAACCACCACTAAGCCGATGGTTTTCGTATACCAAAAAAAGAGCCGAATCAAATCAAATTCAGCTCTTATCAAATTACTTTATTACAGCTTACTTTTCTTTTTACTCACAATTTTTGTAATTATTATAATTGGAATTTGAAAAGCAAACACTACTCCACTCTGTATCAAAATATTTATAAAAGAAAAACGCAAATCTCCATTAACCAATTTCTTATCGCTCATAATGAAAAACAAAACAAAATTCATACAAAAAATTAAAATACTTGGTTTTATAATGCTTTTTAATAAGAGTGTGCTTTTTATTGAAATATACACGCTAAATATTATATATGACAACCACAAAAACATACCTATCACAACACCGCCCCAATCTAAATTAATTGAGGAAAATAACGTTAAATATTCCAACGAGAAAAATAAAAAATATACTAATATCTTGTATATAAACGAATAGTATTTTTCAAGCTTTTTTTCAGCAAAAAACAATATACATAGTATAGAGTGCAACATTAATAGAAAAATATTAATTATCACTATCTTTCTCCTCTCTTATTTATCCAAGATAAACCAGTATTTTATTCATTACTTTCTCTCTGTGCTGTACTTTGCCGTGTAATAAACTGACTGGAACTAAAGAATTACCACCGTCTGTATCAATTAATACAAATATTTCTTCAAAATCAATAATTTTACTTGGAGAACTATGTTCATTATTTGTCCAACCAATTTGGCTCAAAAAGGGAACTATATTATCATCAACTCCCTTAA
>JAZOUV010000064.1:0-53067 GCA_045658315.1 Eubacteriales bacterium
CAGAAAAAATCCTCTTCGGCTCTTTTTTAAAAACAGAGGATAACACACAAACCACAGTATACCAAATCATCTTAATGTCATAACCAATGCTCATGTGTTCAGGATAATACGCTTCAAGCTCAAGCCTTGTAGGCAGCACCAAACGCTTATAATCCTCAAGCTCCTCTACGCTGTCACCATATATGTAATCATACAATGCGGCAGGTCCCGTCAATCCCGGTTTCACAGTGGATGCAATATTGTATTTACCTGCTCGAACCACCTCTACTTGATCCTTCGCTGCCGGCCTTGGTCCAACAATAGACATCGAACCAAAAAATATATTCAAAAGTTGTGGAAGCTCGTCTATCTTTAGCCTCCGGCATAGTTCACCAAAAGGAAATATCCTGTTTGTATCTGCCTTAAAACTTGCTTCACTTTTTTCGCTTTCTTTTTTGGGAACACGCATACTGCGGAATTTCCACATAGTAAATTCTTTATTATCTTTTCCAATACGTTTCGCCCTGTAAAATATCGGACCCGGATCCGAAAGTTCAATTCCAATAATGGTAATCAACCAAATCGGCGAAGTGACAACAAGACCTAAGAACGAAGCAAATATATCAAAGCCTCGCTTGACAAAGAAATATCCTCTTCTATTCATTCTTATATTCTCCCAAATACACATTCAAACGCTTCTGCATAATAACATCCTGCTTGGCACCCTCTATATGCAGCAAGACCTTTAATCGCTTCATCGGATCGAGGATGCGGATAATCACGCATCACGCCTTTATAAAAAGCCAAAGCTTGTAATTTAACCTCCAACCCCTCTTTACCGATTTCAACAAAATAATTCGGAGTAAAGCGATTGGCGGTAGAGTCCATTGACCATTCCGTCGAGGACAGCACTTCCATATAAAGAAGCAACCTCAACGCCGGGATACCCGGCTTACGCTGAAACAACCTTGATGCTGCTTGCACTGCATAACTCGTCATAACATGATCATTATTCGTATCGGATGGGTGATGAGTAATAATTGCCTCGGCACCAAAATCCTCAATACATTTTTCAACAAATTGAACTAATTCCAAATGCGGAACCGTATTCATACGAATATTCGGGAAGTCTGCTGAATAACACTTACAAACGCCTAACATTTTCATCGCATTCTCTTGATCTTCGGTTAAGGTTGCAGAAATATTAGCACGTGCGGCCGCATGATTTGCCATAGTACATACTGCAACCGAATGACCATCACGCGTCAATTTATGTATCGTTGCCCCTACCCCCAACACTTCGTCATCAGGATGTGCTACCACAATCAAATAATTCATAGTCTTTCCTCTTTCAATAATTTTTTCGTCTTTGTAACTTTTTCATTCAAAGAAAACAAAACCATTATTAGCCCAATAATATATACTGTATATAAATATACCAAGAGTAATTATAACACACTTAATCAGCAATGTCAAGGGAAAATAAATATATTCTTCAACATTTTCCACACAAAACGCGGTTTAACCGACTTTATTTTTTGTTATATTCCAACAAAAGTTTAATTTTTTGTAAATTATTATAAATTCGACAGATTTTACAGGTGTTATAACTTATAAACCCACAAAAAAAGGAGTCAAGAAGACTCCTTTTTGTCTTTATTTGCATTTTTGTAGTATTCACTACATAACCTTAATGCTCTTTATCACCATATCAAACATCGGTCTGTCAGCATAACCTGTCTTTGTTGTCGCAATCTCATCAAGCACTTCAAAACCGTCTGTCATCTTACCAAACGCTGCATACTGACCGTCAAGATGAGGTGCATCTTCGTGCATAATAAAGAACTGAGAACCTGCGGAATTGGGGTTCATAGACCTTGCCATTGAAATAACTCCACGTGTATGCTTGAGGTCATTTTTCACGCCATTAGCCGCAAATTCGCCCGTTATGCTATATCCGGGGCCACCCATTCCGGTACCCTCCGGGTCACCGCCCTGAATCATAAATCCGCGAATAACTCTGTGAAAAATAAGCCCGTCATAAAAGCCTTTATTAGCCAATTTCTCAAAATTTTCAACAGTAATGGGAGCTTTTTCGGGGTAAAGCTCCAAAGTCATCTTACCGCCGTTTTCCATTTCAATTACAGCCGTTTTCATTCGTATATCTCCTTTTCAAAACGATAATCATATTATAAATCGAGCGAGCCGCAAAAAAGTTTTTAGGCTCGCTCTTCTTTATTCTAAGCTAACTTTTCTCAGTCTTTAAAAGCTTCTCTTGCCGCATAAGTTGTATGGAGCAAGTCGTGAGCCTTGTGAGAATTGGGTTCACCAAGGAACTTCTCGTAAAGTGCCTTAATCTGAGGATTGTTGTGGCTCTGTCTGAGAGTCTGTCTTTCGTCCTCGGAATAAAGTGCCTTAGCACGTTTTTCCTTGTATGTGTCAACAATATCAGCATCTTCGTCGGGAAGGAACTGAGGCTTGATGTAAGGCTGACCGCCGCCTGCAATACAACCGCCGGGACATCCCATAATTTCAATAAATGAATACTTGCTCTTACCTGCTCTGATATCATCAAGGAGAACCTTTGCATTCTTCATGCCGTGAGCAACAGCAACCCAAACAGTTGTTCCGTTAAGCTCAAGAGAAGCCTCTTTAATGCCATCAAATCCACGAACTGCTTCAAACTTAACAGCCTCGTGTTCTTTGCCTGTAAGTACATAGTAAGCAGTTCTGAGAGCCGCTTCCATAACACCGCCGGTAACACCGAAGATAACGCCTGCACCTGTGTAATCGCCTACAACATCGTTATCAAACTCTTCATCGGGAAGCTTGTTGAAGTTGATACCTGAACGCTTGATAAGCTTTGCAAGTTCTCTCGTTGTAAGAACAGCATCTACGTCCTTAAGACCGTTTGTAACGAGCTGATCTCTTTCCTTTTCGCCCTTCTTAGCTGTACAAGGCATAATCGAAACAACAAACATATCCTTAGGATCGATACCGTTTGCTTCTGCATAGTAAGTCTTAAGAATTGCACCAAACATCTCGTGAGGAGATTTGCAAGAAGAAAGGTGTCCGAGAAGATCACCGTAATTAATTTCTGCATAGTTGATCCAACCGGGAGAACAAGATGTGATCATAGGGAGCTGACCGCCGTTCTTAATTCTGCCGAGAAGCTCTGTAGCTTCTTCCATTATTGTAAGGTCAGCAGCATAGTTTGTATCAAATACCTTCTTGAAGCCGAGTCTCTTAAGAGCAGCAACCATCTTGCCCGTGCAAGCAGTACCAACCTTCATGCCGAACTCTTCACCGAGGGCAGCTCTTACTGCGGGAGCTGTCTGAACAACAACGTATTTGCCTTCTGCCATAGCCTTGTCAACCAAAGCAATTTCGCTCTTTTCCATCAATGCACCTGTAGGACATACGCTTACGCACTGACCGCAGAGGATACAGGGAGAGTTAGCGAAGGAACGGTTTTCGGCGGGAGCAACAATAGTGTTAAATCCTCTCTTTTCAAAACCGAGAACGCCCTTACCGTGAGCATTTTTACATCTCTCAACACAACGTCCGCAAAGTACGCACTTAGATGTATCTCTTACGATAGACGGTGTGAGCTGGTCAATTGTAACAGGGGTCTGAGAACCCTTGAACATATCTTCTCTTGCACCTGTAACCTTAGCTGCGTAAAGAAGTTCGCAGTATTCGTTCTTATCGCACTGCTGACACTTCATAGAGTGGTTGGACAGCAAAAGTTCAACAGATGCTCTTCTTGCTTTTACAGCCTTGGGAGAAGAAATTATAATCTTCATATCAGGTGTAATAGGATATACGCAAGAAGCAACGAGTCTCATAGGACCGTATGCAACTTCACCCTGTTCGTTTCTTCTTCCTTCCTGAACTTCTACAAGACATACACGGCAAGAACCCTTTGAGCATTCACCGTGATTGTAAGCACAGAGAGTGGGGATATCGTAGCCGCAAGTCTTTGCAGCTTCGAGTACAGTCGTTCCTGCCTCAACCTGGTAGGAAACGCCTTCAATAAAAATATTAATCAATGCCATCTTTCATTTCCCCCTTATTATTTCTTTTCAATAGCCTTGAATTTACAAGAAGCTACGCACATACCGCATTTAATACACTTAACGGTATCAATAGTTCTTGAAGGCAACTTATGTCCGGGTGCAACGTAATCAGTCTTCTGAATAGCATTAACGGGACACTGTCTTTCGCAAAGTCCGCATCCGATACACTTATCCTGATCAATAACATATTCCATAAGATTCTTACATACTTTTGCAGGACACTTCTTGTCAACAACGTGAGCAACATATTCGTCTCTGAAAGAACGAAGTGTAGAAAGAACGGGGTTAGCCGCAGTCTGACCGAGAGCACAGAGAGAACCTGTCTTAATTGTTTCGCTGAGTTCTTCAAGCTCTTCGAGATCCTTCATTGTTGCCTTACCGTCGGTAATCTTGTTAAGGAGCTCAAGCAAACGCTTTGTACCGATACGGCAGGGTGAGCACTTACCGCAAGACTCGTCGCAAATAAATTCCATATAGAACTTAGCAACGACAACCATACAGTTGTCTTCGTCCATAACGATAGCACCGCCCGAACCCATCATAGAGCCCTTAGCAACGAGTGTATCAAAGTCAATTGCGGAATCGAGGTCTTTTTCTGTCAAGCAACCGCCCGAAGGACCACCTGTCTGGATAGCCTTGAACTTCTTGCCGTCCGGAATACCGCCACCGATATCATAAACAAGTTCGCGAAGTGTTGTACCCATAGGAATTTCAACGAGACCTACGTTGTTAATCTTACCGCCGAGAGCGAATACCTTTGTACCCTTAGACTTTTCTGTTCCGTACTGACCGAATTTTTCAGCACCCTCACGGAGTATGTAAGGTACGCAAGCGAGTGTTTCAACGTTATTAACGATTGTAGGACAGCCCCAAAGGCCTTTAACCGCAGGGAACGGAGGACGAGGTCTGGGCATACCTCTCTGACCTTCAATAGAGTTAAGAAGAGCAGTCTCTTCACCGCAAACGAATGCACCGGCACCAAGTCTGATATGTACACGGAAACTGAAATCAGTACCGAGAATGTTGTCGCCGAGAAGTCCCAATTCTTCAGCCTGCTCGATAGCAATTCTGAGTCTGTTTACAGCGATAGGATACTCTGCACGAACATAGAAATAACCGTTCTGAGCACCGATAGCATAACCGGCAATAGCCATACCCTCAATAACTGCAAGAGGGTTACCTTCAAGAATAGATCTGTCCATAAATGCACCGGGGTCGCCCTCGTCGCCGTTACATACAACGTACTTTTCACCGTCGGGCTGAGCGTACGCAAAGTTCCACTTCATACCTGTGGGGAAGCCGCCGCCGCGTCCACGAAGTCCGGATGCAAGGACAGAATCAATAACAGCTTTTCTATCCATCTTAAGAGCATTGGCAAGACCGATGAATGCACCCGAGCCGAGAGCTTCTTCGATATTTTCAGGGTCAATAGCACCACAGCCGTGAAGCGAAATACGAACTTGCTTCTTGTAGAATTCGATATCGTCCTGCTTTGCAATCTTTTCCTTTGTTTTGGGGTCAACATAGAGCAATCTTTCTATAATTTCGCCGCCGATAAGATCTTTTTCAATAATCTCTTCAACGTCATCAATAGAAACGAGCCTGTAAAGAGTATCTTCGGGGTAAATCTTAACGAAAGGACCTTGTGAGCAGAAACCGAAGCAACCAACCTGATTAACGGTAACCTTGTCGGAAAGTCCCTTTTCTTCTACGAGCTTTTCAAATTTAGCCTTTATTTCGAGAGAGTTTGAAGAGATACAGCCTGTACCGCCGCAAAGAACTACAGCTCTCTTACCGCTTCCGCCTTCAATCTTCTTGCCGTACGCATCTGCACAAACGGCACATTTAGCGGAAAGTTCTTCAAAATTCTTAATCTTTTCCATAATCCTTATGCCTCCATCTTGCGATATTCTTCAACAATTCCGGGAACATCGGATACCTTGAGCTTAGGATATACCTTACCGTTGATGGTAACAGCGGGAGCAATACCGCAAGCACCGATACAACGGAGAGCGTCAAGTGTGAACATACCGTCATCGGTAGTTCCACCGGGAGCTATTCCCAAAAGTTCGGAGAATTTGTCAATGATCTGCTGTGCACCTTTAACGTAGCAAGCTGTACCAAGACAAACGCCGACAACGTACTTTCCTTTCGGTTGAAGCGAGAAGAAAGAATAGAAGGTAACTACACCGTAAATTTCAGCAACGGAAATTCCGGTTCTTTCGGATACGATTTCCTGTACTTCAAGAGGAATATAGCCGTATTCTTCCTGAATTGCAGACAAAATCATCATCAAAGGTGTTTTTTCTTCAACGTATCTGTCACAGATTTCGTTGATTTTAGCAACTGATGCTTCACTCAAATGGGCCATGGTAGCCCTCCTTTTCTAAAGATTTTATATAATTTGCTTTTTTCGCAATCCATACATTGTATATTGTATCAAACAAACTTGCCGTTGTCAAGACAAAACGTTCATCAAATCGACGAATATTCCGCATTTTTTATTACAAATAAGATAAAAATAACCAATTTCGTCAAAAAAGCTTAAAGCTAACCAATTGGCTATATTCATATAGATTCAATCTATGCTTTTTGTGCAAAGAAAACAATATTTTACCGATTAAATTGTACTCACAAAAACCAAAAATAACCACCCGCAATCTAATCCTCGCAGGTGGTTACATATTATCTCGTATCAGTTGCCTCTTCTCTTCTGAGCCTCAGCTTTAAGACGAAGCTCGGTGTTAAGAATACGCTTACGAAGTCTGATACTCTTTGGAGTTACCTCAATAAGCTCATCATCGCTGATGAACTCAATAGCTTCTTCAAGGCTCATGACTTTAGGCGTAACCAGTCTCAAAGCTTCATCTGCCCCTGTTGAACGAATAGCCGTCAAGTGCTTCTTCTTACAAACATTTACCGTAATATCGCCCATCTTGGGGTTTTCGCCTACGATCATTCCCTCGTAAACCTCTGTTGCAGGACCTATGAACATAACGCCTCTGTCCTGAGCATTAAATAAGCCGTACGAAGTAGCCTCGCCCGCCTCGTGAGCAACAAGAGAACCTGTATAACGAAGCGTTATTTCGCCCTTAAAAGGCTGATAACCGTCAAACAAGCTGTTGATTATACCTTCGCCTCTGGTATCGGTTAAAAACTCGCTTCTGTAACCGAATAGACAACGTGCGGGGATAACGTATTCTATCTTCATTCTGTTACCCGAAGGTTGCATTTCGACAAGTTCGCCCTTTCTTGCCCCCAACTTTTCCATAACAGAACCCATACATGTTTCGGGAACGTCAATGGAAACTCTTTCCATAGGTTCGCAGAGAACGCCGTCAATTTCTTTCATAAGAACTCTCGGGGTACTTGCACAAAGCTCATAGCCTTCGCGTCTCATATTTTCTATAAGTATCGAAAGATGCATTTCGCCCCTTCCGCTTACTTTAAAGCTGTCTGTCGTTTCGCCGTCTTCGACGTGAAGAGATACGTCACGGAGCAACTCCTTGTAAAGTCTGTCTCTGAGCTGACGTGAAGTAACGAACTTACCTTCTCTGCCCGCCATAGGACTGTCGTTTACAGAGAACGTCATTTCAAGAGTGGGCTCGCTTATTTTCACGAAAGGCAGCGGCTCGGGCTTTTCGGTAGATGTGATAGTATCACCTATCGTAATATCTTCAGCACCCGAAAAACAAATAATATCTCCGCATTTAGCTTCGGTTACGGGCATTCTTCCGAGACCGTCAAACTGATACATGGAAACGATTTTGGTTCTCTTGGGAGCCGCCTCGGTATGATAGTTACAAATCATGACGTCTTGGTTTTGCTTGATAGTGCCTCTTTCAACTCTGCCGATACCGATTCTGCCTACGTATTCGTTGTAGTCGATTGAAGATACAAGCACCTGTAGAGACTCTTCCGGCTCACCCTCGGGAGCAGGCATATATTCAAGAATAGTTTCAAACAAAGGAACAAGGTCGGTGCCCTGCTGGAAAGGAGAAAGCGAAGCAGTACCCGCTTTACCCGAACAGAATATCATAGGGCTGTCGAGCTGTTCATCTGTTGCGTTAAGGTCGATAAGAAGTTCAAGAACCTCGTCAACGACCTCATCAAGTCTTGCATCGGGCTTGTCTATTTTGTTTACGACAACGATTACTCTGTGATTTAATTCCAAAGCCTTTTGAAGAACGAATCTTGTCTGAGGCATGGGACCTTCCGCCGCATCAACAAGAAGCAAAACGCCATTAACCATTTTGAGAATACGTTCAACCTCGCCGCCGAAGTCAGCGTGTCCGGGAGTGTCAATTATATTGATTTTAACGTCTTTGTAATGTATAGCAGTATTTTTTGCAAGAATTGTAATGCCACGCTCTTTTTCGATAGCGTTGCTGTCCATAACTCTTTCTTCCGTAGCCTGATTTTCGCGATATACACCGCCCTGCTTTAACATTTCATCAACCAATGTTGTTTTACCGTGGTCAACGTGAGCGATTATCGCAATATTACGAAGGTCTTCTCTTTTCATTAAAATATCCCTACCTTAAAACAAATCTCTAACTTTTTTCAACAATTTTATATTATAAAACAAAAAAATTCATTTTACAACAGTTTACACAAAAATATTTTTAATTTTTTTATATTTTAGCCAAAGGGGAGAAATATATCTGTATATTGCCCCCCACAAAAACGAAAACACATTTTAATTTGTGTGGATTATTCTGGAGCGAATAATCCCATTACCTCTATACACAAACATCAAACAAGTAGGTATAAAATTTGTAGGGCTCGACGTCCTCGACGAGCCCTATTCCCACCCAAAAATTTGTACAAATACCTCTGTGCAGAAACATAAAGCAAGCAGACACTTTGTTCAACCTCCATCTGAGGAGGGAGGTTGAATAATGCACCTACTGAATTGATGTAAATGCACAGAGGTGAGGTTAATTATTCCCATCCTCACCGCCACTTCGTTCCCCACCGGAGAAGCAACATTGTTATCCATTGCCACACAAAACAATGTTTATGCAAATTAGCTTTCTATTCTTAAACAATACAACTTTTTTACATATTCTTCCCTAAGCTATTGACAAACAAAAAAAGATGTATTATAATACAACCGAACACAAAAACTGTATCATTTGAGACAGTTTTACGAAAGGAGTAATGTTTTTGACAGAAAGAGAAATAACAGAAATATTTTCAAATTCACCTCTTTTCAAGTGTGCTTTGCCGAGCACGGTCGAATATGCCGTTAAGGTTTGTGAAATCTGCGAAACACAAAAAGGCGAAAGGTTTGATACAGAAAGTTCAAGTCTTTTTATAATACTTAACGGAAGTGCATCTGTATACGGAGTATCAAAAACACAGCCCGTTATTTTGAACACGTTAAAAAAAGGCAGAGTATTCGGTATGGCATCTCTGTTCGGTGAAAAATGTGCTTCCACCTCGATTATCGCAAAAGATAACTGCACATACGCGGTAATACCGCAAGACTGTATTGAAGAAATGCTGAAGAAAGATATCGGTTTTACCAAAAACTATATCTGCTTCTTGTCGGACAAGATTAGATTTTTAAACAAGAAAATCGCCTTTTTCACCTCGGGAAGCTCCGAAAAGAAACTCGCCGGATATCTTTTGTCCCTGCCGATAGAAGACAATACCGTAAAAATCGAAATGAATATGACCAAACTTGCACAAAATCTTGATATAGGCAGAGCATCGCTTTACAGAGCGTTTGAATCGCTTGAAGCAAACTGTTTTATAACAAGAGAAAACAATATAATCAAAATAACTTCACCCGAAGACTTCAAAAAAATTTATGGAGAAACATTATGAAAAGAAACAAAATCACAGCAATCATTATGGCAGTAATTATGACACTTTCCCTCTTTTTATTTGCGTCTTGTGCAAATGACACCCCAGACGTTAATGCAAATGAAACAAAGGGAGAAACAACACCAAACGAAACAAAAGAAGAAATAAAAGAAGAAAAACCCGAAAGTATTCGCGTTATAACCCTTGCAGGTCCTACAGGTATGGGCATGGCAAAGCTTATCGAAGACGATACAAACGGCAAAACGGCTTACAACTATGAATTTACCATAGCGTCTGCACCCGACCAGGTCAATCCCGAAGTGCTAAAGGGTAATTACGATATTGCGGCAGTTCCTGTAAACCTTGCTTCCGTTCTGTATAACAAGACCGAAGGCAAGCTTCAGGTTGCGGGTATCAACACCCTCGGCGTTTTATATATATTAGAAAACGGCAACACGATAAACAGCGTTGCTGACTTAAAGGGCAAAACCATTTACGCAACCGGTCAAGGCTCGAATCCCGAATACGTTCTCCGTTACATTTTAACAAAGAACAACATCGACCCCGACAAAGACGTAACTATAGAATTTCTTGCAGAACACGCAGAACTTGCAACCAAGCTCAAGAACAATTCGGTAGCAATCGGTATGCTTCCCGAGCCGCAGGTAACTTCGGCAACAACGGGAAGTACGGTAAGAATAGCCCTTGATTTGACAAAAGAATGGGATAAGGTATCCGACTTCAAGTTGGTGCAAGGCTGTATAATCGTAAGAAACGAATTTGCGGACAAATATCCTACCGCACTTGCAAAGTTCCTTGAAGAATATAAGGCTTCCGTTGATTATGTAAACAACAATATTGACGAAGCTTCGGCACTTATCGAAAAGGCAGGAATTGTTCCCAAGGCTGCAATTGCAAAAAAGGCTATCCCAAATTGCAATATCTGCTTAGTAACAGGCTACGAAATGAAGACCTCCGTTTCCCAAATGCTCAACGTTCTTTTTGAGGCAAACAAGGCCTCTGTAGGCGGAAAGCTCCCCGATGATGAATTCTATTATTAAAAAAACACCAAAAGTCGCAAGGACTGTCGCAGTCCTTGCGTTTTGGGTTATAGTTTGGCAAATAATCGCTATAAAGGTTGATTCAGCGGTTTTAGTGTCCACTCCTGCCGAGGTATCAAAACGCTTGATTCAGCTTATGGGCGAAAAAGAATATTACGTTATAATTTCAAGCACCGTATTGCGTATACTTTCAGGCTTTCTTATTGCCGTAGGAATCGGTACTGTTCTGGGCATAATTACAGCAAAAATAAAAATACTTGACGAGATTTTCGCACCCATTCTTTCGGTAATAAAAGCGACCCCCGTAGCATCGTTTATTATATTGGCATTAGTGTGGCTCAATAAAGAGACTATTCCCTCTTTTATATCGTTTTTAATGGTACTTCCGATAATTCACGGCAACGTATGTGAAGGGCTAAAAAACACGCCAACCGACCTCATAGAGATGTCGAAGATTTATAACCTCTCACTGAAGCACAGACTGACAAAGCTTTATCTGCCGTCTATACTCCCCTACTTTTCGGCGGGTTTTAAGACGTCGCTCGGACTTGCTTGGAAAGCGGGCGTTGCGGCAGAAGTACTGTCATTCCCCAAAAACTCTATAGGCAAACAGCTTTACGAGGGAAAGACATATCTTGAAACGGCAGACGTGTTCGTATGGACCGTAACCGTTATAGTAATAAGCGTTATTCTTGAATTTTTGCTTATGCAGACTTTTAAAAGACTCACCTCACGCAAAAGGGGGGCGAACAACTTATGAAGATAACCAACCTTTCAAAGAGATTCGGCAAGAAGATACTGTTCAACAATTTTTCTCTCGATATTCCCGACAGAGGAATAATTGCAATAAAAGGCGAGTCAGGGTGCGGCAAAACAACGCTTATGCGAATTATAGCGGGACTTGACAAGAAGTATTCGGGAAAGATAGAATACGGAAATATAAAGAAGATATCTTACGTATTCCAAGAACCTCGACTGTTGCCGAGCTGTACCGCACTCGAAAACGCAGCTCTGCCGTTGGGAAATACCGAAGAGGCTAAAAACACAGCAAAGACGTGGCTGACAAAGTTAGGCCTTGAAGATGATTTAAACACATATCCCGACGAGCTTTCAGGCGGTATGAAAATGCGTGTTGCACTTGCAAGAGCCTTTGCATACGACGGCGACATACTGTTGCTCGACGAAGCATTTAACGGCATAGATGCAGACAGAACAAAAGCTATTATGGATATAGTAATCGACTACTCAAAGAAAAAGCCATGCTTTGTTGTAACACACAACCGTGAACAACTCGATTATTTGCAATGTAAAACAGTGAATATATAAACAAAAGCGGGAGACGAAGGGCGTGATGTTCTTAACGGACATTACGCCCTTCGCCTCCCCTTTTCTTTTTTTAAAAGCATTGCACATAATACCGTATCGGCAATTCACGAATCGCCCGCAGTTTCGTATATCCGTATTTATTAATTTTTTCGGGAAGAATTTCCCCTGCCGAAGATTTGACAATTTTATTATTTTAAATTATAATATTATTAAAAATAGTGGAAATTTTATTATTTCTATGTTATAATACATTGTTAATAAGATATGCGTGTACCCATATCGGGCATATTACAAAAAACGTCCGCCGTAAAAACAAGGAGAACTAAATGATAAGATACATAGAAAAAGCAGAAAAAATGACATTACAGCTCGTGATACTCAGAGGAATAACCGTATTCCCCTCTATTCCGCAGAGCGTTGAAATATCGGACAAATCCGCCAAAAAGGCATGTATTTTCGCCAAAGAAATAGACGAACCCGTTTTTCTTATATCGCCTAAAGATATAGCAAATAAAAAATGCGACAAGGCAGAAGATTTTGAAAAAGTAGGTACCGCGGCTAAAGTAAAAGACTACCTTAAGCTTCCAAACGGCAATCTGCGAATCGTTTTTGACGGCTTTTGCCGTGCCTCTCTGCTTTCGTTGAACATCAAGGGAGATAAGCTTTTTGCAGATACCCTCTGCAAAAAAATAACCGCCGAAAATGAAGCGGGTATAAAAGGCGAGGCTCTTATAAGAGAAACGATGCAAAACTTCGAGAAGTTTGCAAAGTTTATCCCCAACCTTTCGGAAGATATTAAGCTGTCGGTAAAAACCATAAAATCTCTTGGATTCCTTGCCGACTACATTGCGTGTAACCTGTTCACCTCAATAGAGGATAAGCAAAATATTCTTAATGAATTTGACCCCTTCAAGCGTCTCGAGTTATTAAACGTTATAATGGAAAAAGAGACCAAAATATTTGAGACCGAGCTCTCGGTTCACAAAAAGGTCATTTCAAGACTTGAATCTAACCAAAGGGAGCATTACCTGCGTGAACAAATGAGAGTTATTCAAGGGGAACTCGGCTACGGCGACGGAGACAACGAAATTGAAGACTATCTTGATGCAATATACGGAAAAAAACTCCCAAAAGAAATTGAAACAAAGCTGGTAAAAGAAGTTTATAAGCTACAAAAAACGCCCTTCGGCTCTGCTGAAAGTGCAGTTATCCGAACATATCTTGACACCTGCATTGAGCTTCCCTGGACAAAAGCAACAAAGGACAGACTTGACACGGTATATGCAAGAAAAATACTTGACCGCGACCATGACGGACTCGAAAAAGTAAAGGAAAGAATAATCGAATATCTGTCCGTAAAACAGCTTAACCCTGAATTAAAGAACCAAATTATTTGCCTTGTAGGTCCTCCCGGAACGGGTAAGACCTCGGTTGCTCAGTCTATTGCAACGGCAATGAACCGCAAATATGTACGTGTTGCATTAGGCGGTATAAGAGACGAGGCAGATATCAGAGGACACAGAAAGACATACGTCGGTGCTATGCCCGGCAGAATTATAAATGCAATAAGCCAGGCAAAAGTACGCAATCCGCTTATCCTTCTTGACGAGGTTGATAAGCTGACTCGCGACAGCCACGGAGACCCCTCTTCCGCCCTTCTTGAAGTTCTTGACGGCGAACAGAATAAGAATTTCCGCGACCATTTTGTCGAGCTTCCCTTTGACCTCTCCGAATGTGTATTTATTGCAACAGCAAACACGCTTGACACCATTCCGAAGCCACTGCTCGACAGAATGGAAGTAATTGAGCTTCAGATATATACGCGTACCGAAAAACTCTCAATTGCAAAAAATCACCTTGTTCCAAAACAGCTTAAAAGGCACGGTCTTGCAAAAAAACACTTGCGTTTTGACGACAGTGCAATTTTGGAAATTGCCGATTTTTATACCCGAGAAGCAGGTGTACGTAATCTTGAAAGAGAAATAGCGTCCGTATGCCGAAAAGCTGCTAAGAAAATTGTTGAAGACGGCATCACCGCCATTCGCCTTACCGATAAAAACATTGTTGATTATCTGGGCGGCAGAAAGGTTATTCCCGATTCTGTATACGAGCACGACGAAATAGGAACCGTGAACGGACTTGCATATACTTCGGTAGGCGGCGACCTTTTGCGAATTGAGGCAACAACTATGCCCGGAACAGGCAAGATTGAGCTTACCGGTTCGCTCGGCGATGTTATGAAAGAATCGGCTAAAGCGGCTGTAAGCTACATCAGAAGCAACTGTGAAGCTTTAGGCGTTGACCCCGATTTCTATAAAACCAAAGACATACATATCCACGTTCCCGAAGGTGCAGTCCCCAAAGACGGCCCGTCGGCAGGCGTTTCTCTTACGACAGCACTTCTCAGTGAGCTTACTCAAAGAAAGGTACGTCGCGACGTTGCTATGACTGGTGAAATAACCCTCCGAGGCAGAGTTCTTGCCATAGGCGGACTTCGCGAAAAAACCATGGCAGCATACAAAGCAGGAGTCAAGACAGTACTTATCCCCGCAGATAACGCAAAAGACCTTGAAGAATTAGATAAAGCCGCAAGAAACGGACTTGAAATAATTCTTTGCTCCACTCTTGACGACGTAATCAAAAATGCCTTCGCCCAAGAAAAGTTATCAAAAAACACGGTTCTTGAAAATTTCAAGAACAACACTTGTTTAGATATCCCCGAAACTCAATCACGTGCAACGAGGCCTGTATGAAGCTGAATATCCAAAACTCTAATCTTGAAATAACAGCAGGAACCACAAAGCAGTTTCCTGCCTACTCCATACCGCAAATCGCCTTTTCGGGCAGATCCAACGTCGGAAAAAGTTCACTTATAAACACACTGCTCGGCAGAAAGAAGCTTGCCCGTGTCAGCTCAGCCCCCGGCAAGACGATTACGGTCAATTTCTACTCGGTAGACAAAAAGCTATACCTTGTTGACCTTCCCGGATACGGATACGCAAAACGAAGTACAGAAGACAAAAAAAGATGGTCTGCTCTTACAGACGGATTTTTCACCGCACGTAGCGAGGGTGATTACTCGCTTAAAGCGGTTGCCCAGCTTATAGATATGAAAGCGGGACCTACTGCGGACGATGAAATGATGCTTGACTATCTTAACACTGTCGGTATTCCCTATTTTATAGTTGTTACCAAATCAGACAAGACAAACAAGACCGACAGAAACAAAATGCTTGAATATATCAAAACACACCCCTCTGTCAAAGAAGGTACTCCCATAATCCCCTTTTCCTCGTTGAAAAACGAGGGCAAGGACGAGGTTTGGGCACAGATAATAAACTTCTGCGACACAGCTCGATAACAAAACGGAGATTATTATGTTACATCAAAATTTAGGAATAAACCAAAAGAACCGCCTCACATTTTGCGGTTATGATACCGTAGAGCTTGCAAAAGAATACGGCACTCCCGCTTATATTATGGACGAAGACCTTATAAGAGAAAATTGCAGGGTATATAAAACCGCCCTTGAAAGAAATTTCGGAGAAGGCAGTATGCCTCTTTACGCAAGCAAAGCTTTTTCTTGCAAGAAAATATATGAAATTGCAAAAGAAGAAGGCATAGGCTGTGACGTTGTTTCAAGCGGTGAGCTTTATACCGCTTATAAGGCAGGCTTCGATATGGAGAATGTCTATTTTCACGGAAACAACAAAACAGAAAAAGATATTGAATTTGCATTGGATTGCAAATTAGGCTATTTTGTTGTCGATAATAACGAAGAACTTATCGAAGTCAACAGCCAAGCGGGCGGAAGAAATATCAAGCAAAAAATACTGCTCCGTATCACTCCGGGAATCGACCCTCATACACACAAGGCTGTTATTACGGGAAACGTTGATTCTAAATTTGGTTCGGCTATTGAAACAGGTCAGGCTATGGCTATTGTAAAAAACGCCCTAAGCCTTGCCAACATTGACCTTTGCGGTATTCATTGCCATATAGGCTCACAGATATTTGAATGTGAACCGTTTACGGATGCGGCTGAAATTATGATTAAATTCCTAAAACAGATAAAAGACGAAACAGGTTACGAAATTAAGATACTCAACCTCGGCGGCGGTATGGGTGTACGCTATATTGAAGAAGACCCCGTTATTGACTACGGCAAAAACATTGACAAAATTGCCGAAAAGATTAAAACCTATGCATTAAAAAACGGTATTAATATGCCGACTATCCTTATGGAGCCCGGCCGTTCACTCGTTGCGGCGGCAGGAATTACACTTTACACCGTAGGCAGTGTTAAAGAGATTCCCGGCTTCAAAAAATACGTATCCGTTGACGGCGGTATGCCCGACAATCCGAGATATGCTCTGTATCAGTCCATCTACACCTGTATGCTTGCAAACAAAGCGGCTGACAAAGCCGACTACAACTGCACGGTCGCGGGAAGATGCTGTGAAAGCGGAGACCTCATTGCAGAAAACACCAAGATTGCCAATCCCGTAAAGGGCGATATTCTCGCTGTACTTTGCACGGGTGCATACAACTACTCTATGGCTTCAAACTACAACAGACTTCCCCGTCCGCCCGTAGTTATGGTGTCAAAGAACAAAAAATACATTGCCGTAGCAAGAGAAAGCTACGATGATTTAATAAGGAACGATATATGATTACAAGTATACTTTCGGGTAATTTTGACCCCATTCTTTTGCTGCTGCGTATTCCGATAGTTCTTCTCTCCCTCTCCCTCCACGAATGTGCCCACGGCTATGCAGCCTACAAAATGGGTGACCCGACCGCCAAAATGTTCGGCAGAATTACTTTAAATCCCCTGAAACACCTTGACATTATGGGAACATTATGTATGTTTCTGTTCGGCTTCGGTTGGGCAAAGCCCGTTCCCGTAAACGCAAGAAGATTTAACAATCCAAAAAAAGGTATGGCTCTCACTGCGGCAGCAGGTCCTATATCAAACGTATTACTCGCGTTGGTGGGACTTATCGTTTACAATATTATCCTGCAAAACTATGCTCTTTTTGCAGGTTCGGAATTTGCCGCAAATCTTTATTACGTATTGTTGCTTTTTTTCATAAGCCTTCACTATATGAATCTATCCCTCGCAGTATTTAACCTTATTCCCGTTCCGCCCCTTGACGGCTCACGCTTGGCATTTATATTCCTGCCCAATAAGCTGTATTTTAAATTTATGAAATACGAGCAGATTATACAGATAATTATTATAGTAGCACTCTTTACGGGATTACTTGACACACCTCTTACCTTTATAGTATCGGGATTATCGAACGGTATGCAATATATTATTAATTTGATTATAGGACTATTCGTATGACAGAAGTAACACCGAAATATAAGCTTGAGGTATTTGAAGGACCTCTCGACCTCTTGCTTTCACTGATTTCTAAAAACAAAATTGATATTTGCGATATTCCAATATCCCTTATCCTCGATCAGTATATGGAATATCTGTCCATGATGGAAAAAATGGATATGGATATAGCGGGTGAATTTATTTCTATGGCGTCAGAGCTTATGCTTATCAAAAGCCGTATGCTCTTTCCCAAGCAGGACGAGGAAGACCCCGAAGACCCGAGAGCCGCACTTGCCGCCGCCCTGCTTGAATATAAAAAAGCAAAAGAAGCGGCAATTTTACTTAACGGTATGTTCTCCGAATATTCGGGCAGATTTGCAAAAGAAAGCGACGTTTTCCCGGTAAGACGCGATGAACAGCCTACCGATATGGACTCAGCCTTATTGCAAAAAGCATTCGTGAGGCTTATAAACAGAAGTAAACTTTATTCGGCTCCGCCCGAAAAGGTATTCGCTCCCCTTCTTCGCGGACGAATGGTGTCTGTATCAGAAAAGATACTTTCCATTATGAAAAGGCTCCGCAAACAAGGCAGAGATTCATTTGATAACATTATGCTGCTTTGTGAAAACCGCTCGGAGCTTGTTGCCTCTTTTATGGCAATACTTGAACTTGCAAAGTCAAGAAGAATTGAGCTTGAAGAAACCGAAAGCGGTGAACTTGACATTATACTCAATACTCACTCCAACCGAAAGGCAGTAAATGAAAATGCAGAATGAACTCAACACTTCAAAAAGCTTTGAAATAATCGAAGCGGTACTCTATGCCGCAGGCCACCCCGTTTCATACGACAAGCTTGCAGATATTCTTGAAACTACACCTGCAGTTGCAAAAAAATTAGTCGAAGAATACAGCGAAACGTATAATAACGGCAATATGCCGCGAGGTGTTCAGCTTATTATGTTTGACAAAGCCTGTCAGCTTTGCACCAAAAGCGACTATGAAGCCTACGTAAAGATGGCATTGGGAATAAAACAAGGCAGAGGTAATCTGTCCAACTCTTCCCTTGAAGTTCTTGCAATCATTGCATACCACCAACCCGTAACACGTGCCTACATAGATCAAGTCAGAGGGCTTGACAGCTCATATTCCGTAGCTCTTCTTCTCGAAAAGAATCTTATCGAGAAAAAAGGCAGACTTGACGTTCCCGGACGTCCCTCACTTTACGGCACAACCCTTGATTTTCTCCGTTGCTTCGGTCTTACATCGCTCGACCAGCTTCCATCGGTAGAAATGCTGACACTTGATGTAAACGAAGAAGAAGTAGTAGAAGAAGGGAAAGAATAAAGAAGAGAAAAAAATGAAAGGAGGACTGCACATATGTGGTGGCTTATATTACTTATACCTATAGCTATACTTGTCCTTCTTCTATTTTTGAAGGTTAAGCTTTGCATTGTCTACGAAGATGATTTTTCGGTAAAGGTAAAACTTTTGCTATTCAACATTCCGATTTACCCACGTCCGCAAAAAAAGCCAAAACCTAAAGACTATTCGATAAAGGCATTACAAAAAAAACAAAAAAAGCTAAACAAAAAGGCATTAAAGCAACAAAAGAAGTCTGAGATGCAACCACAAGCCAAGGAAGCTCCGCAAAAGGACAAGGCTACGAAGATAAAAGAAATTCTTGAAATTATAAAGCTTGTGCTTGACAACGTAATGTCGCCCTTCGGACGTTATCTTAAGGTAGAAATCATAAATATTCATATAACCGTAGGGAACGATGACCCGGCAAAGACAGCCGTCATTTACGGCGGTATTTGTCAGCTCGTTGCATACATCGTTGAATTATTCTCTAACCTCACTAATGTTGATGTAAAAAAAAGCAACAGTATTACTGTTAAACCCGATTTTTTGGAAGGTAAAACAGATGCAAAAATTAACATCACCTTAGGATTAAGAGTGTGGCATAGTCTTTCACTTGCCTTTAAGTTTTTTATGGCATATATAAAAAAGAAAAATCAAAAAACCACAGCAACAAAAAATTAAATTATTAAATATATTTATATATCAGGAGGAACACTATGGACAGCAAACAGAACGATATTATCAAAACCACTCTCGACAGTATCAAAGGCATCGTTGAAACCAATACAGTTATTGGTGATCCCGTTACAACTGCGGGCGGCGTTACCATTATTCCCGTATCAAAAGTATCTATGGGCTTTGCCTCAGGCGGACTTGATTACGCTTCAAAAAAAGAACAAAACGAAAAAAACAATAACTTTGGCGGAGGTTCGGGAACAGGCGTTTCGGTTACGCCTATGGCATTTTTAGTTATCAAGCCCGATTCAACGATTGAACTGCTCAGTATGTCTACCCCCGATACGACTACCAACAAAATAGCAACCGTTGGCAATATTATTGAAAAATCGCCCGACATACTCGAAAAAATTAAAAACGTTTTCAAAAAAGAAGATAAAGGCGAATAAGCAAACTGTTTCCATATTCTTTTTTGCATACAAATTGCACCCGATTGAAATAAATATTACTAAAGATATTTGTTTTAAACGGAGTGTTATATGAAAAAAACAATATGTATACTGGTTTCAACGGTATTATTTATAAGCCTTATGTGTGTATGTGCATCCGCACTTTCAATATCCGCACAAAGTGCAGTCTTAATCGACGGTCACGGCGGCTCGGTCATTTATGAAAAAGACGCACATATTCGGAGAGGTATGGCAAGTACCACCAAAATAATGACAGCCTTAGTTGCCCTCGAAAACTGCCCACTCGAAAAACAAGTCAAGATTGCCGACGAGGCTGTGGGGATCGAAGGCTCGTCGATCTATCTTGCACACGGCGAAACTCTGACTATGAAGCAACTCCTTTATGCGTTGCTCCTTCAAAGTGCTAATGATGCCGCAACAGCTATCGCAATAGAGGTTGCGGGAAGTGTTGAAGATTTTGCAGTTCTTATGAACGAAAAGGCTTCAGCACTTGGACTGAAAGACACCCATTTTACCAATCCGCACGGACTTTATGACGATAATCACTACACTACTGCCTATGAATTAGCTGTCATAACAAAATATGCACTTGAAAATGATACCTTTCGTCAAATCGTTTCCACGGCAAAAGAAACGATACCGTTAAATAAAGATGACGGTACCCGTGTCCTTGTTAATCACAACAAACTCTTAAGGATATACGAGAATGCCATCGGAGTCAAAACCGGTTTTACCAAAAAAACAGGCCGTTGTCTCGTTTCTGCCGCAGAAAAAGACGGAACAACGGTTATTGCCGTTACGCTCAATGCCCCCGACGACTGGAACGACCACAAAGCTCTTCTTGATTACGGCTTTGAAAAGGTTAAAACCTATCACCTTGCCGCCCCCGACAGCATAACTCACAAAATCCCCGTTGTAGGCGGTGAATCCGATTACGCAACCGTTACAAATGCGGGCGGTCTCAGCTACACCTGCGAAAAACAAACTGCAAATATTACAAGTGAGCTTGTGATTGACAGATTTCTTTTTGCCCCCGTTAAACAAGGTGATATATTGGGACAAGTTATATTTTACAACAACGGCGAAGAAATAGGCAGAATTGATCTTACGGCACAAAATGACGTCAATCAAAAGAAAATTAAGAAAAAGCTATTTGGTTTATTTTAGGAGTATTATATAATATGGAAGAGATTCGTCTTCAAAAATTTATTTCAACAGCAGGTATTATGAGCCGACGAGCCGCAGAAAAAGAAATTGAAGCAGGCAGAATAAAGGTAAACGGTCAACCTGCAGAGCTTGGCCAAAAAATCATTCCCGGCAAGGACCGGGTTACATATAAGGGACAAGCTGTTGAAATAAAACAAAACGACCGCAAGGTATATATTATGTTAAATAAGCCCCGCGGCTACGTTACTACCCTCTCCGACGATAAATCAAGAAAATGTGTTGGGGAACTTGTAGATAACGTGGGAACAAGAGTATATCCCATAGGCAGACTTGACATGGACTCAGAAGGCTTGCTTCTTTTTACAAACGACGGAGACCTTGCAAACAAGCTTATGCACCCACGCCACCGTATTCCGAAAATATATCACGTTAAAGTCAAAGGGGAAATAACGCCCGAGCAACTGAAAGCGTTGGGAAAGCCTATGATTATAGACGACTATGAAATACTCCCCGTGGCTTGTGATATTGTTACACGTAAAGATAATTATACAGTTATACGTATGGAGCTTTACGAGGGCAGAAACAGACAGATACGTAAAATGTGCGAACAGACCGAACTTGAAATAACAAAATTACAGCGTGTTGCTATCGGAAATATTAAGCTTGGAGACCTCCCCCTCGGAAAATGGCACCACCTTGCGAAAAGTCAGGTAGAGTATTTAAAAAAAGCATAAATAAAATAAGAGTGCGTATGGACTTCTCGTCTATACGCACTCTCTTGCTTTATCCCCTAAAATATCTATTTCCCAACGCTTAACCTTGTTATTTGGTAATTTTTGGTAATTTTAACTACATATCGACAAAATTTTTTAGTAAGTATTTTATCAAAAAAACTATTGCAAAAATTGGTAAATTATGGTAATATATATTCAACAAATACAGAATACGGTAATACGGAGTGTGTGGAAAAATGGAACAATCAATAAAAATTCTTATTGCAGACGAAAACGCCGACTTTCGTACAAGCTGCAAGGACAACCTTTCAAGACTCGGCTTTAAAACTATAGATACTGCAACAAACGGCGAGGATGCTGAAAACAAGATCAGACTCCTGCGTCCCGATATTGTTTTATTAGATGCTTGGCTGTCAAAACTCGATTTTATTAAAGTTATGAGCAAGGTTAAGGATATGGACAACTCCCCGTCCTTCATTGTGGTGTCTATGGTCAACAACCCAAATATTTTTGCTGAAGCTACCGAAGCCGGAGCTGAATATTGCCTCGTTAAGCCTCTTGATTATGCTACACTCAAAGAACGCATAATCAGAATTGCATCTAAAAACAAGATACTTGCCGAAAGGTCTTTTACACAAAAAGCTACTGTTGCAGATATGGAAACTCAAATCACAAAGATTATTCATCAAATAGGCGTACCCGCACACATTAAAGGATATCAATATCTTCGTACAGCAATTATGATGGCTATTGAAGACAACAACATAATTAACTCGGTCACAAAAATTCTCTATCCCTCTGTTGCTCAAAAATACTCTACGACCTCGTCAAGAGTTGAACGTGCCATCAGACACGCCATTGAGGTTGCCTGGGACAGAGGCGACATTGATACCCTTAACTCCTACTTCGGCTACACCATTCAAAATAACCGAGGCAAGCCCACAAACAGCGAATTTATCGCCATGATTGCCGATAATTTGCGTTTGAAAAATAAATTCTCCTAATTTTTTATCCCTATTATTCCCCTTTAAAGCTACATAAGCTTTAAAAACAAAAAGCCGTGTTCCCCTCACGGCTTTTTTGTATGCGTTTTTTTCCAAAAAGAACGCGGATACCTACTTTCTTGAAAGAAAGTAGGCAAAGAACTTTGCCTCTCCGGATTGTGTTTTTTTTAAATACCACTTGTTAATAATGCAATTTTGTGTTAAAATAACCGAAGTACATTACTGCGAGGTAAATAAAATGAAGCACCCTTTACTTCCCGATTATGATTTTGATACATATAAGGAAATTACCCCCGAATTTTTAAAGAGTATAGAAAAAAATTGTATGCTATGCGATATCGATAACACGCTCGTTCCCTATGACGTTCCCGAGCCCACCGAGGACGTTTGTCTATGGGTCAAATCTATGACCGATGCCGGAATAAAGGTTATTCTCGTTTCCAACAACGAAAAGGAAAGAGTGGAAAAATTTAACGAAAGGTTAAATCTGCCCTATCTATACAAATCGGGTAAGCCGTCACACCGTACCGTAAAAAACGCCTTACGCATACTAAACGATGAAAAGAAAAATGCAGTTATGGTAGGCGACCAGCTTTTGACCGACGTTATTACGGCAAGAGTTTCGGGCATTACGTCCGTATGGGTGCCCACGATAAAAAAAGTCGAGACACCCTTCTTCAGATGCAAATCGGCTATTGAAAAACCTTTTATTAAATATTATTACAAAAAGAAAGCGAAGAAAAAAATATGAGTGCATTATTTGGTCCGGGCGGTAACTCACTTTCCTTTTACGCATCAGGCAAGAAAAGCACGATCGAAGCACCTGAATGGGTATCAACCTTCGGTCTTGATTGCTACGAATATCAAGCAGGTAAAGGACTTTTCGGAAGCGATGATACATTCAGAAAAATCGGCGACGAAGCAAAAAAACATAATATTCGTATGTCTCTTCACGCCCCCTACTATATATCTCTTTCGGGAATTGATACCGAAAAACGCCTAAAAAGTGTCGATTACATTACAAAAAGCGTTGCAGCCGCCGAGCTTATGAACGCAGAGCTTATTGTTATCCATACCGGCAGTGCATCAAAAATATCAAGAGAAGAAGCAGTTTCTCTTGCGAAAGATACTATGTTTAAAGCACTTGAAGCTGTCGGCAATACTACTGTTACATTAGCACTTGAGACTATGGGCAAACTGAATCAGTTAGGGACTCTCGATGAGGTTCTTGATATTTGCTCGATAGATAAGCGTCTCCGCCCCGTAGTCGATTTCGGTCATTTGAACGCAAGAAATATCGGTAGCCTTTTTGTTGCCGTTGATGACTACAGACGTGTGTTCAATACAATAGCCGAAAAACTCGGAGACAGTTATGCCGATACTCTTCACTGCCATTTTTCTAAAATAGAATTTACAAATGCGGGCGAAAAAAAGCACCTCACGTTTGAGGATTCTGTTTTCGGACCGCCCTTTGAACCACTTATGGAAGCAATAGTCAAAGAGAATGTTTCACCTCGCATAATCTGCGAATCCGACGGTACCATGGCGGAAGATGCTCTGGCTATGAAAAAATATTATACTTCGCTGTTAAATTGACGCAAATGTGTACAATATATTAATTTTTGAGACTAATTATTGAAAAACAAATATTGCTGTGATAAAATAGCTAAGATATTATTAAAGAAAGAGGTAAAGTTAAAGTGGACGATTCGCCCATACCGCGATGTAATTTCAAATACTTTGCTATTGTTTTATGCTTTCTCTTAGCTGTCACTATAGCTTTGCAGTTGAATGTCAGTACATACGCAAATATTAACGACGGAAATTGTTTCAGCTTTACCTCAGAATATGAAACTGAAAATATAGGCATAACCGTTTGTATCGGGCTAACTATTGTTCCGATTTGTCGTTGTGCCTTTTTTGCGTTAAAAAAACGCTCAAGAAAGCTCGAAACCAAAATAATTTCTCCTCCGTCATGTAAACAGTATGCAAAAATTCTCAACTGTTGATATTATTTCTGTAAATAACCACAACTTAAAAACTTATTTATATAGGAGATCGTAATGAATATTTTACCGCAATTGTTTTTACAACTTTTGCTTATTTTACTTAATGCTTTTTTTGCCGCAACGGAAATTGCATTTGTATCTTTAAACGAAAATAAATTGAAACATCAGGCAGAAGACGGCGATAAAAAAGCCAAGAAAATGCTGAAAATGGTACAGGAACCCACAGGCTTCCTCTCAACTATTCAAATCGGTATTACTTTAGCCGGATTCCTCGGCTCTGCTTTTGCCGCAGACAGCTTTTCCGATATGCTCGTAAACTGGATGATAAAGCTGTTCAGCCTCGGTGAATCTGTCAGACCTACACTTGATGCTGTTGCCGTTATTATTATTACCCTTATACTCTCATATTTTACTCTTGTACTCGGCGAGCTTGTTCCAAAGAGAATTGCTATGAAAAGCCCCGAAAAATTTGCACGTACAGTTTGCGGTTTTGTCAAAGGACTTTCCACCGTTCTCAAACCAATAGTTTGGTTTATGACCGTTTCGACAAACGGCGTTCTCCGCCTCTGCGGTATTAACCCCAAGGAAGAAGGGGAGACCGTTTCCGAAGATGACATCCGTCTTATGATTGACATTGGTGAAGAAAAAGGTACTATTGATGCCGACGAAAAGGAAATGATTGAAAACATCTTTGAGTTCGGCGACACTACCATAAACGAGATTATGATTCACCGTACTGTTGTAACCTTTATTGACGTATCAAGCTCTCACGAAGAAATTATGCATATCATTGAAGAATCGGGCTACTCACGATTTCCCGTTTACGAGGACAGTGTCGACAACATAATCGGTGTCCTCAGAGCCCGTGAATACCTTCTCGAAACAAAAAAGAATGACAATATTGATATCAAGTCACTCCTCAAACCCGCAAAGTTTGTTCACGAATCAGTAAGAGCTGACGTTCTCTTTAAGGATATGCAAAAGACTCACGTTCACATGTCTATAGTAGTTGATGAGTTCGGCGGCACTTCGGGTATTGTTACACTTGAGGACTTGCTTGAAGAAATCGTGGGTAACATCTATGATGAATATGACGAACAAAACAAACCCGATATTACGCAGCTTGAAGATAACCTTTGGAGAATCGCAGGTACAACACAGCTCGACGATATTTGCGAAACTCTCGATATAGATATCGACTACGAAACAGAAGAATATAAAACCTTGGGCGGTATGGTGTTTTCCGAAATGCCATCTATCCCCGACGACGGCTCTCTCCCCGATGTCGAAGTTAAAGGTTTAAAAATCAAAGTCGAAAAAATCGTTGACCTCAAAGTTGAATCGGCTCTCGTTTCAAAGCTTGTAATTGAAAACGAAGACGAAAAAGACTAATTATATTTAACTGTGTTATTTAAAGGCTCTCTCGGTGCGAAGCACCTGAGAGGGCTTGTTTTTTATAAAAAAACACCCTTCCGCCTCGTTCCTCGGCACCTCCCCTTACCAAAGGGGAGGCTTTTTGTTATATTTTCCGTATTCTTGGAAATAATTATATTATCATTATTTTCAACAATACGGAGTTTTTTATGTCAGTTATTAATTTTAAGGATTTTGTAACACGTTTTGACAAGACGCTAAGGGTGGACGACAGCTTTGATATAAAAAAGCGAGAACTTATACTCTACAACAAAAAAGCTTGTATGTATTTTATCGACGGTTGCGTCAGAAGCGATTTGCTCGAAAGACTTGTTGAATTTTTTATGGAAAACCGAACCTCTGCTATTCCCGAAAACTCGTCGCCCGCCGAGTTTATTAACGCAAACATCCCCTATATCGAAGTAATGCAAACTACAGATATAGATACTCTCGTCGAATCGGTACTGAAAGGCGAAACGGTATTGCTTGTTGACGGTGTGGGGGCAGGTATTCACATTAATGCCCGAATGTTTCCCGCAAGAGAAGTAGACGAACCCGAAAACGAGCGTGTTATCAGAGGTTCAAGAGACGGCTTTGTCGAATCTATCCTAAAAAACACCGCAATAATACGCCGCAGAATAAGAAACCCCGCCCTCACCTTTGCACACTTTACCATAGGCGAAAACACAAAAACCGACGTTGCATTGGTGTATATGGAAGATAAAGCCGATAAAAATTTCGTCAAATATATATCGGATAAGCTAAAAAACATTAAAGTATACGGTCTTTCTATGGGACACGAAAGTCTGGCTGAATGTCTTATAACACGGAAATGGTATAATCCGTTTCCAAAAATAAGATATACCGAACGCCCCGATGCTGCGACGGCAATGCTCCTTGAAGGCAGCGTTATAATACTTTGCGACAACACGCCCGAGGCTATGCTTCTCCCTACTTCTATTTTTGATTTTATGCAAGAAACGGGCGACTATTATCACCCTCCCTTAGTTGGCACCTATATGCGTCTTCTCCGTATTTTTATTTTCGGGCTTACCGTAATTCTAACGCCTCTTTGGTATCTTCTTATAAGCAACCCTCATCTATTGCCAAATTGGCTTAAGTTCATAAAAGTTTCGTATACAGGGGGACTTCCCATAATTATTCAGCTTTTTATACTCGAACTTGCTATAGACGGACTGAAGCTTGCTTCGCTTAATACACCAAACGCACTTAATAATTCACTCAGCATTATCGGCGGCCTTATACTCGGCGAATACGCAGTACAAAGCGGTTGGTTCATTCCCGAAGTTATACTCTATATGGCTTTCGTTTCACTCGCCAACTTCGCTCAACCGAGCAACGAGCTTGGATACGCCTTTAAATTTCTACGCGTTCTTTTGCTTGCCTTGACCGCCCTTTTCAATGTAATCGGTTTTTTTGTCGGAATCGTTCTTTCTTTGGTTCTCATTGCATCGAACAAGACCGTTAACGGAAAACGCTCCTATCTCTATCCTCTTATACCGTTTAACGCAAAAGCAATCAAAAGACTGTTTTTCAGAGTAAAATTAAGATGATACAAAAACATTTCTGTGCATAAACACTAAAATCTATACAAATAAAAGTAGGGGCGGATTCTAATATCCGCCCACTTTTTGTATGCTCTATAATAAATGTTGGGGTAAGTCCAAGGAGACTATTATTTAACCTAATTTTTGTTTAATCGTCGCAAGTCTTTCGAGGGCATCGTAAAGTGTCTCGTCTTTCTTCGCATAGTGGAGTCTCACGATATCTCTGACGTCTTCCATAAAGAACGAAGTTCCGGGTACTGCGGCAACGCCTACCTTTGCCGCCATTTCTTCACAGAATTCAACGTCTGTCTGTCCCTTTTTCATAAACTGACCGATATTCGCCAAAACGAAATACGTTCCCTGCGGGTCAGAATACTCAATACCGAGTCTGTCAAGCCCTTCGGTAAATATCTTCTTCATGTGAGCATAATGCTGACCAAATTCGTCATAGTAGCTGTCGGGAAGTTCAAGTCCCACTACTGCCGCTTCCATAAGAGGCGACGGAGCTCCAACGGTATTAAAGTCGTGGTACTGCTTAATTCTGTCCATAATATGCTGAGGAGCTATAGCATATCCAAGTCTCCAGCCTGTTATCGAATAGGTCTTCGACAAGCTGCTGCAAGAAATCGTTCTCTCCCACATTCCGGGAAGACTGTTCATATAAGTGTGCTTATGACCCTCGTATACGATATGCTCGTAAACCTCGTCCATAATAACATAGGTATCGTACTTAATAGCAAGGTCTGCTATCTGCTTGAGTTCAGCCTCTGTAAACACCTTACCGCTGGGGTTTGACGGGTTACAAATAAGTATAGCCTTAGCCCCCTGCTTAAATGCATCTTCAAGTACGTTTGCATCATAGTTAAATGCGGGCGGAATAAGGGGTACGAATATAGGCTCACAACCAACAAGAAGAGCCTGTGCTCTGTAATTCTCAAAATAAGGTGAGAACATTATAATCTTTTCTCCGGGATTTGTGATGGCAAACAAAGTATCTACCATAGCTTCCGTTGAACCTATCGTAACAACTACCTCTGTTTCGGGGTCTATCTTCCTGCCCATAAATCTTCCGCACTTTTCAGCCAAAGCACGTCTGAAATTTGGTGCACCCATCGTAATAGGATACTGGTGAGGGCCGATTTGGCTAATCTCTTCGAGTCTGTCTGTCAACACCTTGGGCGGATCAAAATCGGGAAATCCCTGTGCTAAGTTAATCGCGTTATTCGCTATAGCAATTCTGGTCATACGGCGTATGACCGAATCTGTAAAATACTTTGTCTTTCTGCTAAGTTCCTGCATATTATTTATACCTCTATATATTTTTTAGTTAAGTCCGAGCTTTTCTCCGGGAACGGTTTTTAAACCGTTTGCTTCGAGAACATCAAGGATATTAGCTTCATCAGCCAAACGGAACACCATATATGCATCGTCCGTTCCTCTGTCAATAAGAGAATACATATATTCAATGTCTATATGAGCGTCTGCCATTTTTTGCAACACCTCTGCAAGACCTCCCGGCTTATCGGGAACGGCAACCACGTCAACTTCGTTTACACTTACAATACAGTTTTCTTTTGCCAATGCATTTTTTGCTTTCTCGACATCGCTTACAAGCATACGCAAGATACCGAAATCTGCGGTGTCTGCAATAGAAAGGGCTCGAATATCAATTCCATTCTCATAAAGAGTTCGTGTAACAGATGCTATCTTACCCGATTTATTCTGAATAAAAACAGATAATTGCTTTACCATATCATATACTCCTTTTCTATTTTAGTCCAAGAGATTACGCTTGTCAATCACTCTTACAGCCTTACCCTCGGAACGTGGGATGGAGTTTGGCTCCATCAACTTAACCCTTGCGTTAATTCCGAGAATAACCTTGATTCCCTCGGCAAGCTCCTTAGCCTGCTTATCGAGTCCCTTGACTGTATCATGGAAGTTCTCGGGAGAAAGCTCTACGCGTACTTCGATACTGTCAAAATTATTCTCTCTGTCAACAACAATCTGGTAGTTTGCCGTATATCCCTTTTCAATAAGAACAGTCTCAATCTGTGAGGGAAATACGTTAACGCCTCTGATAATAAGCATATCATCGGTTCTGCCTCTCGGCTTGGTCATCTTAACAAGCGTTCTTCCGCAAGAGCATTTTTCTCTTGTAATAACACCGATATCCCTTGTTCTGTATCTGAGTATGGGGAACGCTTCTTTAGTAATACACGAAAATACAAGCTCTCCCTGTGTTCCCTCCGGAAGCACCTCGCCGGTCTCGGGGTCAATCACCTCAACGATAAAGTGGTCTTCGTTTATATGCATACCCGTCTGTTCTTCACACTCGAAACCAACGCCGGGACCGATTATTTCGGTCAAGCCGTATATATCAAAAGCCTTGAGTCCGAGCATTTCCTCTATCTGCTGACGCATCTCATTTGTCCAAGGCTCAGCTCCGAAAATTCCCGCTTTAAGCTTTATGTCATCTTTCGTATATCCCATAGCATAAAGCGTCTCTGCAATATGCAAAGCGTATGAAGGAGTACAGCAAAGAATCGTTGAACCGAAATCCTTCAAAATCGTTACCTGTCTTTGAGTATTACCGCTTGATACGGGGATCGCAGTTGCCCCCAGTCTCTTTGCTCCGCCGTCAGCACCGAGTCCGCCCGTAAACAAGCCGTAACCGTATGAAACGTGTACCATATCTTCCTCGGTACAGCCTGCCGCCGTAAATGCTCTTGCACAACAGTCAGCCCACAAATCAAGGTCGTTTTGCGTATATCCCACAACTATCTGTTTGCCCGTCGTACCACTCGATGCGTGAAGTCTTACGACGTCCTTCATCGGAACCGCAAACATTCCATAGGGGTATGTATCACGCAAATCCTGCTTATAGTTAAACGGGAGCTTGTAAAGGTCATCTATACTCTTTATATCTTCGGGTACAATCCCTATTTCCTCCATTTTTTTGCGATAATGGGGAACATTTTCGTATACTCTTTTTACAGTGTTTATCAACCTTTCGCTTTGAATCGCTTTCATTTCTTCACGCGAAGCGGTCTCTATTTCGGGTTGGTAGTATTTCGCCATCAAATGACATCTCCTTTTACGCATTTGCACCCAATGCAAATGCCTTTTTATTCATTTCCAAGAATTTTTGAGGAACACTTTCCTCTATAGCCTTCAACCATTCAGCTTCCGAAAAATCAAAATATTTTGAAAGTCTACCCATAAGCACAAGATTAACAGCCTTTGACGAACCTGCTTTTTCTGCAAGTTCGAGTGCATTTATCGCATCGACGCTAAATCCGTCTGCCTTCATTTTTTCTGCAAGACCTGCAGGATATTCTGCTGCACCTGTAACAACGGGCATAGGATTTATCTGCTGTGTATTTGTAATTATCTTTCCGTCTTTTTTCAAAAATTTCGTCCATCTTGCCGCCTCGAGAAGCTCAAAAGAAACAATAAAATCTGCTTCGCCCTCGTCGATAACGGGAGAATACACCTCGTCTCCAAAACGCACGTAAGTTACGACCGAGCCGCCTCGCTGGCTCATTCCGTGAACCTCGGAAACCTTTACGTCATACCCCTTGGTAAGAAGCAATCTTCCCAAAAGCTTACTTGCAAGAAGAGAGCCTTGTCCGCCAACGCCGACAATCATTATATTTTTCGTATTGTTATTCATTTTGCTGCCTCCTGCATTGCTCCGAATTTACAAAGCTGTGTGCATACTCCGCAACCGGTACATAGGGTTGCGTCTATCACTGCCTTTCCGTCAACCATACTAATTGCGGGACAGCCTATCTTCATACACATCTTACAGCTCTTACATTTGTCTGCCGAAACTGTTACGGGAGACTTATGTTTTACGTATTTAAGAAGTGCACAAGGACGTCTCGATATAATAACCGAAGGCTCTTCTTTTGCCAATTCTTCTTTAATTACAGTTTCACATTCGGCAATGTTATACGGGTCTACAACTCTTACGGAATTTATGCCTATAGCCTTGCACAAAGCTTCAAGGTCCACCTTTGCCGCAGGGTCTCCCTTTAAATTAAATCCTGTTGTGGGGTTATGCTGGTGTCCCGTCATACCCGTAATAGAGTTATCGAGAATAATAACGGTGCTGTTTGAATTGTTATATGAAATATTAACAAGCCCCGTCATACCCGAGTGCATAAACGTCGAATCGCCGATCACAGCAACAGTTTTGCCGTCGCTCTTGCCGTCATTCGCCTTGTTAAAGCCGTGAGCTCCCGATATAGAAGCCCCCATACAAATAACGCTGTCAACTGCATTAAGTGGAGCAACTGCCCCCAGTGTGTAACAGCCTATATCTCCGATTACGTTAAGCTTCAATTTTGACAAAACGTAATACAGACCTCTGTGAGGACAGCCTGCACACATAACGGGAGGACGGTTGGGGATAACGGCATCTACAGCCTCTCCTGCGGTGTATTCTAACCCAAGTCCCGTTGCAACCTTATTCTGAGACAATTCGTCAATATTAGAAAACAAATTTTTTCCCTCAGTCTCAATACCGATTGCATTGCAAAAGCCTTCGATAAATCCGTCAAGCTCTTCTACTACAATTACCTTTTTAACGGAAGAAGCAAACTCTTTCATCAGCTTTTCGGAAATAGGCCACACCATACCGAGCTTCAATATGCTGACATCACATCCGCATACTTCCTTTACGTACTGATAACAAGTTCCTGCTGTAATAATACCTATCTTGTCATCACTACCCTTTTCCCATTTGTTAAGCGTGGAGGTTTCGGCATATTCAGCTAATTTAGCCATTCTCTCCTCAACAATTGGGTGTCTCTTCTTTGCAAAACCGGGCATCATTATGTATTTTGAAGGATTCTTAACGTATTCAACTTGCTCTTTTTCAACACGGTCAGACGTTTCAACAATGCTCTGCGAATGAGCAACACGGGTACACATCTTCAAAAGCACCGGCGTGTCAAATTTTTCAGAAATCTCATAAGCCGCCTTTGCGAACTCAAGCGACTCCTTTGAGTTTGAAGGCTCCAGCATAGGCAGCTTCGCCGCCCTTGCGTAATGTCTTGAATCCTGCTCGTTTTGTGAACTGTGCATACCGGGGTCATCGGCAACACCGATAACCATACCTGCATTAATACCTGTATATGATATTGTAAACAGAGGGTCAGCCGCAACGTTAAGACCGACGTGCTTCATACCGCAAAAGCTTCGTTTTCCTGCCAAAGCCGCACCAAACGCAGCCTCCATAGCAACCTTTTCATTCGGTGCCCATTCTGCATAAATCTCAGCATATTTCGCCGCACATTCGGTTATTTCCGTACTGGGAGTGCCGGGATAACTTGAAACAAAAGAACATCCGGCCTCAAACAAACCTCTCGCAACAGCCTCATTACCTAACATTAGCTGTTTCATCTATCTTTTCCTCACTTTCTTTCCGCTAAAACACGGAGGAATTCTATCAAAAAAATAATATAGTTATTATACCACAAATATAAAACATATTCAATAATATATTACAGTTCTTTTTTACTTTTTTCTGTTTTTTATCCCATATGTTCTTTTACGGATACTGTAACACTTTGTGAATAGCAAGAAAACACTTTTTCTACCGTTTCTTTATCAGGTTTCTTAGTAAAAGCACTTACTACGGGTACTATTATCAGTCCCGCCAGCATACAAAACGCACCTGCATTTATGGGAGACTGCAAGACAATGGGGAATGAACTTCTTATTAATATATTTGCTATCATCACAACCGTTGAGAATATTATGTTTACCCAAACGGCAGCCTTGGTTACGCCCTTCCAATATAAACCGTACAGAAAAGGTGCAAGAAAAGCTCCCGCCAATGCTCCCCAGGATACACCCATAAGCTGAGCTATAAAAGAAATACTTCCTCTATGCTGAATTATCGCAATTACTGCTGATATCGCAATAAACAGAACTATCAGAACACGCATAACCGATAACTGCTTCTTCTCGGTCATATTCCTTGCAATTTTTCCCTTTATAAAATCAAGAGTCAACGTAGAGCTTGACGTCAAAACAAGAGATGAAAGGGTTGACATTGATGCCGAAAGAACAAGCACTATAACTATTCCAATTAAAACATCGGACAGCCCTTTGAGCATATTCGGAACTATCGAATCGAAAATAACAGCTCCCTCCGCCGTCGTATCGGGTGTAAATAATCTGCCGAAGCCGCCGAGGAAATAGCAACCGCCTGCAACTATCAGTGCAAACACCGTGGAAATAATAGTTCCCTTTGTAATCGCCTTTTCATTTTTGATTGCATAAAACTTCTGCACCATCTGCGGAAGACCCCAAGTTCCAAGCGAAGTAAGAAGTACTACGCCGAGCAGATTTATCGGGTCGGGACCGAAAAATGAGGTCAGTCCCCCTTGCTTTATCCCCTCAGCTTCGCTTGATATCATATTTAAGCTGTCCATAGCCGCAGTAAGTCCGCCCTGCGTATTAAGGACTGCTGTTATAACCGCTATTATACCCACTATCATAATGATTCCCTGTATAAAATCATTAATCGCAGTAGCCATATACCCACCCGCAATAACGTATATTGCGGTCAATACCGACATTACTATTACGCAATATTCATACGGAATATCAAACGCCATACCGAAAAGACGGCTGAGTCCGTTGTAAAGCGATGCCGTGTACGGAATCAAAAATATAAATATTACCGCAGATGACAGCAGTTTTAAGCCTTGACTGCTGTAACGGTTGCAAAAAAACTGCGGCATCGTAGCACTGTCTAAATGCTGAGTCATAATACGGGTACGTCTGCCTAATATAATCCAAGCAAGCAAAGAACCGAGTATTGCATTACCAATACCTGCCCATGTCGCCGCAATACCGTATTTCCAACCAAACTGCCCCGCATATCCTACGAATACAACAGCCGAAAAATACGATGTGCCGTAAGCAAATGCCGTCAGCCAAGGACCTACGCTTCGTCCGCCCAACACAAAACCGTTTACGTCTGTTGAGTGCTTGCGGCAATATAAACCGATACCTATCATTGTACCGAAAAATATTACCAGCATTGCCACCTTAATAAACATATTATATCACCTTAATTTTTCTGTTTTTCAATTTTTATTTTGTTGTCTGTGCCTCTACAAGTCTTCCGGCACCGTACATCTGACGCAATACCGGCTTTTCAATCTTACCTGTAGGATTACGGGGAACCTTTGCAAATATAAGCTTCTTCGGACGCTTATATCTCGGCAATGCGTGGCAGAAATCGTTTATTTCTTCTTCTGTTGCCGTCATTCCCTCTTTAAATTCAATAACTGCCGCCGCAATTTCACCAAGCCTTTCATCGGGAAGACCGATGACCGCAACGTCCTTTATCTTTGTATTTGTATTCAAGAAGTCCTCAATTTCAACGGGATATAGGTTTTCACCGCCCGAAATGATAACGTCTTTCTTTCGGTCAACAAGATAGATAAAGCCCTCTTCGTCCATTCTTGCAACGTCTCCGGTAAATAGCCAACCGTCCTTCAAGACTTCATTCGTCGCCTTCTCGTTCTTGTAGTAACAAAGCATTACTCCGTCGCCCTTAACCGCAAGCTCTCCCACGTCGCCCTGCTCTACTTTCTTACCGTTTTCGTCAACAATCTTCGCTTCCCAGTTATATCCCGGCTTACCTATTGCACCAACCTTATGAATGTTCTCGACACCGAGATGAACACAGCCGGGACCAATCGATTCCGACAAACCGTAGTTCGTATCATACTCGTGATTTGGGAATTGCTTTTTCCATCTGTTGATAAGACTCGGCGGTACAGGCTGTGCACCAATATGCATAAGTCTCCATTGGTCGAGCATATAGTCATCAAGCTGTATTTTACCCGCTTCAACTGCGTTAAGCAAATCCTGTGCCCACGGCACAAGCAGCCACACAATAGTGCATTTTTCTTCGGTTACGGCACGTAAGATCCACTCCGGCTTTACACCTCTGAGAAGAACCGCACGGCTGCCCGAAAGTAAGCTTCCGAACCAGTGCATCTTAGCTCCCGTATGATAAAGGGGCGGAATACAAAGAAACACATCGTCTCTTGTTTGTCCGTGATGATTTTGCTCTGTTTTGCATGAGCTTACCAACGCCTTGTGATTATGTAAAATAGCCTTAGGTCTGCCCGTTGTCCCCGACGAGAAATATATTGCCGCGAAGTCTGTTTCTTCAACCATAACGGGCGGAGCCTTCGTTGAAGTATAAGTTACAAGCTCAAGATAGCTTTCTGCAAAAACAGGAATATCTCTTCCTACAAAAAATTTAAATTTGAGCCTTTCAAGGGCATTCGGCACAGTTTCAAGACGCTCTGTAAACTCAGGACCAAACACCAAAACGTCTACGTCTGCTAAATCAAGACAGTATTCAATTTCATCGCCCGAATATCTGAAGTTCATCGGAACCGCCAATGCACCCGATTTCAATATACCAAAATATATCGGCAGCCACTCGAGGCAGTTCATAAGAAGGATAGCAACCTTCTGCCCCTTCTTTATACCTCTGCTAAGCAAAAGGTTCGCAAATCTGTTCGCCTTTTCATCAAACTGTCTCCAGTTTATCTCTCTTCTGTAAGGAAGGTCGGGGCTTGTATTTTCTATAAGACTAAAATCTCTCCACGTTACAGCATTATCTCTCTCTTCGGAAGGATTTATTTCAACCAATGCCGTTTCATCTCCGTAAAGACGTGCATTTCTTTCCAAAAAATCCGCTATTACCATTTTATTCTCCTTCTATGTTAAATCTTAATATTTTTTATACCAGCAAAATAAAAAGTCCTCTGCGAGTAATTTTCGCAGAGGACGACTGTTAATCGTGGTACCACCTCAATTGGTTCTCATTAAGTCCGGGACAGTAGTTATCCTTAGACTCTTACGCAGTAACGGGCGTCCCCGTCTTGTCTTACTCTGTATTTCGGACAAGCCGCTCGGAAATGTATTCAATAATATCTTCGTCTTTGTCTCGCACCAACCGACAATTCTCTGTAAGAGTCTCGACATTATCTACTTGTTTTCGTCAACGCATTTAAATTATGTCAGCATTTTACCACTTTCCTGTGCTAAAGTCAAGAAGTATTTGAAAAATTTTTTATATTTTTCAAAAAAACATTCAACAACATAACCCCAAAAAGCTAATACAACACAACATTCAAGCTGATTTTTATAAATATAACCGTACCTAAATCTATATTTTCCCTCTTTTCGGTCTTACAAGACTGTACATTTCTTCAGCCGCCAGTCTGGTCTTTGCAACAAAATCCCCCTTTGTTTTAGGGAAGCAGTAATATAAAGTCTCTCTGTTGCCGATACTTATTACATCACCTATCTCATACCAATAATAATCCGAATTAACACTGTGCGAAACAAGCGGCTTTTGAGAATATTCAAGCTTTCCGTCGCACCCCGTTAAATAAAATCCGTTTTTGTCGTGAACTAAGTGTCCTTCTCCTATTTTATATAAAGCCTTATAATCAACCAAAGCACATATATCCACGTCAACGTCAAGCTTGTAACTGCCTTCAAGTATCTCCTGTTTCACACATTCTCTTTGCCATTTATACCAATGCGGGATATGACTGAACTCGGTTTCACCGTTTAATGCCTTTAATTTGCCAAACTCGTCAAGCTCGTATTCCTTGCCGCAATCGTGGCATACAAGCTTTGTTCCCTTGCCTTCCATTTTTCCTTCCTTTTGGCAATGGGCACATTTATATAATATTCTGTTGAGTCCGTCTGCACGGAACGGCTCGTCTATCTTAATTTTGTTTTCGTATTGCCATTCAAAATTATCGAAAGTAAAAGTATTTTCCAAAATCTCGTCTATTTCGGCAACCGTCTTTTCTCTAACTTCTTCACGCGAAAGAATACACGAAATATCGGCACTCACATTAACCCTTCTCTTTTGCAAACAGTTATAAAGTGGGTCGCGTGAGAATGCCCCAAACGTGTGAATGCTGAGTACGGGAACATCAAGCTTCTTCAAAAGTCTTCCCAAACCGCGAGGTAATGCGGTAGCACAACCGTCAAAGCTGTAACCCGCTTCCGGATACATAAGAACGCTTGTTTTTAATTCGTTCAAAGCATAAGCCATATCCGATATAAGCGTAACATCGTTTACAAATTTCTGTGTCGGTATACAGCCAATCTGTCTCATAAGCCAAGCCTTGCTTACAAAGGCATCGGTAGTTGCAACAAAGCAAAAAGGCATAGGATAAAGAATTGCGTTTGCAATCTCAAAATCAATAAAGCTTGAGTGGTTCATCAAAATAAGATAAGGTCCCTCTCCCGCCTTGTCCATATCAGTTTTTGTATATGAAAATTTTGTCGCCCACATATCAAACTGCGACAGTATTCTTACAAGCGTTCTGAAAAATATGTTCGGTCTTTTGGGGTTAAAATGCTTTGGTCTCTTTATTTTTTCGAGCTGTTCGTATGAAATTTTTTTTGTTTTTATTTTCATAAAAGCCTCCGCTTTATTTTATACATAAAAATTATAACACAAAAAAAGCGACAATACAACAATAAAATCAATATTTATTAACTAAAAATACTTCCATTAACAGCTATACAATTAATATAATTTTCGGGGTATACTGTATATATAATAAAAAAGAAAGGATTAGAACGATGATAGAACACGATACAATAAGACTGCTTCGAGAATGTGATTCAGGTGTAAAAATGGGCGTTTCTTCCATTGAAGACGTTGTTGATACCGTAAAAAACCAAGAATTTAAAGAAAAGCTTCTTGAATGCAAAAAAGATCATGAGGAGCTTGAATGTAAAATAAGACTCCAGCTTAACCGCTTCAGTGACGACGGAAAAGAACCCAACCCTATTGCGAAAGGTATGTCATGGATAAAAACTAACGCTAAGCTTGCGGTTGACGAATCCGACAAAACTGTTGCTGACCTTATGACTGACGGCTGTAATATGGGAGTAAAATCTTTAAGCCGTTATCTCAACCAATACAAAGCGGCAGACGAATATTCAAAAAATATCGCAAAAGACCTCATATCTCTTGAAAACAACCTTGCAAACGATATAAGACAATATCTGTAAAAAGAATAGGATATTCAGTCAAACCCTGAATATCCTATTCTCGTATTATAATTTATTTAAAGCATCATAAGCAAATCTTGCCGAGTCGGGTGAATATGTTACACCCAGTGAATAAACAGGCACTTTCTTAAAAAAGCTGTCCAATATTTCAAACAATAATGTAATCGCTTGTGGTCTGCTCGGTCTTAATATCTGCCCAAACAAAAGGTCCATCGACTCTGACGGGCTTAGTTTTTTTATCTCATTCTGCTCAGACCTGTGTATAAAGCATACCGACTTCAACGGCACGGTGATATTATTACTTAAATCGCTTTTGCCCGAAAAAGGTGTGCCCGACGCATAAAACATCCCGTCTATCTCTCTGATAGCCGGTTTATCATCATTTATCACAACTACGTTTTCTTTTCCGAAAACTTCCTGCCAAAATCCCGTATGAGTGGATTTCCCCGTTCCGCTGTCTGCCGAAAACAAATAAGCATTTCCCTCATAAGCAATTGCCGACGAGTGAAGTACAAAACCGTTATACTTCAAAATCCTTGCCGCAAAACACGCACCCAAAAATATATATTCACAGTCTTCGGGAGAAAGATACGAATGCTCTTCGTTTTTCATCTTCAATATATCATCGGATATCTCAACTTTCATCACGTTCTCAGGTATTTCGTTTCCATTATATAAATACTTCTCGGAATACCTCTTTAATCGATCGTGGCAAGGATTCATTTCCACAAAAATATTAGCTATTTTATATAGTGCCATACAATCCTCCGTTTTTTTCACTAAAAAAACAAAAAAAATGCGTTTTGTTAATAATTCTGTAAAAGAAAAGTGATATATTTCTTTTAGCCCATTTATTTTTATAGTTCAAATTTATAAATTTTACACACAAAATATTATACATTGTTCAAATATTTTTGTCAACTGATTCGCATTATTCCTTCTTTATGTTTTATTATGAAAAGGATAAGATTATGAATTCATCTAAAAAATTGTCTGAAAATCGTATTTTAAAGCCATTTTTAAATTTTTCAAGAAAAACGTTAGCTTTTTTTCGTGCTCACCTTTTTTTGCGATGTCTTTGTATCGCATTTTTTACGCTTATTGTATCCGAGTCGCTCTGCCGACATTCAGTATTTGAAGCCTTTGCGTTTCTTTTTGATTCACCTTACGCATTCTTTTATAATTACATAATTATTTTGCTTACCCTTTCCGCAGCACTCTACTTTCCCAAAAAAGCTTTTGCTCTGGCAACCGTATCTTCTGTATGGATAATTCTATCCCTCATTAACTGTATCATACTTTCTTACAGAGTTACACCCTTCTCCGCAATCGACTTTTCTATCGCAATAAATATGCTTGGGATAATTGATATTTACCTCAATCTGTTCCAGCTTTCACTCATAATAATCGGCGGTCTTCTGCTTATAACCTTGTTCGTTATTTTCTGGAAGAAAAATGCTTCAACCAAAATTGACTTCAAGAGAAACAGCGTGTTCGTTGTAGTTGTAGTTATAGCAATGCTCATATCTGGTGCTATCGGAACTCAAACAGGACTGCTCGGCAAAAAATTTCCCAGTCTTGCCGAGGCATACAAGGATTACGGCTTTGCTTACTGTTTTTCATTAAGTATTTTTGAAGTAGGAATAAGCGAGCCTCCCGAGTATGCAGATGATACTGTTGAAAGTATCCTTAAAGAAATTAACAACGACGTAGATATCGCTCCCGCTAACTCCCCTAACATTATCGTCGTTCAGTTGGAATCTTTCTTCGATATCAACCGTGTTTCAAACCTCGTTACAACCGCAAACCCTATCCCTAATTTTACATATCTGAAAAAAAATTATCCTCACGGGCTTATTACCGTCCCTTCTATTGGCGGCGGAACGGCAAATACCGAGTTTGAGATTCTTACGGGAATGAACCTTGACCACTTCGGTCCGGGAGAATATCCTTACAAAACCATTCTTCAATCAACCACCTGCGAAACACCCGCATTTACATTGAAAGAATACGGTTATTCTTCCCACGCCATACATAATCACACGGCTACCTTTTATGACCGAAATGTCGTTTACACCTCCTTGGGATTTGATACGTTTATCCCCCTTGAGATGATGCATAACCCCGAATTTACCACTCTCGGCTGGGCGAAAGATAAAATACTTACAGAACAAATAACCGACTGTCTTTTGTCCACGGAAGGACGGGATTTCGTATTTACGGTAAGCGTTCAGGCTCACGGAAAGTATCCCGACGAAGAACTGCCCTCCGAGCACGAAATTCAAGTTGAATTACAAAACAATACCGCCTCCGAAAACAAAGCTAGTTACCGATATTATGTAGAACAGCTTCACGAAACGGATGCATTTGTCGGTGAAATAATAAATTTCTTAAAAAACTTTGAAGAACCTACCGCCGTACTGTTTTACGGCGACCACTTCCCTACGATTTATCTTGAAGAAGATAAGCTGTTGGAAGGCTCCAAATATCAAACGGATTGGGCAATTTGGGCTAACTACGATTTAACTGCCGAAAATAAAAATATGTCAAGCTATCAGCTTATGTCACACTTTTTCTCTGCATTAGGCTCAAACCTCGGTACTACTACAAAGCTGCATCAGGCTTCAGACAAAATCGAAAACTATCAAAACAAGCTTGAAATGTTAGAATATGACATTCTCTACGGTGATATGATAACCTACGGTGGTGCAAGTCCGTATTTGAGTACAAATATCGAAATGGGTGTATATGACATTTACGTTACGTCGCTCGAATATACCGAAAATAATCTTTTGGTAAACGGAAACAGATTTAACGAATATACAAAAATTAAGCTCAACGGAAAAAACAAAGATACCGTATTCATCGATGAACACTGCGTAATGGTGGAAAATATTGATATAAGCGATTTTGAAACGCTTCAAATAGCACAGATAACCCACGACAGAACAGAACTGAGAACAAGTGCTGAATATGAAATCAGCAGCTTTATTCCCGATATAACAGACGAACAGTAAACATCACCAAACAAGGCTATACACTATTCAAGTGTATAGCCTTGTTTTACGGTTTGCAGTTTCCGCAGGGAGAATATCCGTCAAGTATAAGCTCCTCACGTGTTCCTTTATATCCTTTTTTGTTAGCTGATACTATATCTTTAACAGAGGGACAATCAACTTTATGGAACTTTCGCGAACTTGTATTCAATATGTACGACGCATTTTCATCTATAGCTTCGGTGTTTTCTTCTTCGCTGTAATTTTCTCCGTTCATATAGTCAATATGCACTTTAGGCTGTACGTTGTAGCAAAACACATTAAAGCATATTCCGTCGCCCTCATCTTCTATCGATATGGCTTCCATCAATACGCCTCTTGCCAGAAGCTCGTTATCCAAAAATATCGGCGTTACTCTATACAAAACGTGGTTTTCGGTTTCTTTTACGTAGTCTGCAACCATATCTTCAAACGGCAACATTCCCTGCACGTTCATATATCTTGTGCCTGTTATCAAATTGCTCTTATTCGCATTCTCGCCCGTAAGCTGATAGCCTATAAGATGGCATCTGTTATATAGATACGCTCCGTCTACAAAATCGTATTTTGATATCTGCCAACCCGTAGGCTTAACCGAGCCTATTGAACCTCTTTCCTCGGTCGGCATTATATCTTTTCCTATACTCGCCATAGCATAGGTGCATCTGCCCTTGTTGTCAAGATTTCCATACTCTTCGTAGGAAGTGGTCGTATAGCTTTTTTCGTCAAAATACGGCTTGTTATCATTCACGGCAACATAAGGCTTTTTGCCGTCAAATTCAGGTATCTTTGAATAGTCAAAATGTCCTAATGAAATCTGCTCAATTTCCCCAATGTCGCCCTCGGAATACGGTGGTACAATATAATAACAGGCAACTACCGCAAATACAACAAGCAAGACTGCTAACGATATATATACTCTCTTCATCTACCCCATACCTCACAAGTTATTTTTTCGTGCGAAGTTCCTTCAAAATCATAGCTTTCTTCGAGTGTTCTCTCTTCAAAACCTATATCAAGCACTTTGTCAAAGGGGTAAATTCTGTTCCATCTGAACACAACTAATCTTTTTATCTTTTCGTCATATTCCTTTAAATATGCCTTTTCAACAAAACAGAAATCTTCTTCGGTCATTTTTTCCAAGAAGTTATCGTCAACTATAACCTCAAAATCCTCAAATAGCTTTGCTGAATAACTGTCCATATAAAGCCGTCTTCCCTCAACCATAGCCTTTATACGCTCTACCACTTTTGAATCTCGGCTTTGTCTTCTGTTATTGAATATCATTCCGTTATTCTCATCTAAAACTACAAATACTGTCATAAGTTTCACCTCTCGTATTTTATTATATCAAATAAACATAACGTATGCAATATCTATATCATAAACAAAAGTGGCACACTTTTTTAAAAAGTACGCCACTTTTAAAGTATTATCGTTTCGATTATGCGAGGTTTGCTTCGAGAGTAGCAAGCTCAGCCTTAAGTTCTGTGGGAACTGTGTCGCCAATCTTTGCATAGAACTCTTTGATTCCGCCGATTTCTTCTCTCCATACTGCCTTATCAACGTTAAGAAGCTCTTTAACAACGTCAATGTCAATGTCGAGACCTTCGATGTTGATGTCTTCAGCCTTCGGAACGTAACCGATTGCTGTTTCTACAGCGTCTACCTTGCCTTCGCAACGAGCGAGGATCCAAAGAAGAACACGCATATTGTCGCCGAATCCGGGCCAAATGAAGTTGCCTTCATCATCTGTACGGAACCAGTTTACATTGAAGATAAGGGGCTTGTTTGTAACCTTTGCACCCATTTCAATCCAATGCTTGAAGTAGTCACCCATATTGTAGCCTGCGAAAGGAAGCATTGCCATAGGGTCACGACGAACTACGCCGACAGCACCCGCTGCAGCTGCTGTTGTTTCGGAAGCCATGATAGAGCCAACGAATACGCCGTTGTTCCAGTTACGAGACTGATATACGAGGGGAGCTGTCTTTGCACGTCTGCCGCCGAATACGATTGCAGAAATCGGAACACCTGCGGGATTGTTAAATTCAGAAGAAATGCAGGGGCAGTTAATTGCCATAGATGTGAATCTGGAGTTGGGGTGAGCACCGCAAGTAGACTTATCCTTCTTATCGTACTTGGTGAAGTCCCACTTATTACCCTTCCAGTCAACTGCATTTGCGGGAGGGTTGTTGTCAAGACCTTCCCACCATACTGTATTGTCATCAAGATTGTGTACGACGTTTGTGAAAATAGTATCACGCATTGTTGTCTTAAGAGCGTTGGGGTTAGACTTATCATTTGTACCGGGAGCAACGCCGAAGAAGCCGTTTTCGGGGTTAACTGCCCAAAGTCTGCCGTCTGCACCAACACGGAGCCATGCGATATCGTCGCCTACGCACCATACCTTGTATCCCTGCTTGCCGTAAATTTCGGGGGGAATAAGCATTGCGAGATTAGTCTTACCGCATGCAGAGGGGAATGCTGCAGAAATATACTTAATATCGCCATTGGGATATTCAATACCGAGAATAAGCATATGCTCAGCCATCCAGCCTTCTTTTCTTCCGAGGTAAGATGCAATACGGAGTGCAAAGCACTTCTTACCGAGAAGAACGTTACCTCCGTAACCGGAGTTAATAGACCAGATAGTATTATCCTGAGGGAAATGAACGATGTATCTGTTTTCTTCATCGAGGTCAGCTCTTGCGTGGAGACCCTTGATAAAGCCTGCATCGTCATCGGAAAGAGCAGCCAGAACCTTTGTTCCAACTCTTGTCATAATAAGCATATTGAGTACAACGTAAATTGAGTCAGTAAGCTCTATACCGATTTTTGCAAAATCAGAGCCGGGAATACCCATAGAATAAGGGATAACATACATTGTTCTGCCCTTATATGAGCCCTTGTAAAGTTTCTTTAGCTTTTCATACATTTCTGCAGGTGCCATCCAGTTATTAAGAGGGCCTGCTTCTTCTTTTGTCTCTGTACAAATGAATGTTCTGTTTTCAACACGTGCAACGTCGTTGATAGCTGTACGGTGCAAATAGCAGCCGGGAAGCTTATCTTGGTTGAGTTTATACATTTCGGAAGTAGCACATGCTTCTTCACGGAGTGCCTCTCTCTGCTCGTCAGAACCGTCGATCCATACGATCTTGTCGGGACAAGTAAGTTCAGCCATTTCTTTGATCCATTCGTTTACATACTTGTTGGTTGTCATTTGATTTTGCCTCCAATTAATATAAATATTTTTTATTATTTTTATAAATAATGTATTAATAAAACAAAGTTTATTTCTCTGTTTGTATTCGTTTTATCTCATCTGACAGTCTTGCAAATTGAGTTATATCAAGTCTCTCCCCTCTTATATTGGGGTCAAGTCCCGCCACCGTAACCGCTGATATTATATCTTCCTTGCTTATGTCTACCTTGCCTGACAAAGCATTCACAAGTGTCTTTCTTCGCTGCTCAAACGCCGCCTTAATCACCTTAAAAAACAGTTTTTCGTCTGCCACCTTAACAGGCGGCTCTTCATAAAGGGTTATTTGTATCACGGCTGAATCGACCTTCGGAATAGGCATAAAGTTCCCTGCACTTACGTTAAACAGCTTTTCAACCTTGCCGTAATAGCTCACCGATGCTGTAACAGCTCCGTAATCTCCCTCTTTTGAGTTGGACGAAAGTCTGTCGGCAACTTCTTTCTGCACCATAAAAGTCATTTTTTTAAAAGGCAGTCTGCTTTCAAGCAAAAGCATCAATATGGGCGTCGTTATATAGTATGGTAAATTTGCACACACATAAACATCTTTTCCGCTGAATTTTTCCTCAAAAAGCTTGTTTATGTCAGTCTTCATTATATCTGAATTAATAACCTCTACGTTATCAAAATCAGCCAAAGTCTCTTCAAGCACCGGAATCAGTCCACCGTCTATCTCAACAGCAACAACCTTGCCCGCAACCGCACACAATTCCCTCGTCAACGTTCCGATGCCGGGACCTATCTCAAGAATACAGTCATTTTCTCCTGCACCGCACTCGTCGGCAATACGCATCGGTATTTCTTCATTTACAAGAAAATTCTGTCCGAATTTCTTCTGAAATCTTATCCCATGCTTTTCCATCAAAGCCTTTACTGTTCCGATATTAGTAAGCTTCATTAATACGTTTTCCTCTTGACAAAGTAATAATCCTATGCTATAATAACTCTCGGTTTGCCGATGTAGCACAGTGGTAGTGCAGCTGATTCGTAATCAGCAGGTCGTGGGTTCAATCCCCACCATCGGCTCCATTTTTTATTTTGTTACACTTTTTTTCGGCAAATCAAGTCTTATCATCGCAGTTATAATCGAAATCATAACAAACACCTCGGTAAGTACTCCTGCCGTCGAACCGCATATAAAATTATATACTATCCATAATGGCGAGCTCGGCAGAGAAATTAGTCTTACCAAGCTTGCTTTTTCTATTCCCCAAGCAATTGAGGTCAACACCATACCTGCCATAGGCATCAGACTCAAAACACCCTCCCAGGTAAAGCCCACTGCAACAATGCATACTATCGAGAAAAATACTATCCACCAGTTGCTTCTTCCCCACTTCTTGTCTTTGTTAGCAAAAACAACTGAACGCACTGCCGCAATAAAATTCATCAAAGCACCGGTATATGCCTCAAGCATTAAAAAATGGACTGCAAAAAAAGTACAGCTTATTATCTGTATAAACACAATTTTTTTCTGTGTCTTCATCTGGTACGAAATCATGGCAAAAACAAGAGCTATAAAGCCTATTATTTGGGCTATTCCGCCCTCTAAACTATCAAATTTAAATGCTTCAAGTAAGCTCTCCATTGTTCGACCTCTTAAAAATCCATAATCAATATATATAGTATCATATTTTTCAAAAGTTGTCAACGAGCTTCGTGTTATTTTTTGACATATTTTGGGTTGATTTTTCAAAAGAACGTACTATAATATATATACGGACAAGATTTAAATTCGGGGGAGATAAAAGTAATATGGAACAAAAGCAAAACTATCAAAAGCGACTTGATGACCAACTGAAAACAGTAGCTTCAACAAATACAAAACCTTCCCTCTTGCTTCACGCCTGCTGTGCACCTTGCTCAAGCTACGTTCTTGAATATCTGAACGAACATTTTAATATTACCCTCTGCTTCTATAACCCAAACATCGCTCCCGAAGAAGAATATCTTTTTCGGGCAAACGAACTGAAACGTCTTGTCTCTGAGATGGGGCTCGAAACCAAGGTTAATATTTTAATTCCCGAATATACACCAAGTGATTTTGAAGTAATTGCAAAAGGCAAAGAAGAGCAGCCTGAACGCGGCTCACGCTGTACCGACTGTTATTACCTCAGACTAAAAAAGACCTTTGAAATAGCCGAGAAACGAGCATTTAACTTTTTTTCTACCACTCTTTCGATAAGTCCACACAAAGATGCAGACAGGATAAACGGTATCGGAGAAAAGCTTGCGGAAAGCAGCTCGGTAAAATGGCTCTACTCTGATTTTAAAAAGAAAAACGGTTACAAGCGTTCAATTGAACTCTCTCAAAAATATAACCTATACAGACAAAACTACTGTGGCTGTGTCTATTCAAAAAACTCCCGTTAAATCAACAAAAAAGCTAATAACACCCTGCTTTTATAAAAGCAGGGTGTTATTTTGTTTTAAGAATTATTTTTTTACAATGCCCTAACTTATTTCAGCAGAAGCATACTTCAAAACTTATTGGAATAACCTTGGCAATTGGTGCTGATAATAAACCTATAAGGAGTGATAGTATGAATTCTGTTTGGGTTGAGGGTGCAAAGCACTCAAAGTTTGAGTCGTTAAAAGGCAGTGCCAATACAGATGTGTTGATTATCGGCGGAGGAATGGCGGGCATATTGTGTGCTTATATGTTGAAAAACGCAGGTGTAGATTGTGTTTTGGTAGAGGCGAAGCAAATATGCGAAGGAATAACAAAGAATACTACGGCAAAGATTACGCTTCAGCACGGTTTAATATACGATAAGCTTATAAGACGGTTTGGTGACGATAGGGCACGAATGTATTTATCAGCACAAAACAAGGCGGCACAGGAGTTTGAGCGTTTGTGCCGAAATATTGAATGTGATTACGAAAAAAAGGATTCTTATGTGTATTCTTTAAACGACCGAGCAAAAATCGAAAGAGAGATTACCGCACTGAATAAGCTCGGTTTTAACGCGGAGTTTTCTCAGGCCAAAAATTTACCGTTTAGAGTGAAGGGCTCTGTTTGCATAAAGGGACAAGCACAGTTTCACCCGCTGCGGTTTGCTTATGAAATTGCGAAAGAGCTTCCGATATACGAGAATACAAAGGTTTTGGAGATGATGCCGTACAAGGTGATAACCGAACACGGTATAATCAAGTGCAAAAAGATGATAGTTGCAACCCATTTCCCGATATTGAATAAGCACGGCGGATATTATTTGAAGATGTATCAGCATCGCTCGTATGTATTGGCATTGGAGGGGGCAGGAAGTGTAGACGGCATGTATGTTGATGAGAGTGACTTAGGGTTATCTTTTCGTAATTACAACAACCTTTTATTGCTTGGCGGCGGGTCTCACCGTACAGGTAAAAAGGGCGGTAATTGGCGTGAGCTTGAAGCGTTTGCGGGCAGATATTATCCGTCTGCAAAGGTTGTAAATAAATGGGCGACACAGGACTGTATGACTCTTGACGGTGTGCCGTACATCGGACAATATGCTAAAAATACCCCCGATTTATATGTTGCGACCGGCTTTAATAAGTGGGGTATGACGTCGTCAATGGTGGCGGCAATGATATTGACGGATTTAGTGAAAGGCAAAAAGAATGAATATGCCGAGGTGTTTGATCCGTCGCGTTCTATGTTGCACCCCCAACTTGCCGTAAATGCGTTTGAATCATTGATGGGCATTTTAACACCGACAACACCGAGATGTCCGCATCTTGGTTGTGCTTTGAAGTATAATCCTTATGAACATTCATGGGATTGTCCCTGTCACGGCTCACGTTTTACCGAAAAAGGCGAGCTGATAGACAACCCCGCCACAGATGATAAAAAAGGTATATAAATACCAAAAGGGCGACTCACATGAGCCACCCTTTAAAATTTGGTATGCATAACTCGAATCCGTTACAAGCTCTCAATATGTAAAGATAACACAATATTAATAAAAGTAAGACTTTTATTTTGAAAAGTTTTGCACGGGGTTTCAAATGTTTGCTGAATTACCGAGAGGCAAAACCAAAACAGCTTATTTGTTATCTTTTTTCAGTCTTTCTTTTGCCTCTTCAACAGTTTCACCGTCTTTGGTGAGATAAGCATCTACAAACTTATCTTCGATTTTTGTGTAACCATTAACAACGCCTCGCTCAATTTTTTTGTAACCGTCAACTACACCTTTTTCAATTTTTTTATAACCGCCCGTTACTGCTTCGGCAATTTTTTCATTTGCTTTTACGATTTTTGATTTAGCCATATCTGTATATTTTCCTCCAATCAGATTAATTCCGAGAAACAGTATAACAATCCATACCGCAGTTCCCGTTAAAATATTTAGTAATAAAACATTTTTTGCTACCATACCCGGAAAAGACACGAGCATAGATCTTTGCATTGTATAAATAGAGACACACGCATCAGCCAATGAAATGTTACGAAGTGTCTTTAATACGGGTGATGCGGTATGTTTTGTTTTTACCATTCCGATAATTGCAATTGTGATTTTTGTAAATGTATATGTTGCAATGGTAATCATTACGATTTCGTGAAAATCGGTGCCACGTTCTGTTATAGCAGACAGAATGTTTACGCCTACTATGCAGAACGACAGAACCAACAATAAGATACCCGTAATTTTCCTTGCAAAAAGCTCGGTACTGTAATTCCCATCTGCTTTCCTTCTTACCTGTAACACAGAAAAGCGAGTTGTAGCAAGAACAGTATAATACGCACCTACGGTAATAAACCACCACGAATGTGTAAGAAAACCGATAACACAGTTGCCAAGAGCATAAACAAAATTAAAAGCAAGGCTTGTATAAGGGTTTCTCACAAAACTTAATATTTTCATTTGATACCTTTAATCATCGGAATGAGCACAATCAGCATAATGATACCAACCAAGCCGATGAGTGTACCCCAAATGATTTGTTGCCACACAAGGCACATACACATACCTACGCCAAGCACCAATGCGGCGATAACCGCATAAATGGTACGGAATATATTTTTTCCACTCAGTTTAGGCAGTTCTTTGTTTTCCATCTTGCACCAAATAAGTGCAGTGATAATACTTAAAACAATACCAATACTACCGAAAATAACACCTTCTGTAAAAGCATTCCATTCCGGCAGAAGTGCCATACACATACCAAGTGCAAAAAGCACTCCGCTTACTGTTCCCATAATGAGTGCAACAAAACTACTTTTTTTCATTTTGAAATCTCCTTTCATTAAAACAACACTTGTGTTTTTATTGTAAATATAGTATAATGTTTTTGCTATGACAAAACAATCAACAATCAAGCAACAAGTGTTGTAATAAAAGAAACGGCGACCATCAAATTGGTCGAAAGCGTTGGAGTAATGGAGAATTATTATGAATGTAAAGAACAATAAGCGACGCAGAGAGTCACAAGAGAAAATTGAAAAGGCATTTATAGAACTACTGCAAACCCGTGAAATTAAAGAAATTACCGTTTCGGAGCTTATTAAGATGACAGAATTGAACCGTAGTACTTTTTATGCAAACTATATTGATATATTTGATCTTGCCGATAAAACAAGAGAAAAACTTGAAAATGAGTTTAGTATTTTGTTTGCTGATTATGATTATTTTAATGATCGTAGCGGTGCACTGAAGATGTTTACCCACATTAGAGAAAATCAGCTTTTTTATAAAACCTATTTCAAGTTGTGTTATGATGATAAATATCTTATATCAATATACGACACTAAACGAGCCGAAAAAGAACATATATATAGTAATATTAAGTATCATATTGAATTTTTTAGAAACGGTTTAAATGCTATCATAAAATTATGGCTTTCGGAGGGGTGCCAAGAATCCCCCGAAAAAATGGCCGAAGTCCTAAAAACAGAGTATCGCGGAAGGTAGAAAAAAAGCCCTTGTCGGGAGACACTTCGTAAAGAAGTGTTCTCCCAATTTTCTTTTTACATAAAGATTGACACTTTCAAGTTGAAAGTGTCATAGTGGGTTACACACTTTGAAAGAATACCCATCTCAAAGATAAAAACATTAGTGATATTGTGAGACAGGTCTCACAGTGATATTTTGCCTTTTGGCAAAGTGATATGAAAATCTATCGGTCTTCGTGATATTATATTCGCCCTAAAACTGTCCGCAGGACAATATAACGATGCGAAGAATCATATAACTGCGAAGTAATATAACTCGCCGTAAGGCGAATATACCTGAGGCACACTTCCTTACGGAGTGTGCCTCTTTGCAAGGACTTTTCTTTGTAACAATAAAAGTTGATGAATATGATACGAATGTTCATAACAGACTTTACCATCGTATGATAGACAAAAAGTAGGCAGTAACTACACCCGAGATTGTGTGCAGGCACTGCCGACTGGTCAAGATGACAGTACTTGAACCTGCGGCATCTTGCTCCCAAAGACTTTTGAACTCCTTGTTTCTACTGCTTTCGCATCATTTCTAATGCGTTCTAATTAAAACATAACCTTTATTCCGCTTGCCTTTTCTTCATTTTCTGCCAACTGATAAAACCGTAAATATCATTGAAAAGAAATGCTACGAAGCAGACAACGACCGAAACACAGTGAATATCCGAGATACTTGCCAATACCCACAGAACGATGAGAACAATGTCGTTTGCGGCATAAGCCAAGGCAAAATACGGACTTCTACGAAACGTCAGATAGACTGCAAGAAAGCTGGTGGTGACGGATACGGTGCTGGGAATCATATTTGCCGTGTCGAAATACTCCAAAACAAAGTAAAAAACAACCGTCACTGCAATCGTCGCAAGCCACATCAGTATCTGTTCCGCTTTGCCGATGCTGTTTACTTTGACCTCGGATTTATTGCCTTTGTACGGATTGCGAAGCCAGGAGATTAGTGCAAACACAGCCATCGGCATCGTCATACCGAGATAGGTGATCATCTCACCGTAGTAGGCAAATGTGTAAGATATGATACCGTAGAGCAAGCTGAAAATGATCATCAGCACCTGCCCAAAGGGATTGCCCTTTGCGTTGAAGATCAGCGAGGTCACGCCGATAAGAGAGGCGAGCAAGGTCATATAATTCGTTCGGTCGAAAGCGATAAACGATATGACGATCAAGAGCACGGAAGCGCTCCAAAGCGCAATTTCAAGGCTCGAAAAATAATTCAAAAGTTTTTTCATAAAATCTCCAAAAAAGAAGCATCCGCGTACACATCTTCAAAGACCTAACGATGTGTAAACGGATGCTTTAATTGCATCTCACTACCCGGTGGCAGTTTTATTTTTTATATTATAGCACAAAACCGCCGGGAAGTCAATCATTGCTCCGCAGTAGACAAAGAAAAGGCAACAGCGCGTTGCTTGATATTTCCCTTGTGATCTGCTATAATAGAACCATAGAAAACAAAGGCGGTAGCACTATGGAAACGAAAGATATTATCCTCGAACTCAGAACAAAGCACGGACTCTCCCAGGAGGAGCTTGCCGAAAAGGTATTCGTCACCCGTCAAGCGGTCAGCCGCTGGGAAAACGGTGAAACGGTGCCCAATACCGAAACTCTCAAGCTTCTTTCAAGACTCTTCGACGTGTCCATCAATACGCTTCTCGGCTCACCGAGAGAGCTGATCTGCCAATGCTGCGGTATGCCGCTGGAGGATAGCAGTATCAGTAAAGAAAAAGACGGGATCTTCA
>JAZOUV010000065.1:0-10982 GCA_045658315.1 Eubacteriales bacterium
GGCGGTGAACGATATGTCAGAATATGAAAAGGAATTGGATACGGCACGGGAAATTGCACGTGAAGTTTACAAAGTCGGCGGAAGAGCTTTTTACGTCGGCGGATTTGTACGCGACAGAATTATGGGCGTACTCACTAAAGATATTGACATAGAAATTCACGGAATATATCCCAAACAATTAGAAGAAATACTTGACGGGATAGGCGAAAGGATAACTATCGGCGAAAGCTTTGGTGTATACGGCTTAAAGGGGCATTCTATAGATATCGCTATGCCCAGAAAAGAGGAAATGACAGGCAGAGGACACCGTGATTTTGATGTATGCGTTGAGCCGTTTATAGGAACACGCAAGGCGGCAATGCGTCGTGATTTTACTATAAACGCAATAATGCAGGACGTGCTTACGGGGGAGATAGTTGATGAATACGGTGGCAGAAAGGACATTGAAAAGCGTATTATACGCCACATAAATGATAAGACCTTTGCAGAAGACCCATTGCGTGTTCTAAGGGGAGCACAGTTTGCTTCACGCTTTGGGTTTGAAATAGCCGAAGAGACTATTGAGCTTTGCAAGACTATGGACTTAAGCTATCTTGCGAAAGAGCGTGTAATGGCGGAGCTTGAAAAGGCTTTAATAAAAGCTGATAAGCCGTCGGTATTTTTTGAAGTCTTGCGTAATATGAAGCAGTTATCGGTATGGTTTAGTGAGCTTGAGGCTTTGATTGGCATACAGCAGAACCCGATATTTCACAGCGAGGGAGACGTTTGGGTACACACGATGATGGTGCTTGATAAGGCGGTGGAATACAGAGACAGAGTGAGTAATCCGCTTGGATTTATGCTGTCCGCAATAACTCACGATTTCGGCAAGGCTATTTGTACTGAGGTTATTGATGGAGTGATACATTCGTATAACCACGATACCAAGGGCTTGATGCTTGTTGAAGCATTTATGAAACGGCTTACCAACGAAAACGGACTTATTGCTTATGTTTTGAATCTGACCGAGTACCATATGAAGCCCAATGTACTTGCTCTTGATAAGGCATCGGTTAAGTCAACGAATAAGCTGTTTGACAAGGCTATTGACCCCGAAGCGTTGATATATTTGTCGGTTTCGGACAATTCGGGCAAGATACCATCTTTTAATCAAGTATCAAATATTGAATTTTTGACCGAGAGACTTGCGGTATTCAAAGAATATATGTCAAGGCCTTATGTTATGGGCAGAGACCTAATAGAAGCGGGACTGAAGCCGGGAGAAAGGTTTGCGGAATATCTTGCATATGCACACAAGCTGAGACTTGCAGGTGTTGAAAAAGAAAGAGCCCTCAAACAGACATTGGCTTATGCAAAGAAAGAAGAGAAATAATGAATTACAATTACCATACCCACACGTTCAGGTGTAACCACGCAAGCGGGACACCCGAGGAATATATACAGAGAGCCATTGAAAACGGCATAAAATATATGGGATTTTCCGAACATATCCCCTATATATGCCGTGACGGCTTCGAGGCACACTACCGTCTCCCTACAGCACAGATAAACGAATACTTTGACGAACTGTATTCTTTGCGTGAAAAGTATAAAGACAAGCTTGATATAAAAATAGGCTTTGAAATGGAATATTATCACGGACTTTTCGACAGTATGTTTAAAAATGCTGTTGAATACGGTGCTGAATATCTTATACTCGGACAGCATTTTATTGAAGAGGAGCATCCCGACGGTATATATTGCTTGAAACCAAACGATAACCCGGAGCATTTTAAAAAATATGTAGCCTGCGTTATTGATGCGATAAAAAGCGGTGTATTTACTTATATTGCACATCCCGATGTGTTTGATTTTACGGGCGATGAGAAAATTTACACAGATGAAATGAGAAGGATATGCATTGCCTCCGCAGAATACAATGTTCCCCTTGAAATAAACTTTTTGGGAATAAGAAGGAACCGTATATATCCCAACGAGCTTTTTTGGAAGATCGCGGGAGAGGTAGGTTGTCCCGTTACATTTGGTTTTGATGCCCATGATACGCCCGGTGCTTATGACGGAGCATCGTTCCCAAGGGCTAAAGAGCTTGTGAAAAAGTATGGATTGAATTATATCGGAAGACCGAAGCTTGTGTTGCTTAAATAATGCTTGATTTGTTACACTTATTAAAGGGGATATTTTTATTTGTTTGACGATAAAATTTGTGTATATATTTGAAATTATTTTGTTTTTGTAGTATAATGTAAAAAAACAAGAAACTGAGGTTGGTAATAGAAATGGATATAAAGATAACAGATGTAAGAAGCCAAAAAGGTGACACATCATTTTTGATTGATAACGGTAAAACAAGCATTTTATATGATACAGGGTTTGGTTTTACCGGATATGCTGTTGCAGAAAATATAAAAGCTGTTTTGGGAGACCGTGAGCTTGATTATATTTTCCTTACACATTCACATTATGACCACGCTCTCGGCAGTGCTTATATTTTGAGAAAATATCCGTCAGCAAAGGTTGTAGCCGGAAAATATGCGGTAGATATTTTCAAACGTGACGGTGCCAAAAGAACTATGAAGGAACTCGATGCCAAATTTGCCGAAAAATGCGGAATTACAGACTATGAGTTTCTCGGTGATGAACTGAAAGTGGATATTGCCGTTGACGACGGAGATATCATTCAAGCGGGCGATATGGAATTTAAAGTTATTAATCTTCCCGGTCATACCCGCTGCTGTGTTGGATATTACTGCGAGAAAGAGGGCTTGTTTCTTTCATGCGAAACGCTTGGTACATATGACGGTAATGATAGGATTCTTCCGTCATACCTTATTGGTTATAGGGAGACGATTTCGTCAATCGAAAAGGTTGAAAAACTCAACATAACTTCTATTGTTATACCGCATTTTGGTCTGCTTGATAAGAAGCAAACAGAATTTTTTATTAATAATATGAAATCAGCCGCACAAGAAATAGCCCAAGAATTACTTGACAGTATAAAAAAAGGATACGGTGATGAAGAAATAATAAAACAATTCAAAGATAAGTATTGGCACGGATACATAAAAGAAATAAATCCCGAGGATGCTTTTAATCTCAACTCATCAATTATGATTCGATTGATAAAAAATGAGCTTTTATAATATTGTTAAACCTATAAAAATATTGGACACATCATGGAATAAAAACTCCCAAAATGATGTGTCCTGTTTTTTGCAAGTTTTCTTTGCTTGCTTTATTTTATAATCAAAGAAAATTGTGCGGTTTTTTGTTTTATAAAAAATATTATTTTGCTTTTACTTGACTGTAATGACTATGTATGATATACTTTTTTTAGGAGAGATTTGTTTATAAAAATCTTTGTTATTATACTACCAGAAAAGAGGAATTCTTATGTTATGTGAAAATTGCGGTTTTAAATTTGAAGACTCTGCGGCTTTCTGTCCACAGTGCGGTGCTCCCGTTCAGTCTCAGACGAACACTCAGCAAACTGCTCAAGACGTTGCTCCTCAAGTTCAGTCTGAACTACTCACAACTAATCAACGCCCACCTAAAAAATCTAAGAAAGGTCTTATTATAGGTATTGTTGCTGCTGTTGTTGCAGTAATCGTTGCTTTGGTTGCTTTTAGTTCATCATTGTTTTCAAATTACTTTAAAAAGACTTTTTCATCGGATAAAGACTATTTGAAATTAACGGTGCAAAACTCATGTTCTGAATTTGCAGAAAACCTCGGTTCATTTTATGAACAGCTTAACGTGAAAGAAACCACCGTTCCTTCACAAAACGTTGAGTTTGAAATTAACCTTGGTAAATCAGGTGCTGATTTTATTGGTCAAATCTTGGGAATGGACGTATCTTGGGCTAAAAGTGCAATTCTGGATATTAATGCTCACTTCAATGATAACAAATATTCAGCCGATACGGAAATAAAGCTCAACGACAAGAAAATAGTATCCCTTAACTATATCATTGATATGGAATCTTATACTATGTATATGCAGATTCCCGAATTTAATAACGAATACGTTTCCCTTCCTTTTGCAACAGATATGGAAGGTGCTGTCTCTTCGCAAGAAATGCAGAAAATGCTTGATGATATTATAAGCGTACTTCCCGACACAGACACTCTTGAAAGAATAATTACACGTTACGTAGGTATAGTTTTTGATTGTATGGAAGAAGTACAAAAAGAAACGGTTACACTTGATGTTAAGGGTGTATCTCTTAAATGTGACAAGTACTCGGTTAAGTTGGATGGAGATTTTCTTGTAAAAGCTATTTCGGCTGTATTTGAAGAAGCTAAAAATGATAACGATATTAAAAAAATAATCCTTGATATAGCCAAATTAGATGTCTTGGACGTTGAAGATGCAGACGAGTTTTATGGTGATTATCAGGCTTCTCTTGTTGACGCTATACAGAGCATTGAAGAATCTGATAAACCTGAAATAGAAGTTACATACAACACTTGGATAAACAACAAGGGCGATATTATCGGACTTGAAATTGAATATGGAGAGTTTGTTTTCTCGTACTTTAATGTTGAAAAAGGTAAAGACTACGCTGTTGAAGCCTCAATAGAAATTGACGGAAATAAGTTTTCTTTTGAAGGCGAAGGAAAAATATCCGGTTCAAAGAAATCGGGAAAATTTGTCGTTAAGGCTATGGGTATGGACTTTGTGGAAATTGAGATGAAGGATTTCGATACAAAGTCTTACGAAAAGGGCTATGCAAACGGAACTATAGAAATCAAACCCTCTTCGGCAATATTGTTATCTATGCTGGATGGCGTTCCCGCTGAGCTCAGCTCGTTTATTGGCGACCTTTCTCTCAAGTTAGATTTAAAATCATCTGAAAAAGAGGTAGATTATAAATTATCGTTATATCAGGACGATGACCTTCTCGTTGATGTCGGTTTAAGTGGAAGTCCTATAGATAATAAGAAAGCAAATATACCCTCAAATTCTGTTTCTTTAGATGATGGTGAGGCTCTACAAAAATGGGCAGAAAAAATTGACATTAATAAAATTATTAACGCTCTTAAGGAAGCAGGATTGCCCGCATACTTGCTCCCAAGCTTTTAAGATAATTTTACTGTCTTATACGTTATAAATATACTTAATACAGCGTCTCGAAAAGGCTTATTGCCTTTTTGCTGACGCTGTTCAGTTATTTTGGAAAGGAAAATTATGAAGCTTGAATTAGTCAACATTAGAAAATCATACGGCAAGAAAAACATATTGTCGGGAATAAACCTTACAGCAGAAAGTGGGAAATGTATAGGTATTTTGGGTTCTAACGGGTGTGGAAAGTCAACTCTTTTCAGCATACTTGCGGGAGTAACCAAGTCTGACGGCGGTAGTTTTCTTTGTGATGGCGAAAATTTATTAAAAAACACAAAGAAAAAAGCCGGAACGATAGCATACGTTCCACAAGGAACTCCCCTTTTTGAAGAGCTCAGTGCATATGATAATCTTTTGCTTTGGTATTCTGCCGAAAAAATTGAAAACGAGCTTCAAAACGGAATACTTGGAATGCTTGGTATTGATGCTTTTTTGAAAACACCGGTATGCAAAATGTCGGGCGGAATGAAAAAAAGACTTGCAATAGGCTGTTCCGTAGCACATAATCCGAGTATATTACTCCTTGATGAGCCATCTGCTGCTTTAGACCTTGTGTGCAAAGAACGTATATTAAATTACCTTAAAAGTTTTAAATCTAACGGCGGAATTATTCTTATTGCCACTCATGATGTACAGGAAATAGAAATGTGCGACGAGGTTTTTATCATAAAAAACGGCATATTGCAAAAATACGAATATGACGGGAATATACACAGACTGGTAGGCAGTTTATAAAATGAAAACAAAAAGATATTTAAACTTGCAGCTTAAAAGAGCGTTAAAGCATTTACCCTCAATACTGGCAATAACCATTCTTCTTACAGTTTGCATTTCACTGGCGTGTGCACTTATTATCAATCAAAACAACGAAAACGAAAATCAGAAAAAAATAAAAATCGGTATAACAGGTGATCTTTCTCAAACCTACCTCGGCGTTGGTATTTCGGCAATAGAAAGTATAGATACCTCAAGATTTTCAATTGATTTCGAAACAATGCTTGAAGAAGAGGCACAAAAACAAGTAAAAGAGGGAAAACTTTCAGGATATATAAGAATTCCCGATGGCTTTGTGAAATCTATTATGAAAATGGACAATATTCCGATAGTATATGTTACCGGTGACAGCCCGACAGGTTTCGGCAGCATATTAATGAATGAGGTTGCGAAAACCATATCTGATACCGTTGTTGAAACACAAAAGGGTATTTACGGTATGCAAAATATTTCCAAGAAATATGAAAAGACTGAAAACTACCATGAAAATGTTGACAAAATTAATATTGAATATATAGAAACAGTCTTAAACAGAACAAGAACTTTTGAAACCGAATATCTTGGTATGTCTGACGGTGTGTCTATGGGCACATATTTTGTGTGCGGTGGCATAATGATGTTTCTTCTGCTTTGGGGAATAACCTGCAATTCATTTCTCTTTAAAAAAGATCGTTCGATGGAAAAACTGCTCGTATCAAAGGGTAATTCAGTGTTTTCTCAGGTGATTTGCGAATATTTATCATTTATTTTTATAACAGTGTTGATATTTACGCTTTTTGCATTTACGGCAGGTCTTGCTCTTCAAAATATAAAACTTGGAATAACCGAAATAGACAGCGTTTATCCGTCGGATTTTGTTTTTTATATTGTAAAGATACTTCCGGTTATTTTAATGATAACCTCTGTTCACTTCTTCTTTTATGAATGTATATCCGGGTACGTAGGAGTTATACTTACTCAGTTTGTTTTTGCACTTGGTACGGGATATATATGCGGCTGTCTTTATCCGAGCCATTATTTCCCCGAATCAATTCAGAAAATCTCATCATTTTTGCCAACCGGACTTGGCGTAACGTATATGCGTCAATCAATTTCAGGCTCATTATCACTAAAAAGCATAATGGGCGTTATCTTATTTACCACTGTTTTTCTTGGTTTATCAGTCGTAATTCGAGCATACAGAATCGGGGGTAAAGAATAATGAAGACGATTAAAAAAACGTTTATTAGGCTATTTTTACTCAACAAAAGAATGCTCAAAAAAATAAGCTTTTTGCTCATTCTGTGTCTTATTCCCATTCTTACGGTCGCAATGACTTTTTTTGCACGAGAAAAAAGCGGGGTTTTGCATATTCTTCTTTGTACTCAGGGCGAAAATAATACAGTTTCAAATGAAATAATTAACAATCTTTTAGAAAATGATAATATTCTTTCTTTCAGCAAGTGCGATGATATTGGGTATGCTTACGACCGTGTGAAAATCGGAGAGGCAGACGCTGTGTGGATATTTAAGGATAATTTACAGCAAAGAATAGACAAATTTGTCTCCGACGGAAAAGCAAACAATGCATTTGTAACGGTTATTGAAAGGGAAACGAATATATCACTTCAGTTATCTCACGAAAAATTGTGTGGTGCCGTTTTTCCGTATGTTTCCTATTCATTGTTTGAAAATTTTCTCTACACAGAAATTTTTACGGTGGATGAAATAACAAAAGAACAAGTAAAATCAGCATACGACTCAGCAATAGGAGGGGGAGACCTTGTTACCTTTGAAAGCGTAAGCGGAGAAACTAAAGACGATAATGCAAACTATCTAACTGCCCCTCTTCGTGGACTTTTATCCCTTATCGTTGTCCTTTGCGGACTTGCATCGATTATGTATCATCAGTCAGACAGAGAAAATAGAATATATGACTGGCTGCCGAAACACAAGCATATACAATTTGGGTTTGCAAGCTGTATATCCGCCGTTTTTGATTCGACTGTTTTTGTTGTTTTAGCTTTGATTATTTCAGAGCTTAATATGGGAGCATACGAAATATTATCGGCAATAATGTTTATGTTTGCAACAACCGCATTTTGCTTATTGGTGGGGTGTATAACAAAAAAATCTTCTGTTACGGGAAAGGTGATACCTTTTTTAATGATAATGCTTCTTGTGCTATCTCCAATTTTTTTCAATTTTAACAGTTTGCAAGCTCTGCAAATGTTCTTTCCCACTTACTATTATTTATATTCGGTATACAGCCCAATTCATATTTTGTATATGGCACTATATTCGGTTGTTGTATATATTTTGGTTTGTGTAATAAACTACGTAACCGAAAAAAACGCATAAGACCTTTGTGTTTGATATTGTATTTTTATCGATATATAGTATCTCTGCTTATGATGTTTGACAGTTTTTTGTGTTAAATTACGTTGCCGACAATAGTCAAGATGCTTGTTGCAACCGTCTCTAAAAATAAGTTTTTTTGGCGGCCGTATTTTTCGGTTTTTTCATCGTAAAACGCCTCGTAAAAATAAAAAAATATTGGACACATCATAAGGAAAACTCCCAATGATGTGTCCAGCTTTTTTGTTATTTAACTATTTTCAAGTTCTTTGCCAAGCTTTCTCCAAAAGAAAGCGGCGAAAAAGAAAGTAGGGTATTTGCTTACTTGATGGGTGTACCTGCGTCGCTTTTGCTAATCATAAACCAAGTAACTTGCTTACACTCTTATGTGTTTCGTTGCGGTTTTATACGGTATTCCATAATTCCTACAAAAATTTATTATATTTTTATGCTTTTAATAATACTCTTCAAGCTGTCTGCACTTTTGTGAAGCTTCATTATTTCGTCATCATTCAAAGGAAGCATAACCTTTTCAATAACGCCTTCATTGCCCAATATATTTATCAAGCTCAGACATACATCATCTATTCCGTATTCTCCGTGCAACATAGTGGAGACGGTCAGGGCAGTATCCATTCCGCTTAAGATGCATTTACAAAGATGGCTCACGGAAGCCGATACGGCATAAAACGTAGCACCCTTTCGGCTTATTATTGCTGCACCGGATTTATGTACATAATCCTCTACGTCATCTTTATTGAAAGGGGTGGTAGTAGCCGAATGAAGAGCAATTCTATTATAATTCTTCACAGGGACGTTTGAGATATTTGCAGTTGACCAAGGAACAAAAGACGTATCACCGTGTTCCCCCAAAACATAAGCGTGAACGTTCTTTTGGTTAACTGAATAATATTCGGCAATTCTTGATCTCAAACGGGAAGTATCAAGAATGGTGCCCGAACCGATAATACGTTGTTCGGGAAGTCCTGTATACTTGCAGAAAACATAAGTAAGAATGTCAACAGGGTTGCTGACGATAACATAAATTGCATTGGGGGAATATTTTACCACTTGATCGGCAACGTTTTTCAAAATATCGACATTTGACTGTGTAAGTTCAAGTCTTGATTGATTGGCTTTTCTTGCCATTCCCGAGGTAATAATTACTATATTTGAGTTTTTTGTGTCAGAGTATGTACCCGCATAAATGTTTGTAGGATGGCAAAAAGGTACACCTTGTTTTATATCAAGGGCTTCGCCCAAAGCCTTCTCCTCATTTATATCTATAAGAACAATTTCGGATGCCAATCCCGTTAACATCATCGTATAACCGATAGTTGCTCCCACGCTTCCCGTACCTATAATAGAAATTTTGTTCATAATGCCTTCTCCTTTAATTTGCCTTTTACTTCTAAAGATGGTGTATATAACACAATACCCCACTGTAATTATATCACACAAACTTATTTTTGTAAATAATAAAATAATAAAATAATAAGACAAACCTTATTATTTTTTATAAACTTTTTTAGAAAAATAATTGAAAGTGTGTTTTTTGCTTTTAAGTTGATAAAACAGTTTGGCAGAAGTAATTGGACACATCACTATGGAAAACTCAAAAATGATGTGTCCAACTTTTTTATTAAAGTTTTTAGCATTGCTTTTTTCAAAAAGCGACCGTAATTCCTCTTGCGTGATTCTCGAATCGCAACAGCAACAGTCATACTTAACCTGTGGGTTGTTACCTGCAGCGATGAGACCTGCTTATAATGTTAGTTTAATCTCCAAATTCAGCTTTTATTTTTTCGTTTATCTTTGCATCCATTCGAGGAATAAGCTTTAAATCCTCTTCCTTGATGGAAATTGTGGCAATATCTTTCTTTTCTCCATATTGAGGGAAATTGACAAGCCATCTTCCCTCAACTCGTTGTTCTAAACAAATCCAGCCCTGCATACCTTTATGTACACCGTCTCTTGCATATTTTTCTTTTTCAACTGTAACTTCAACGCAATCCATTTCTTTCATTTTAATCATCTCCATATGGTGTAATTAATCTTATTTTTCCGTTAGGATAAATCATCCAGCCTGTTGTGAATGATACCATTCCGGGTTTGTCTTTGCGGGGGAGTTCTACTCGTATGTTTATTCGCTGTCCTTCTGCGTTTAGTTTGTTGAGAGTATAATCCCCATTAATATATTTTTCCAGTTCCTGTTTTTCGATTTCAGTTTTTAAGTACACTAAATCATTGACAGAGTATCCCCAAGAATTGAACATTTTTTCTTTGCCATGACCGTATTCGCCTTTTGTGTCGAATAAATACGGGTCATATTTGCTGTAATCTGATTCGGCTGAGGAGTTGAACATCACGTTAACGTATGGTATATCTTCTAATATACAATGGCAAAAAGTGTGGTGCGGGTGCTTTGGAGTAGATTCTTTTGCAAACCAACAATTGTGCAATTGCAAACATTCGGAGCAGTGATTAGGGCTTAGATTTCTGTGAATCCATCTTACCCACTTGGGTTCAGCAGGTATAGAGTCCCCTCTTTGCACAGCTTTAACAACTTGCGATAAAAAATTCATTTTTATTTCCTTTCTAATAGTATCATATTTTAACAAGATTGTAAATATATGCGGTTGTTTACGAAAGGAATTATAGCATGTTTTTTAGTCTTTCGCTCCCCGATGTTAAGTTAAAAATATAGCTCGTTTGTGCTAAGGCAGGGAGAAAAGAAATTGGACACATCA
>JAZOUV010000066.1:0-44729 GCA_045658315.1 Eubacteriales bacterium
GGCAACACCCGATACTTTTTGCCATTCTGTTGAATATGAGTTGAAATATATATTTACGTCTTGATCGGGTAAGTTCGCATTTTTGAAACGAACCAATAGAGTAAAATTCCAGCCCGATGCAGGAATAGATTCAGCCTTTGCAAAGGCTGATGCAACGTAGGTGTCGCCTTTCTTTCCCTTTGGAACACTTACGCCCTGTACAAAATCGGGAGCTTGGTTTGCACCGCATGTTATACCTGCGGAATAGTTTCCCGAAATCTTTTCGGAAGTACTTACAAAACGGCAATCGGAGGCGTATGCCCAACCTGATGGCAAAGAACCCGATACGTCTTCAAATCCCGCATTTTCAAGCAGGTTATAGTCTGACAGACCGCCTTTTTCAAGCTGTATGCAGTCGAAATATACAGAACCTGTTGCACCGCCTAAAGTCATACAGAGGTTTAGCGTAACAGATGAACTGGGCGTAAAGGTAACAAAAATCCTTTGCCATTCGTTAGAAGGAGTCTTAATAATTTCACTTTCGTATCCTATTTCGGATTCGATGACATAGAGACTTGCACCGCCGCCGTTAGACGTCATTTCGCTTGTGTTCACGTAAGCTGAAAGAGTATATTCAACGCCCGCTTCAAGTCCGAGAGAGGCAAATCCAAGAATCCTGAAGCTTGTGCTTGTAGTGGGGAGGGTGAGCTTATATGACCTTGAGCCAATATAGCTTTTTTCGTATGTGTATCCGCCTGTTGCCGGAGAATTAGCTTCTCCCCATGCGTTGAAGTCGTAATTTCCGTCCCATTCAAAGCTGTGGTTTCTGAGTATATTTACCGTACTCTTTTGAGTCTTGCTGACAAAGGTAAGGTTGTTTGCACCTTTGAGAGTATCTGTATTTCCGCCGTTGTATTCGTAGTATGTGCCATATCCGTTACCGTCGTTTACGGTAATATCAACCGCACTTTTGAGTGTACCGTTTTTAGCGAAAGTGTACAGATATTGCCTTGCATTTGTTATGTCGCTGAAATACGTAGCCGTCGGCTCGTATCTCATACCCATAGTAAAGCCACGTGTTCCGTCTGTCGAATATTCTTCGATTCCGTTGACACGACGAGGACTGCCCGACGTGTAGCCGAAGTTGATATGATAGTCGTCAATATCGTCAATACGTGAAAGACAGACTGTATCATTGTAGTAGTAATATTCAACCGAGGTGTTGTCGGCGTAGGTTATTTTGCCGATGCAGTTATTGTGAGGGTACGAATGGTTGTTGTATTCAATATATACAGTTTTTGTTGCGTTTCCGTCATAATATTTTACTTCAACAAGAAAACCGTATATGCTGTATACGAAATCAACAACGTTACCCGTAGATGACTGTACCTTTGTTACTTGCTTGTAGTTTGAGGGGTTAAGCGTTACTGTAATGTAGTTGCCGTAGGTGTCTGTTACTTTTGTCAGATACCAATCGTCGTATGAGCCGTTTCGGGTAAATTCCATTGTGGAATCGCTGCTGTCGGTCATGGTAAATATGCCGTTTGACGAATTATACGACAGAGTTCTGTCGGGATTTATCTCGTCCTTGTAGAGACCACTGGCGGAATCGTATGCGAAATAGTGCTCCGTTCCGTCTCCGTCGCGATATCTTACGTGTTCTATGTTGTTAAAATTATAGTCGCTTGATTTGTCGAGTCTCTGCGACCAGTTCATAGACCAACATCTTCCGTATGGAATATTAAAATCGGAATTATCAAGGTTATACACCATTGAAACATTGATGGGCATAAGGCTGCCGCCGGTCTGTACAATGGGATTGACCACTGTAACGTTGCCGGTGAGGTCATTCGTGTAAACCGTTCCCGCATATCCCGCATCGTATGTATGGTAGGAAAAATAGTCTTCTATACCCGTGGTATTTATATATTGATATATGATAGCGGGGTACATATAGGGAGAAACGTATATACCGTTTGTTGCGAGGAAGAAAGCGTCAAAACCGTTATCGGGGGCAGGGGATTCAAATTTGAGGAGAATACCGTTGTTGACGGAATAGCCGTCTGCCCATTCATTTGCGAGTCTTGTTACGTCCCACGTATAGAGCTCGTTGTCGCCGTTTACCACTCTGTAGGCTGTAACCGTGCTGTCATAGAAACCGTTTTCGGGGTTTATATTATTATACGTAGCCGTTTCTTCGAGCCAAGGACGCAGAATTGCGTGAGCAGATACGTGAACGGGCGGATTATACGAATTAGCCATAGAGTATGCAATCTCTGCATCGGGGTGCATACAGTATGGAGTAAGCACAAGCTGAGCGTTTATTATTTTGTCTCCGCTTTGAAGCGTGGGCAACGGATATTGAACCAATGCATAAGCTCTGTTGCTGACACGTATATGGTTATTGTTGTCATAGTTAAGGTTGGGGCCGTACGTAGTAATGTGAGTATCCTGAATCATTTCGCCCGTAGCTGTGAAGTTCATTACGGGGTCAACGGTAACAGGGTATACCGCATTTTCGGGCAATACCCACTCAAGCTTTACGGTGAATTTTGTGTTTTTTGCTTCAATCAAAGTAACCGTAAGGCTGTCGCTGTAGTTTCCGGCACTATCCCACAACGTCGGTGCAGTTATTTCTGTTATGAGATTTGTTGTGCCTTTTTCATATACGGATATACTTTTATCGTTGTTTTGAACGATGTCGATACTGCCGTTTACGTGGTATTCATATTCAAGGCTGTTTAGGTTGTTAGCCTTGTTTATGATTATGTTTTCTTTCAGCTTTGTTGATGTATACGTGTATTGTATGTCGGTATCGGGCAGTATGCCGTAATACGTAACCTGTCCCGACAGCTTGTCCAATGCGTATGGATTGTCTGTAGTATCTTCCGTATACTCTCTTATTACAGCATCAACTTTATTAATATTTTTGATAGCTGTTTTTATTTTATATTCACCCTTGTTAAAGGTATAGAGCTTATTTTGGTTGCTCTTTTTCATAAATTTAACAAGAGCGATATTATTTTTTGAAGAATAGACGTTATCACCGTCATCGGTTCCGTCAGTGAGTGTATTATCTATATCCTGAAAATCGCCGTTGCTGTCGGTGTAATGCACGTCAAAAGGATAGACAGCAGCAGTTATACTGCCGTCGCTCATTCGGTAATATTTTGCATTGCTTTCGCGTTTGCTTGTTATTTCCGACAAGACGTGTGCCTCGGCTTCGGAATCCGCAGGAGGTGCAGGTGAATATTCTGTTACTGCATTTTCTGTTGTTATGTTCGGTTGCTTTTCTTCAACGTAAAATGCACTTGCAGGTATTCCCGTAAAGAATATTGCTAATGCTATTATCATCGCTGACAGTCTCTTGAGTGTTTTCATCATTACTGCATCTCTCCTTTTTTTATTTGCGTTTTAGCATGTTTTCAGAAATTTATAAAGATTAAAAGAGTAGTTAAAGCTTATTAAAACATTGGCGACGGCACCTCCTTTTTTGATATTTACATTTTAGCATATTTTTGAGAAAAATACAAGAATTTAACAAAAACTTGTTGAAAAATAATGAAGCATTGGCGACGGTACCTTTTTTACTGTTGAATTATATAACTTCTAAATATATTATAAATTTATTTCTATGCAAAAGAACACGTTTTTTGCATAAACTCCATCGCTATCTTGTAGGGGGCGACGTCCCCGACGCCCCGCGAAAAACAAATAGATTTGCAAGAACTTTATATCAATCGGTCATTCCGAGCGAAGCCGAGGAATCCCGTAAATGTTTGGATAAGAATAACGGGATTCTTCGATTCCGCGACACAAGGTCGCTCCACTCAGAATGACTCTCACTACGGGAGAGGTGGATTTTGCGTAAGCAAAAAACGTAGAGGGTTAAATAGGACGAAAAATCGACTCATCGAGCCCTACATTTGCATCACAAAAAACCTCCCGTTTGGGAGGTTTTTTAGGCTGTAAATATCAACAATAAACAGTTATTATTCTGTTCTGAGAGCGACGACAGGGTCTTTCTTTGCGGCACTTCTTGATGGAATGATACCTGCAATAAGCGTAAGCAACATACTTATAACAACGAGAATAACAGCCGCTTCGATAGGCAATATTGCTTTGAGGTTAACGAGACCTGTGAAGTGAAGCAATATAGCGTTTATCGGGATACAGAGGAGATACGTTACAACGACACCGAGAAGTCCCGAAGAGAATCCGACGATAAGAGTTTCGGCATTAAACATACCCGAAACGTCTTTCTTTGACGCACCGATAGCACGTAAAATACCGATTTCCTTAGTTCTTTCCTGAACGGAGATAAGTGTAATTACGCCAATCATTATAGAAGAAACTACAAGCGAAATTGCAACGAATGCGATAAGAACGTAGGTTATAGCATTGATTATCGTCGTTATAGAGGACATCATAATTCCGAGGTAGTCGGTGTATTTGATTCTTTTAAGTTCTTCAACGTCATCGTTATAGTTGTCGATTGTCTCGACTATTATATCTTTATTTTCAAAGGAAGAAGCGTAGATGTTAATGGTCGCGGGAGTTTCAAGGTCGAGATAACCCATAGAAATAAGGTTGTCTTCGTAAGTTGAATCGGAGAATACCATTATTTCATCGTAGTATAGAGCACACTGTTCTGTAGTATATGTTGTCATAGCCATGTCAAGACCTGCAGAAAGCTGTTCGGGAGGAATATTTGCCATTTGTGCTGCGACCCCTTTTGCGTATTCTGCTTTAATTTGCTCGGCTATCATCTGCGAAAAGATATCTTTCAATTCGTCATCAGACATTGAACCGAGGTAGTCATAGATTTCATCGGCTGAAACGTTCATTTGTGTTGCCAAGCCTTCAGCCATAGCCTTTTCAATAGCCTCTCTTGTCATGTTAGCAAGGGTAGCATCAAGGCTTTGCTGAACGAATTCTTTTGAAGGGATCGAATTTATGGCAATAGATGCATTAGCTTTGCCGTTTGTGTCGAGTTCTGCGATATAATTGCGGAATGCTGTTTCTTTTTCTGCATCGGTAAGAGTACCGGTGGTTGAATTAAAGGGAAGACCTGTAATAATATCCGTATTTGGTGAATCAAGCTGAGCCTGAATTACTTTGCTGTCTTTAGCTTTTTCAATTATGTGTTTGGTGAGAGCATTTGTATATCCGATACCGCTTTTGAGCATAGTGGTTTCAGCATCTTCGGCAGGGCGAATGATACCGGTAACTTTAATCGTCATTGCGTTGTCATAGAGATAACGGAGACCCGCTTCTGTTTCACGGAGGTCGGTATAGAGACCGCTTTTTTCGTCGTAGTGATAGCAGTCCGCATTGAGAATAGATTTATATTCTGTATTGCAAATTTCCTCGTATGACCATTTAAGCGTTTTTTTATCATCAAGCTCAGCACCGTTGAGCGATGCGTTGGCTAAGTTATCCATATCTTTTGCAGAAACGAGACCGAGAGCATAGAGCGTAACGTCATCAAGCTCATTGTTTTCGTCAACGATAAGCACAACCTCGTCGTAGCTGTTAGGCCAAGAGCCGTATATGACGTCATACTGGTCGAGTAAAAGGTCGTTTATGGGAGCACCGTCATTACCCGACAAAAGTTCTTGCCAGAGTTTTGTTCCCATAGATGTCATTGAAGATGTAGTGGACATACCGCCCATAGTTGTAAACGACGACATAGCGGACATATCGATGCCAATATATTTGAGCATAAGGTCGGTAATAATTTTTTCGAGGTCAGAGCGGAGTATTACGCCGTCTACCGATTCGGTATATATCTGCATATCGAGGTCGTATGTGTATTGCACACCGTTTACTGCTTCATAGAGAGGGGAATCCTCGTTTTTTATTTCTTTTTCCAAGAAAGTTTTAAAAGCTTTAAGGTCATTTTTTGATTCTTCTATACTGCCCATAGCTTTTATCATATCATAGAGAGCGTTCTTTTTGTAAACCGCATCATTTTCGTGAGAATTATCTTCCGCAGCAATGTTCATAAAAGCGTTGATAAGAGAAGACATTTCTATAGTAGTAGCTTCAAGAGTCAACGGATAGGCGGAAAGAGTACTTTCCTGAACGCCGTTTATATAGGCTGTTGTACCTTGTGAAATAGCGAGAATCAAAGCGATACCGATAATACCGATAGAACCCGCAAAGGATGTAAGAATAGTTCTGCCTTTTTTTGTAAAGAGGTTTTTCAGAGAGAGCATAAAGGAAGTAGCAAAAGACATAGAAGGTTTTTTTGCTTTTCTTTCTTTTTCGTCTGCTTCAGCAAACTTTTTCTTTTCGTTTGCAATTTCTTCGTCAGTCAACGGCTGTGAATCGTTTGTGATTTCACCGTCGAGCATATTGATTATACGTGAAGAGTATTTTTCTGCAAGCTCCGGGTTATGCGTAACCATAACAATAAGACGGTTTTTGGAAATTTCTTTGAGGATTTCCATAACCTGAACGCTTGTTTCTGTATCAAGAGCACCCGTAGGCTCGTCGGCGAGAATGATATCGGGGTTGTTTACAAGAGCACGGGCAATTGCGACACGTTGCATCTGACCGCCCGACATTTCGCCGGGACGTTTGTTGAACTGGTCGCCGAGACCGACGTCGATGAGTGCTTGTTTAGCTCTTCGTTTGCGTTCTGCTTTGCGTACCCCCGAAAGTGTAAGTGCTATCTCAACATTTTGCAGAACGGTTTGGTGAGGGATAAGGTTATAGCTTTGGAAAACAAAGCCTATCGAATGGTTTCTGTAGGTATCCCAATCTCTGTCTTTAAAATCTTTAGTAGAACGGCCGTTAATAAAAAGGTTGCCCTTTGTATACTGGTCGAGACCGCCTATAATGTTAAGCAATGTAGTTTTTCCGCATCCGGAAGGACCGAGGATAGAAACGAATTCAGCAGAGCGAAATTTCAGATCAATACCTTTGAGGGCATGAACGATACCGTTTCCTGCCGGATAGTCTTTTTTGACTTTTTGAAGTTCAAGCATTATATTTAAGTCCCTTTCTGTCAACACTTGTTTTTAAGAAACACATTTAACATTATTTTACTTGATTTATGTAAACAGAGTATAAACATTTTTTCTCTTTTTTAATAATTATTACATATTTTACGTAAAAAAACAAAAAAAGAAATTTATGAATAAAATTCAAAAAGTTTGCTTGTAAAATTCAAAATATTGGTGTATAATACTGTTTTAAAGATAAAGAATAGGAGAAGGAGTTGAATAATATGGAAAGTAAATTCAGGGATGGGTTTAAAGATGACGGAAAAGTGAAAGTGTTTACTATCCCAAATATTTTATCTATGTTTAGAATATGTTTGATACCGTTATTTGTTTATTTGTACTTAAATCATAATGATATGAAAGCGTTTGCTATACTTGTTTTATCGGGACTTACAGATGTAGTAGACGGTTTTATTGCACGGCATTTCAATATGGTTAGTGCTGTTGGAAAAGCACTTGATCCGATATCTGATAAATTGACGCAGGGGGCAATGCTGTACTGTTTATTAAAAAGATTCAGTGCGATGTGGGTACCTTTTTGGCTCATGATAGTAAAGGAAGTGTTTTCGGGAGCAGTTGCACTGGTTGCGATAAGACGTACAGGAGAGGTGCACGGAGCTGACTGGCACGGCAAGATTACGACATTGTCGCTTTATGCAATGATGTCTCTCCATATGTTGTGGCCGTCGATGCCTTCTGTATTATCTAATTTACTTGTGGGTGTATGCGTAATACTGATGATATTGTCGCTTGTACTGTACAGCATAAGAAACTTTTCTATGGCGAAAAAGCGTGATATTGCAATAGGAGAAAAAACATGAGCAAGATAACCGACCGGCTTGATAATTTTTGGTATTATTATAAATGGCATACAATAATAGCTGTTTTTCTTGCAGTAGTTTTCGGTGTATGTATAGGGCAAATGGCGAGCAAAGAAAAGGTTGATGCATACGTGATGTATGCAGGTCCTACCGCATTTTTTGCATCGGATATTTACGATATGCAGGATGCATTTGAAGCAATTATGCCAGATCTTAACGGCGACGGAAAGAAGATAGTACAGTTTATTGATATAACAGTGCTGACAGATGCACAGATAAAAGCAAACATGGACAAGGCAGAGGCAGAGGGTGTAGAATATGAGCCTGATATGGAGTATATAGCAAACGCAAGACAGAAATTCAAGCTTCAGCTTGCGGCAGGAGATGCATACATTCTCTTGCTGGATCCGCAGATGTATGCTGAGGATTACGGTATCGGTATGTATGAGAAGTTGGAAAGCCTTGGTATCACTAGCGAACATGCAAATGATGATTCATCGATAAGCTTCAAGGAAACTGATTTCGGGAAGTATATGCCTATATTTGACAAGATCCCCGACGACACATTACTTTGCTTCAGAGTTATGAATGTAACATCAAAGGGCAGAGGAAAGAAAGAGCAGACGAAGCATGACAATCAACTTGAGCTTATGAAAGAGATAGTAGCGTTTGAGTCGTTATCAGGCGGTCAAGAAAAGGAATAAATAACAAAAAAGAAGCACAAATCAGTGTAAACTGTTTTCTGCTTCTTTTTCTTTTTATACGTTATTCGACGTATACCGACTCTTTTGTATTAACTCAAAGGGAATTAGCCCTGTGACTTAGGTACAAAAGAATTACAATTTGTACATCTTACATCGGTAGGATTGCTTTCGTGTGTGCCGACCTTGATTTTATCAAGTGCACAGTAATTATCTGTCTGACTGTGGTTTGCACAGCTGACGACCGTACATTCAATGCATTTGTTATTGCAGTTTGTGTTCATTTTTATATCCTCCTTGTGTGGTACAGTTTTATTATGCACAAAGCGAAGAATAATAAACATGGAAAAAATTGTAAAAAAAACGGCTCTCGTTTGAGAGTCGTTTAAAATATTTTTTATTAAAGGTAAAGCAAAGCGGAACGGACTTTTTTATATTTTTCGTACTTTTCTGCGTAAATATCGGCAAACTTGTCTTCGGGGTATACAGTTTCGCCGTAAACAACAAATTTAGAAGCCGCTTCAGCAAGGTTTTTGTATTTGCCGAGGGTAACAGCCGCCAACATAGCACAGCCTGCCGCACCTGCTTCGTCTGTAACAAGCGGAGTGATGGGACGTCTCAAAATATCCGACTTGATTCTCAGCCAGATGGGAGAAGTTGCACCGCCGCCTGTTGCTTTAAGGCTGTCAACCTTGATGCCGAACTTTTCGAGAGTTTCGAGGTTGTATGCCATTTCATAGGTAAGACCTTCCATAAAGCCGCGGTAAATATCGGGTAATCCCTTTGCCATATCAAGACCTGTTATGGTTCCTTTAGCGTTAGCAACAAGGTCGGGAGTGCCGCCCGCCCCCATAAAGTGAGGAACAACGATAACGGAAGAGGGCTCTTTAGCACAGTTTTCATCAAGAATACGATAAACGGAAACACCTCGTTGTGCCGCTTCGGGTTTAAGGTTAGATGCAAAGCAGTCTCTGAACCATTTGAGAGAAACACCGCCCGCAAAATTAAAAGCGTATGTAGCGTAGAGATCCTCGCCTGCGGGGTGAGGAACGCATACGAAGTTATTGTTTGTAAATTCGGTGTTTCTTACGATGCCGCGGAACACGGGAGTAATACATTCAACAGAGCCGGTACCGTCAACAGCTTCGCCCTCGTTGAGAACACCTGCACCTAAAGCAGCTGCAACCTGGTCATGTGCGGAAATGACGACCTTGGTGGTAGCAGGGAGACCGAGCTCTGCTGCAAGAGAGGGGATCATTTCACCCACAACACTTCCGCAGGGAACGGGGGTGGAGAAAAGATTAGGCGAAAGACCGGCAGCATCAAGAATTTCTTTAGAGATGCAACGGTTTTCAACGTCAAATGTAAGTGAACGGCAAGCAAGGCTGTAGTTGATTTTAGCTTCACCGGAGAGTTTAAATGCGATATAATCACCGACAAGCAAGAACTTCCAAATGTTATTTCTGACGGCAGGAATGTTTTCCATAGACCAGATAACCTTGGGAAGAGAATACATAGCATCGGGCTTATCGCAAGTAATTTGCATAATTTTCTCTTTTCCGAGCTTTTCGATAAGACGGTCAGTTTCGGCGAGACCTCTCTTGTCAGTGTACATGATAATATCGGAGAGGGCGTTACCGTTTTTATCAACGGGAACAAAGGATTCACCAAACGAAGTAATGGAAATAGCACCAACTTCGTCTGCTTTTATATTAGCTGCACAGCCCTTGATAACTTCGAGGACAGAAGCAAACATTTCGTTTGGGTTCATATCAGCCTGACCGGCACGAGTGGTGTACTCCTTATAGCATTTGTAGAGGAACTTACCTTCTTCGGAAAAGGCAACGCATTTACAACCGCTGCTTCCGACGTCAAGACCTAAAAATATCATAAAAATAATCTCCTAAATAATTAGAATAAATACTTAATAACACAGTTATTATAATATGGATTAGAACAAATGTCAACGATTTACAACCAAAATTCAAACAATCGCTCAAAAGACAAAAAAGCAGATTCGAGATATCCCGATTTGTTAAGGTAGTCATACATAAGAGCACTGTTAATGAATAGAGAGACTAAGGCTGAATAGACAAAAAATGCAGTAACAAAGCGGTAAGCAAAATTGTTATTTTTCAGCTTGAATTTGAAGAAAAGATAATAAATTACTATCATTCCGCCGAGTATCATCTGCCAAGCGAAGTCGGCGGCATATCTGACGCCGTAACCGCTTTCCCAAATTGAAAAGATGATAACGAGAGGGCAGATTATGCATACTGAGAGTACGAGAAGAGAGGGGACAAGACGTTTCTTTTTGTCGGAAACATTAAATGCAAAGGGGGATAAAAATAATCCGAGCGAGGGTAAGGCTCTGTAGAAAATACCGACTGCATTTCTGTTTGCTATAAAGTAATAGCCGTTTATGTCAAGTGTTGAGAAATTAGAGAAAACAAAAGGGAATTCGGGCTTTATAATGGGAGAAGCAAACAAATAATTCCAAAAGCCTATAGTTACGAAATCAGTGTGATATTCCGCTTTTGTAAAGTCGTTTATCGTGAGGGAATACTGTATGCCGAAATCGAAGAAGCTGCCAAACCGAGCGTAATTATATAGCATTTGTACGCCGCCTATAACCACAAAGCAGGACAACGCCGAGACAAGGTATATAGCGGTTGATTTTGCAATGTTTTTGTTTGTTTTCTTTGCTTGAAGTCTGTTTTTAAAGAGACCTGCCCCGATAAATATCAGTGCCGCAATACAGTAAACGGCGAGGGTAGGACGGCAAAGGACTGCACAAGAAAGGCAGAATGAAGAAAGAATCAGGTATCTTTTAAATATTCTTCCCTCAGAAACAACGTTAGACTTTATAAGGAAATAAAAACCTGCACAGGTAAAGGCAAAACCGGAGCTTTGGGCGATTTCGTAAAACAACGGAGATGCAAAGCAATACCATACCGAGCTTGAGGTTTGAAGAACGATAAGTGAAGACAATGCAATTGAAAGAGGTAGCTTTTTAAAGAATTTTTTTACGAATTCGTAATAAAGAAGCGACAGGAAGGTTATACCAATAAGTCCGAAAATCAGTACGGCTTCCGGTGTAGGAAAGTAATATCCCGTTAGTAAATGAAACGGTAAAAAAAGTAAGATAACAGGAGCTATGCCGTAATACGAATAGTATTTTCCGTTATAGAGAAGATGATCCCATTTATAGCTGACTTTAGCCTCTGTACGTGCTCCCCAGTCATAAGGATTGTCCATAGAGAGCAACTGTTCAGGCGGAGTGTCAAGGAGAGAAACCTGACCGTTTTCAAACGCATCGACAAGCTCTTGTGAAATTTGATTTCCGCTTGTTTGTTTTAGTGAATTGAAAGCAATTCCGAGGTTATTCATATTGTAGAGAACGGTTATAACTACGGCTATTATAAGAAAAACGGTTGTAATTACAAGTGTTGAATTTGCGAAAACAGAGGGCGTTTCTTCAACGCCTTTTTGAAGTATGTTTGAATTAAGCAAAATGAAAGTACCGAAGATGATTCCGAAAATAAGAATAAATCTGAACGAAGATATATTGAAAGGAACAGCCTTGTTTATAGTAATTGAGTTTACGTTAAAAAGCTCTCCGTTGTCGGACGAAAGGGTTATAACAAGATCGCTGACCTTTCCCGACATATTCATCATTACTGTGCTTGAGGAAGCATTATTTCTTATTATTGTGCCGTTAGCCGTATTATATCGGAAGCTTTCGGAATATGTCTCGTCTTTAGCGTCTATTTTAACGTTGACCTTGTCGGTGGTGATTGTTGAAATATATCCATTTTCCATTTTTCGTGTTTCGTGGAGCGTACAGTCAAAACAGATTGTGCCTATACGCTCGTCAAGGTTGTTAAAAGTAATGACGGTATTGTTTACATTTTCGAGGCTTTCAGTGGATATAGAAGCATCGTTAAAGGAAAGAACCTTTTTGTCATAGTCTCTGAACAAAAGGTGAAAGGAGTGAAAATTGCATATAAGCAGTTCGATGGCAAGACAGATTATAAGTAATATAATTCCAAAATTTTTAGTATGCTTTTGGGAGGGCAGAAGCAAAAAAGCACCTGAAAATATCAGGATTATTCCAATATTAAAAAGCAAAGCAGAATTCATATATAAAAAAGCTCCGTTTCGTGTAAACTGTTTTTTTGATTATATCACAAAGGGATAAAAAATACAACAAGTAGAAAAAAATAACGGACAGCTATTGACAAATTTGGCAAAATAGTGTACTATTGTATTAGAACGATAGTACACATTAGATATGAAATGTACTTTGAGAAAGGGGAGATTGAATGGCATGGAATTTAGATAAAAACCGTGCAATTTGTCCGCAGCTCTGCGAATTGATATGCGTTAAGATTGCCAAAGGAGAGTACGGTCCCAACGAAAAAATACCCTCGGTAAGAGATATTGCAGTAGAGGTCGGTGTGAATCCAAATACCGTACAAAAAGCTTTGACTGTATTGACCGAGCAGGGACTCATATATCCGATGAGGGGGGCGGGCATGTTTGTCAACGAAAACATTGACCGAGCCGTAAAGCTTGTCGATGAATTGAAGAGGGCAAAGACCGAGGAGTTTTTTGAAGAGATGGAAACGCTCGGTATGACGACGGAACAAGTACAAGAGTTTATAAAGGAGTGGAACAAATGAGTGAGCTTTTAAAATGTGTTGACCTTACGAAACGGTATGGCGGAGTAGTGGCTTTGAAAGGAATAAATCTCACCGTTGAAAGCGGAAAGATAATAGGTCTCTTGGGTCCCAACGGCTCCGGGAAGACGACGCTTATTAAGCTTGTAAACGGTCTTCTCACGCCAAACTCGGGGGAAATATATATAAACGGAAACAAACCGGGAATAGAGTCGAAAAAAGACGTAGCGTATCTTCCCGACAATTCATTTTTGAATAATTGGATGACAGTTAAACAAATAGTAGACTACTTTTGCGATTTTTACGAAGATTTCAGAGAAGACCTTGCTTATGAACTGTTAAACAGATTGGGTATAACCCCGACGGTAAAGCTGAAAAATCTTTCAAAGGGTAACAAAGAAAAGGTATCTTTGATACTTGTTATGAGCAGAAACGCAAAGCTTTACGTTCTTGACGAGCCGATAGCGGGAGTTGACCCTGCGACGAGGGATTATATTATTTCTACCATAATAAATAACTACAATCCCGAAAGCTCTGTAATTATTTCTACCCATCTTATATCCGATATAGAGCAGGTGCTCGATGAAGTAATATTTATTAACAACGGAAACATAGCATTGCAGAAATCGGTAGATGAAATAAGAGAGGAAAACAACAAGAGCGTTGACGAACTGTTTAGGGAGGTATTCAAATGGTAAAGAAGCTTTTTAAACATGAATTTATAGCATATATGAGAGCACTTTTGCCAATGCATCTTATTATGCTTGGCGTGGCGGCTTTGACGAGATTTGTTTATTTCTTTGAATCTGAAGAGAGAATATTCCAAATAGTAGGCAATTCGTCGATTACGGTACTTGTTATATCTTGCATAGTTTGTCTTGTACTTTCTTATGTAAACATAATAACTCGTTTTTACAAAAATATGTTTACACACGAAGGGTATCTGTCTTTCACGCTTCCCATAACCAATGCTCAGCATATATGGGTCAAGGTTACGACAGGTGTGGCAGTTCTTATAACAAGTCTTATTGCCATTGTGTTGGCTGTATGTATAGCAACAGCCGGTGAATTTACTGTTGAGTTGTTTAAGGCAGCGTTTTGGCTGTTAGGACAGGGAGCAGAACAGATCGGTTGGCAATTTTGGCTTTATCTGATTGAATTTATTATTGTAGTTGCAGCTTCGATGTTTGCATCGATATTGCTGTTTTATTCTTGCATTACAATTGGACAGTTGTCAAACAAAAACCGTGTTATACTTGCTATCGGAGTATATTTTATCTATTATTTCATAACACAGGTGTTGAGCACGTTGTTCATTGTTGTTATGAGTGTAGTAAGCTATCAAACCTGGTTTGCCGAGATGATGGAAAGTGTAGGAATATTTGTTGTAAAGCATCCGTATGTGAGTGGACATTTGTTCTTCTTAGCATTACTTGTCGGAGTAGCATTTATGTGTTGTATATACTTCTTGATTACACACACCATAATGAAAAAGAAGCTTAATCTTGAATAAAGGAGGAAATATATGAAAAGATACGTAAAACTTACTGCATTATTTTGTGTTTTGATTATTGTGATAATGACATTTTGTTCCTGTAATGTACTTGACGAGCTTAAAATGCAGAGAATCAATTCTATAAGCGGTGATAATCTTCTGTTGGAATATCAGGGCAAGAAATATAAAGCTCTGACATTTAAGCACGACAGATATATTAATATCGACGTAACCGAGTATTGCTTTGTGGTTGATCCCGAAGTGCCGCTTCTTTTTATCAACAGTTTTGGGAAAGAAGCGGAGTATGACGGTGAAAAAGATTTGATTTATTGCGACTATGTATACTATGCTACAGAAGAAAATTATGACAAATACAATAAGATACTGCGAGATGGAAAGATGGACAGTTACCGGCTGTCGTATTTGACTTATGATGATGACTATAACCTCATGAAAAAGTATTACGTTCTTGATAAAAAGACAGTTGATCTGATTGAGGGAACAAAAGTTAATGTTATGGGACAGGAGCTTAAGTATTACGACTATAGTAATTGGGAAGTAATAGAGCTCGATTCTTGCGACAGTAACAATCTTATATATAAGTCGAATGCGGTTACGCTTTATCACGATGTTTCAAATAATAAATATGGTATTATTCTAAGCGATGATGGCGATGTGCAGATTATCAAAGAATTTCCCGAAAACGGATTTGCTGCGATTCGTGAGCTTTTTGCAATGTCAAAAGGAACGAATAACAAAAATGTGGTATATTAAGTTAGCAGTTCCTTTATCTTGCCTTCTGGTTAGGAGAGGACAAGGCAAGGTGTCTGCTTGATTGAAATTTATGCACAGTGATGACAGTGTTTTTATTTGTTTATCATTATTCTTATAAATAAACGGCTTTGCATTTTGCAAAGCCGTTTCGCTATTTTTTCTTAAAATAATAATTTTTGAAATTTTTATATTGACTGAAATAATATTTCTTGATTTTGAGCCATCTTTTGATGTTGAAATCCTCTTTGCAATCAAGCGTTCTCATGTATTTTTTCTGCTTGATAAAAGTTTTCATTTCTGCCTTGAGTTTTTCGTCATCAACGTATTTGAATACTACACATTTGGGAACGTTTGCCCAAAGAGCTTCATTTTCATTTTGTACACAAGAATATTCAGCGTGAAGAATAGCATCTTCAACGAGTGTACGCATAAGATTATGACCTGCCGCCCTTACAAAGAACGAGCTTCTTCCCGGTCGTGGATTAATTTCCATCATATAGTATTTTTTGCGTTTTTCGTCATATTTCATATCAATATTTGAAAAACCAATATAACCGATATCTTCGAGGAACTTCTTTATTTTTTTATATAGAGCTTCGTCATTTCTTGAAACGATAGCCGCATAGTTGCCGAGAGTTTTCGGGTGGTATTCTTCAAGCACAGGCTGACCGAGACACATGAGTCGTACCTTTCCGTTTGAGTCGGAATAAGAGTTCATAACTCTCATAGCCGAGTCGTCGCCTTCAATAAACTCCTGAATAATAATCTTTCCGTTATATCCCGACTTGTTCATACTTTCCATTACTTTAACGTAGGAATCGCGGTCATAGAAGAAGAAAACTTTTTTCTTTCCTTCAAATTCGCAGTGCAGATATTCGTATGCATTGGAATTTTCGGGTTTTACAACTATTGGGAAATCAAAGGTCAGCTTGTCTACTGCAGCAATTCTGTCATCGGGGAGGGCTACGTAGGTTTGCGGATAGTCCATGCCGTGCTTTTCGCAAAGGGCATAAAATTTATCTTTTGTGTCAAGCGTATCAAGAAGTTCGGGTGATATGAATTTGTTTTCAATGAGCCCTTCAAATTTGTCATAATGCTTTGATATAAGGGCACTGTAATAATCCGAGCAGGGAATAACGATTATTTTATCATATTCTTTTTTGTACTCTTTGAGAACGGCTAAAAGGGCACTCGGAAATACGTCGTCTTTGTCAAAGTTGTTGATTTTTTTGATAGAAAATAACGAGCTGTTACTTGTTGGTGTAAGCAGTCTTGTGCAACAAAGAAGCGGTTTTATATTATAGGCTTCGTTGAAAAGTCTTGCCTGTCCGTATGCATTTTCATCACTGCCAAGAATGATTGGGAGAAATTTTTGTTTTGTCATTATGTCCACCTCGTTATTATCTCAACACAAAATACTGCTCGTACCAAAGCAGGAAAGAATATACGGTATAAATAACACGTGCGTTATTAGCCTTGCCTTCAATGTGGTCGCTTAACATTTGATTGAGAATATCAACGTTGAAGAACTCTTTTGCGTAGTCGGCAGAAAACTGCTTCTTAATTCTGTCGCCAAATTTTTTATCGCGTATCCACACTCTGAAGGGCACCATAAATCCTGCTTTTTTTCTGTTTGCCCATTCACTTGGAATATGGGATAAAGCCGCTTGTCTAAACGCTCTTTTGGTATGTCTGCCTTTAGCTTTTTGTGTGGTGGTAAGTGACTTTGCAACCTTCCATACTTCTCTGTCAAGGTAGGGGACGCGAGCTTCAAGTGAGTGAGCCATAGTCATTTTATCGGCTTTGAGAAGAATATCGTAGGGCAGCCACAGGTGCATATCAAGATACATCTTTTTTGTAAGGTCATCACAATTTTTAACTTTTTCAAAAAAGGGAGCAGTTATGTCCTTGTAGGAGAGAGAACTTTTATATTTGTCATTTGTTATCAGGTCGGCTTGTTCGTCGTTCATAATGAACGCTTGACCTATATAAGTGTCTTCGACTCTCTGTGCGTTTGTTTTGAAAAAAGTTCTTATATGCCTTTGGGGGAATGAACCAAATGTTTTTGCCAAGGCTTTACGGAAAGAAATCGGTAGCTTTTGATATATTTTAGAGGGAGTACTCTGAATATACCAGTCATATCCGCCGAAAAGCTCGTCTGCACCTTCACCCGACAAAACCACTTTAACATCTTCTGCCGCAAGGGAAGAAAGATAAAAGAGGGGGACAGCCGAAAGGTTTGCGTGAGGCTCGTCGGAATGATACTGTACCGAGGGGAGTGCATCGAAAAACTCGTCGGGAGTAATTTCTTTGATTCTGTTGGGAATTTTCAAAATATCGCAAAGGTCTTTGGCAAGATTCGTTTCGTCAAAGCCTTCGATTTGGAAGCCGACGGAATAAGTTTTCATAGGCTTTATTCTGCCTTTGCGTACAGTTGATGCAACGTAGCTTGAATCAACACCTCCCGAAAGGAATGAACCTACCTCAACGTCGGCTATCTGGTGATATTCAACCGAGGAAAGTACCGTTTCGTCGATTATTTTAACCGCATCATCGAAAGAACGGTTTTCGGGAGCAAAATCAGCCTCGAAATACTGTGTTTCTGTAAATGTACCGTTTTCGTATGTAAAGTAATGCCCCGGTGTCAGCTTGTAAACGTTCTTGAAAATACATTCTTTTGTGGGAGAATACTGGAATTCAAGATACATTTTCAAAGCGTCTGGATTGACCTCTTTTTTGAAATCGGGGTGGGGAAGAAACGATTTGATTTCCGAGCCGAAAAGCAGGGTATCATTGAACTTTCCATAGTAAAAAGGCTTGATTCCGAAATAGTCTCTTGCTCCGTAAAGGGTGTGCCTGTCTTTGTCATATATGACGAAAGCAAACATACCGCGAAGCATAGACGCAGTTTTTTCTTTATATACGGTATAAGTATTCAAAATAACTTCCGTGTCGGAGTTGGTAGAAAAAACACAGCCGTTTTCGTCAATAAGTTTTTGGCGAATTTCTCTGTAGTTGTATATCTCACCGTTAAAGACGATAACGTATCTGCCGTCTTGCGAATGTATAGGCTGGTCGCCGCCTTCAAGGTCAATAATGCTGAGACGTCTGAAGCCGAGAGCGATTTTGTCGTCAACGAAATATCCGTCGCTGTCGGGACCTCTGTGTATTATGGTGTCGCTCATTTTTTTGATGAGCTCATTTCTGTTAATAAGCTCAGAACTGTTTGAGAAAAATCCGGTAAAACCGCACATAATTTGTGTGTCCTTTCAAGTGTTGTTCTCGTAGTTAGTTTGCAGTAACAGCCTGCAGGTCGTATTCTTTGAGTATATCAATGGAAAGCTGTGCATCGGTGGGGCAGTCTTCATAGACAAGACCGCGTTTCAGTCTTGTTTCTTCGCCTTTTCCCGTGAAAAGAATAACTTTTTTATCTGCTTTAAAACCAAAGACAGCGTCTCTTATAGCTTGTCCTCTGTCTTCAATTTTTGAATATGGGCATTTATTTATATTTGCCGCAATGTCGGAGGCAATGGATTCAAAAGGTTCTTCGCCCGAATCCTCTTCGGTTATAACGATATAATCCGAATGTTTGTCTGCCTCTTCAGCCAAATCTTTTCTGCGGAGATGAGCTTTACAGCCGGGACAGCCGAATACCGATATAACGCTGTAGCCCGGATATTCTATGCCGACTGTGTTGTAAAGAGCATTGAAGCTCATCTTGTTGTGTGCATAGTCAACGATAATGGCAATTTTTTTGTCTTTGCTTGTATATACCTGCATTCTTCCGCTTACTCTTGCGTTGAGGAGACCTTTTGAGATGAATTCTTCGGGAACGCCGAGAATATGACAAACAGCAATTGCCGCCAACGCATTTGAAACGTTGAATATACCGGGCATAGTTATGCACATTTCTTTTTCAAAGTCCGGAGTTCTTACCTCAAAATAGAATGCACCGTCTCTTTTTTCTATGTTTTTGCAGTAAACCGTGTCACTTTCGTGAGAACCGTATGTGACTGTATTACACTTGCCTTTCGCCGATTCCAATATTCTGTCGGCAAAATCGGAGTCGGAATTGATTACGGCATTTTTGCAGGTGTCAAAAATTTTCAGCTTTGATGAAAAATAGTCTTCAAAATCCGTATGTTCAACGGGAGAAATATGGTCTGTGCCGATATTGGTAAACAGGGCAATATCAAAATTAACGCCTAAAACTCGGTCATATTTCAGTGCCTGGCTGGAGATTTCGCTGACAAGATGTGTGATTCCGCTGTTATATGCATTGTCAAAATGTCTGTAAAATTCAATTGCCTCGGGGGTGGTGATGTGGGATTCAAAATCATCTACTCCGTCATAGGTATCAATAGATGAAATGACTGCAATTCGCGGCTTGTTTACAGCTTTCATATATGCATCAAGAATTGCTCTGAGATAATAAGTAACCGTGCTTTTTCCCTTTGTACCCGTAATACCTATTGAAACAAGCTTTGCGGGGGCGTTGTCAAAAAAGAGTAGGGCAAGAATGGGCATAGCTTTTCTTACATCTGAAACGAGTATACCGTTTGGTCTGCCGTATTCCTTTTCTGACACGTAACATAATGCACCGTTTTGCAAAGCATAATCAAGATAAGTTTCTTTGAAATGCGTACCCTTGCATATAAACATAGCATCGTTTGTCAATTCTCTAGTGTCGTAGGTGAGACAAGCTATTTGACTTGCGAGTATATCATTGGTGAGATTGTGGTATTTGAGAAGACCGTTATCCTCCAGAGCTTGTACAAAGTTGGAAACACTGAGTTTTTTCATAACCTTGCCCCCTTTTTCAGAGTTTAGTGAAAAAATTATGCTTCGCCGTTTTTGCGGAGAGTTGCGATAGCTTTATCAATATCTTCTTTGCCGAATACAGCGGAGCCTGCAACGAGAATGTTTGCCCCTGCTTTAACGACTGAGTTGATATTGTCTGCGTTTATACCGCCGTCAACTTCAATATCAAGGTCAGGAAGCAATTCTCTTGCTTCTCTTATTTTGTCAAGTGATTCGGGGATAAACGACTGACCGCCGAATCCCGGCTCAACGGACATAATAAGGAGCATATCAAACTTGCCGATAAAGGGCTTTATTGCATCAACGGGAGTTTTCGGCTTGATTGAAAGACCGGCTTTTATACCCATTTCGCGAATTTTGTTGAGAGTCTCTTCTACGTTGTCGCAGCTTTCGAGGTGAATGGTGATGATGTCCGACCCTGCCTTTGCGAAGTCATCAAGATAGCGGATAGGGTCTACAATCATAAGGTGAGTGTCAAACACCATTTTGCTTTGCTTGCGGATAGATTTTTGAATGGGAGCCCCAAGAGAAATGTTGGGAACGAAAATTCCGTCCATAACGTCAATATGTAAGTATTCGGCACCGCCTTTCTCAACTCTGTCTACATCGTATCCAAGCTTGGAAAAGTCAGCCGAAAGAATAGAGGGTGAAATTTTAATCATAGTGTGTTTCCTCCGAAAACATAGTTTGTTATTTATGAAATAAATCAAATAATAATTTTTTAAAAAAATGTGATTGTTTTGTTAACCTAACGCTTGTGTCGGAAGTAACAAAAACACATAAAATAGTATCAGATATGCAAAACGGCAAGGCTTGAAAAAGGAAAGCCGAATAGGTGAAAAAACAAGGAAGTGTGCTGAAAAAACATTTCAAGAAGAGCCGTTATTATATAGATATCTATACTGCATAAAGCATTAAAAAGTGGCAGTATTAAGGAAAAAACAAAGATAAACGGGAAGGGAAGCTTAATGCTTTCCTTCTTGTTTTTTCAGATATTTGTGATAAGGCATACCGCATGTGCGGCAATGCCTTTCTTTTCGCCTGTAAAGCCGAGATGCTCTTCTGTTGTGGCTTTGACATTAACACAAGAAACATCGACCGAATATACCTCGGCTATATTCCTCTGCATTTGCTCTATATAGGGGCGAACTTTAGGTGCCTGCATTACGAGAGTAGCATCTATATTGGCTATTTTGTAGCCGTATTTCTTTAAAAGCTCTGCTGTTTTTTTGGCAAGAACAAGGCTGTCGATGTTCTTGTATTGGTTATCGTTGTCGGGAAAATGCAGGCCGATGTCGCCGAGTCCGAGTGCACCGATAACCGAATCCATTATTGCGTGTACAAGCACGTCTGCATCGGAGTGCCCGTCAAGCCCCATTTGGTAAGGAATATCAACTCCGCCGAGAATAAGCTTTCTGCCTTCTGTCAGTCTGTGTACATCGTATCCGTGTCCTATTCTCATAAGTTATCTCCTTCGTTTGCGTTTTCTCTTGCATTGAGGATCGCTTCGGCAATGACGAGGTCGTCTTTGGTTGTTATTTTTAGGTTGTTTCTTCCGCAATCGACCAGCTTTATTTTAAAACCGTAATACTCTACGAGCATACAGTCGTCGGTAACGGATAAACCTTCTTTCTTTGCAGAAAAAGCACAAGCTCTGTATATGTCGCTTTTAAATACCTGAGGAGTCTGTGCCGCCCAGATGCGGCTTCTGTCAAGCGTAGAATCAATATACATATCGGAATCTGCCATTTTCAGCGTATCGTATATTTTTGTTGCGGCACAGGCACAGTTTGCGGCATAGGCACTTTTTATAACGTTCTTTATATTTTCTTGTGTTATAAGACAGCGAACACCGTCGTGTATTGCAACATATTCGCATTTGTCAGAAACTGCCTTAAAGCCGTTAAGTACGGATTCTTGTCTTGTGCTTCCGCCTTTAACGATTCTTTTTACTTTTGTAAGGGAATGTTCGTCTATCATCTGCGTATAAAGGCCGATTTCATCTTCCTTTGAAACGATAATGATTTCATCAATATACGGAGAGCTGTCAAATTCAATTAATGTTTTTGCAACGACAGGAATACCGTTCAGTTTCATAAACTGTTTTGTGGTTCCGTCAGCAGCCTCCATACGTTTCCCGCTTCCGCCGACCGTTATAATAGCGGTAGTCATAGGCTTAAAATATTTCAAGGTTATTTTATCTATGGTATTCGATGCTGTGGTTGCAATTTTTTTGATAAGGTTGCTCATATTTTTTGCTCCGTCAATTTAAAATTTGCCTCTCAGCATAATTATAATTATTATAGCACAACACAGTACTGAAAATCTACAATTTTTTAAATATTTTTCAAAAAAATGTATGTTAGCTGTTTTTGTGAAAAAATAATGCAAAAAAAAGGTGAAAAAATAGCGTAAACTATTTGCAAAATGAAATATGTATGTTATAATATATTATTAATATAAATTTTCTTTGGGCGGTGGTTGTTATTTTCAAGGGATATTTAAATGAATTCATCAATGTTTTGAAATCTCAGGTGAGGGCGTTTTCGTTTGGAATCAATGATTTTTTTGACATTCTCATTGTTGCCGTACTCTTGTATTACGTTTACAAATTCATTAAACAAAGACGTGCGGGAAAGCTTGCGTTGGGACTCGGAGTTATTCTGCTTGTAAATGTTTTGAGCAACATTTTTTCTCTCAGTGCCTTGGGATTTATTATAAGCAACTTTTTCCAAATCGGTCTTTTGGCGATTGTAATAATATTCCAGCCCGAGCTTCGTTCTGCTCTTGAACAGGCGGGCGGTACATCGTTGAAGGGGCTTAAAAACCTCGGTGAAAAACACAGCCTTCAGAATACCGAGCAATTGATCAACTCTCTTTGTGATGCCGCTTGTGTAATGGCAAAAGACAAGACAGGAGCACTTATTGTTTTTGAAAATCAAATGTCTCTTAACGATGTTGTGGCAAGCGGAACTATCGTAAATGCAGATGTATCATCTTTTCTCTTGCGTAACATATTCTTTGAAAATACGCCGCTTCATGACGGTGCTGTTGTAATACGTGACGGAAGAGTGTGTGCGGCAGGCTGCTATTTGCCGTTGTCGGATAATAACAACATAGAAAAAGAATTGGGAACACGTCACAGAGCCGCCATAGGTATAAGCGAGTTAAGTGATGCTTTGGTTCTTGTCATTTCCGAAGAGACCGGTATAATATCCATTGCGGAAAAAGGCGAAATCAAACGCAATTACGACTATGCAAGCTTGAAAAAAGAGCTTACTGCATTTTTTGATTCCGAAGATGAGCAAGGTGTCAAAAAGAAATTTAATATTATTCCCAAAAAGACAGTTGAGCGTGTAGAAAAGCGTGTGAAAAAAGAAAAAAAGACTAAAAAAGAGGTTGTTCCTTTTGATGACGAAATAGGACTTGGTTTGTTTGATGGAGATAATGAAGAATGAGCAATAAGAGATCTAATATTGATAATAAAAAGACGGGAACAAAAAATACCGAAAGAATACTTGATTTCGTTGCAAAGATAGCTTGTTTGGTTATTGCGTTTTTTATCTGGTTTTATGCAATGAGTACCGATGTTGTATCACTCGAAAGAGAATTTACAGTTTCCGTTAATTTTGAAAACGAAACAGCCCTTTTTGAAAGAACGGGGTGGTCTGTTCTGTCAGGTAAAGAAAACAGCATCGTTGTAACTTTAAAAGGCAAGAGGAATATTGTCAATCAAATAACAGAATCGGATATATATGCATTTGTAGATGTTTTGGGTGTTGAAAGTGCCGGAAGACAGGTGCTTGACATAAAAATATCGGCTCCTACGGAGTGTGAAGTAGTTAATGTTTCCGCATCCAGCATTTCTCCCTACATTGATAAAAGAGTAACGAGAAACGTTCCCGTAAAGGTGCTTCACACCTATGAAATACCCTCGGATTATCAGCTTGATGAGCCTATTACCAATATTGACGAGGTTGCAATAACGGGACCTGAGTCTGAGCTTCGGCGTGTCAGTGCAGCCCAAGCGGAATTGTCTCTCGGTAAAATGACAGAAACGGTTAATACCCGGAGTACATTGGTTCTTGTGGACGAATCGGGAAATCCCATTTCCAGCAACTATATATCAATGGCTACAAAAACTGTAAACGTAACAGTCAAGCTGTTCGCTTTAAAAGATGTTCCGCTGACTGTTGGATATAAATACGGCTATTTCAGTGATAATAACTCGCGGATTACCGTAACTCCCAATGTGATTACGCTCAGAGGAGAGCCTTCGGTGCTTGAAGGCATAGATAAGCTTGAGGTTGCTGTTCTTGATGAAAAGAAATTTGTTAAAAACAGTACCCAAAGTGTTTTGATCAACGTGCCGGACGGTGTTACTTCTATGAGTGGCGAAAATATGGCTACAATTAATGTTGAGCATATTAATACTGACGTTAAAAATATTACGGTAAGCAATATAATTCTTACAAATTCGGGCGGTCTTGACTGTGAGCTTCAAACCGAGAGTTTGAATATTATGCTCAGAGGCCCTTATACACTTCTTGCTCAGGTAAAAGAGGAGAATATTATTCTGACTGCCGATATGAAAAACTATTCGTCGGGCAGTGGTATCATGGTTGTACCCGTGGCGGTAAAATTATCTTCTGAATTTGAGGGCTCTGTCTATGAGCTTGAAAGCTATAATGTAACGGTAAACGTGAAATAAATTTAAAGAGGCAGTATGCGGATAGTATTAAGAGATATCAGACTTAAAGCCGAGGCATCGGAAAATGATGCATGTCGTGCGGCAAAAAAACAATTAAATAGTGTTTTTGGCTACGAGAACTATGGCAGTGTATCCGTATACAGAAGATCGGTAGATGCAAGACACGTAAATAATATTTCAAAGGTCTATTCCGTTTGTGCGGAAATTTATTCTGAGGCTGTATCTGAAGATGTTTTGAAAAAAATTAATGCCGCAGTTCTTGAAGAGGGCGGTCTTGATGTTGTTTACGGCAAGGAAAAAGCGGAAAACAGACCGTTGATAGTCGGCTTTGGACCTGCGGGAATGTTTTGTTCTTTGGTGCTTGCCGAAAACGGTTATAAACCTATAGTAATAGAGCGTGGAGGCGATATTGCCGAAAGAAATATCTCGGTTGAGCTTTTCAGAAGCAAGGGGATTCTTGACTCTGAAAACAACGTTCAGTTCGGTGCGGGCGGAGCCGGAACATTTTCGGACGGCAAGCTTGTTACACGTATTAACGATAAAAAATGCAGATACGTGCTTGAAACTTATCACAGACACGGTGCACCGAACAGTATTCTTACAGAGGCTAAGCCTCATATTGGTACGGATAATCTCGGTAAGATAGTTTCATCAATTAAAGAAAAGATTGTTGAAAACGGGGGAGAGGTTTTCTTCAATACCCGTTTTGAAGGATATAAAAATACTGCAAACGGAATTGAAGTTATAACAAACAACGGTCATTTTGTGTGCAGTTCTCTTGTTTTGGCGACGGGACACAGTGCAAGAGATACCTATAAAACGCTTGCCGATAGCGGTCTTGAAATGCAATCAAAAGCGTTTTCGGTAGGTGTACGCGTAGAACAGCTTCAAGAAGAGATAAACCGATCCGTATACGGTAAATATGCAAACATACTCGGAAATGCGGAGTATAATTTTTCATATCGCAAGGGAGAGCGTGCGGTCTATACGTTTTGTATGTGTCCCGGCGGGCACGTCGTTGAGGCGGCATCAGAGGAGGATACTGTGGTTGTCAACGGAATGAGCAATTACAGCAGAGACGGTAAAAATTCTAACGCAGCCCTTGTTGTATCGGTTTTACCCGATGACTGCGGAAGCGGTTTATTTGACGGAATGTATTTTCAACGTCGTTTAGAGCAACAGGCATTTGTTATGGGCGGCAAAAATTACGGTGCCCCTATACAAACAGTTGCAGACTATATAGAAGGTAAGTTTGGAACTGCTCCTGCAAGAATCCAGCCTTCATATATGGACGGACAAAGGAACAGGCTTTGCGATCTTAACAGCTTGTTTCCCGGTTATATAAACGCTTTTTTGAAAGAGGGGCTTGTCAGGTTTGAAAGCAAGATAAAGGGTTATGCACCCGGTGATGCTGTTCTGACCGGCGTTGAGACGCGAACCTCATCTCCTGTTCGCATTGTAAGAAATGATATGCTTTTTTCGCCGTCTGACTCTAATGTTTTTCCTTGCGGTGAAGGAGCAGGATACGCCGGCGGTATAACCAGTGCTTCTGTTGACGGCATCAGAATCGCATTGCGTATAATGGAAAGATACAAACCTTTTGTCTGATTAGCTCGAATATATGAAACAAAGAGGAGAGGTTGTTGAAATTAACGGCGACATTTCCAAGGTTGAAGTTGACAGAATATCGTCTTGCGAAGTGTGCGAAAATGCAGAGCAATTGTGTAAAAAAATGAAAGTGAGATATATACGAGATGGTGAAAAAGAAAGAATGGAAAATTAAATGTGACGGTAAAGAGGATATTTCCGAAATCAAAAAAATTTCGGAAACACTTGGAATAAAGCCTTTGACGGCACGTCTTTTGTATAACAGAGGTTATACATCCGCACAAAGTGCAGAAAGCTTTATAAAGAACGAAAACATCAGTTTTCACGATTCCTTTTTGTTGGCGGATATGGATAAGGCTGTTGAGCGTATTTTGTCTGCAATTGATAACAACGAAAAAATAGTAATATATGGAGACTATGACGTTGACGGAGTTACCTCGGTCAGTATTTTATACTTGTACTTGAAAGAAAAAGGCGGGGATGTAAGCTATTACATTCCAAGCAGAACGGGCGAAGGCTATGGAATAAACCCGTCCGCAATAAAAACACTTGCCGAAAAGGATGCTAAGCTTCTTATAACCGTTGATACGGGTATTACCGCAGTTGATGAGACGGAGTATGCAAAATCACTTGGACTTGACGTGCTTATTACCGACCACCATGAATGTCAGAACGAACTTCCCAAGGCTTGTGCCATTGTAAATCCCAGACGCCCCGATTGTTCATATCCGTTTAAAGACCTTGCCGGTGTTGGTGTTGTATTTAAACTTCTTTGTTCACTTGAATACACTTATTGCAAGAAAAACGGTTTAAATAATGATTGGCTGAAGAGAATATGCGATACATACGGTGATATTGTTGCTATCGGTACTGTGGCCGACGTAATGCCTCTCGTGGATGAAAACAGACTTATTGTAAGCCGTGGATTAAAACTTATTGAAAAGACAAACCGACCCGGAATCGAAGCTTTGCTTGAGCTTTCGGGTGCTGTCTCAAATAATAAAATCGGTGCACCCAAAAAAAGAAGGATAACGTCTACTCTTATAAGTTATGTTATTGCTCCGAGAATTAATGCCGCAGGAAGAATAAGCGATGCTACCAGAGCTGTTGAATTGTTTTTGAGCGAAACGACAAATGAGGCGAGAGTAATTGCCGAGGAGCTTTGCGACACCAACCGTATGAGACAAGCAGAAGAAAATAAAATAATGGAGCAGGCTTATGAGAAAATTCGCAACGAGCACGATTTTGAAAACGACAAGGTCATCGTGCTTTCCGAAGATAACTGGCATAACGGTGCTATAGGTATAGTTGCTTCAAGAATAACAGAGAGATATAATCTTCCGTCTATATTGATTTCCTTCGACGGAAACGTAAGCAAGGGGTCGGGCAGGAGCATCAAAGGATTAAATCTTGTTGATGCTTTAGGTTATTGCTCCGATCTTCTTATAAAGTACGGCGGTCATGAGCTTGCCGCAGGTCTTTCAATAGAGAGAGAAAATTTACCCGCATTTAAAAAGAAGATAAACGAGTATGCCGCTCAGCATCTGAAGCCCGAAAATATGGTAACACAAATAGATATCGATGCTGAAATAAGTGAGACTGACGTAACGCTTGAAAATGCGGAAGAGCTGTTTTTGCTTGAGCCTTTCGGCATTTCCAATCCCGTTCCCGTATTTACAATGAGGGACGTCTATATTTCAGATGCCGTGGCTATCGGTTCAAACAGGCATACCAAGTTTATTTTGAAAAAGGGGAACATGGATATTACCGCTTTATACTTTGGTAAGAATCCTTTTGAGTTAAATTTGTTTCCGGGGGATACTGCTGATATCGTATTCAATCTTGATGTAAATGAATATATGAATAATAAAAATGTTCAGCTTACTTTAAGAGATATTATTCCCGGTGATAAAACGAGACTTATCAGAGAGAAGAAAAGAGCTGCCTATGCTGAAATAAAGGGTGGCAGGACGATTTCTTCCGAGGAAGGCATTGTGCCTTCAAGAGAAGATTTTGTAAGCGTTTATTATGCTATTCAAAGAGAACTCAGACAGGGCAATGAAAATATTTCTGTTTATATGCTTGAACGCTTGTTGAGTAATATGAGTTATGAAAAGATAAGGTTTATCGTTGATATACTTAAAGAGACCAAGGTTTTTCTGATCGAAGAAAAAGACGGATTAGAAGATGAATACATTATTAAAATGAGTTTGCTTAAAACAAAAATTAATCTTGAAAAGTCGTCTATTCTGAAATGGCTTAAGAGCAGAGTGGCCAAGAATTGAAATATGTGAAGTGATAAGAGGATTATATGTATTCCGACATTGAGAAACTTATCTCGATGCTTGAAAAAACAAACAAGCATTACGATATAGAAAAAATAAAAAAAGCATATCTGAAAGCAAAACAGCTTCATGAGGGGCAGTTTCGGGCAAGCGGTGAGCCATTTGTGTCTCACCCCATTGCTGTTGCGGAAATTGTTGCCAAGCTTGAACTTGATACCGCATCTATCTGTGCCGCATTGTTACACGACACAGTGGAAGACTGCGGGTGCGATCTCAGAGATATCGAAAGAGAGTTCGGTAGTGAGACTGCTATGCTTGTTGACGGTTTAACAAAGCTTGTGAGAATACCGTTTGAAGATAAAGAAGAAGAGCACATGGAAAATCTGCGTAAGATGTTTCTTGCTATGTCCCGAGATATAAGGGTTATTTTCATAAAGCTTTGCGACAGGCTTCATAATATGCGTACACTCTCGGCAAAACCGCCTAAAAAGCAGAGAATAACAGCACTTGAAACCATGTATGTCTATGCACCTCTTGCACATAGGCTGGGTATGCAAAAGATAAATCACGAGCTTGAAAATCTTTCTCTTGCATATCTTGACCCTATCGGATATGAAGAGGTAAATAATACTATCCAGCAAAAATACGGTCAAAACAAAGATTTTCTCGAAAAAGCAAGAGGTTTTATTGCAGATAAATTGACCGAAAACAATGTAAAGTTTACTTTAGACGGAAGAATCAAATCTGTTTACAGCACTTATAAAAAGATGTTTGAGCAAAATAAACAGTTTGATGAAATATATGATTTTTACGCTTTGCGTGTAATTGTAGATACCGAGCTTGAATGTTACACGGTTCTCGGTATTATCCACGATATGTTTAAATCTATTCCGGGCAGGTTTAAGGATTATATTTCAACGCCTAAGCCCAATCTTTACAGATCGTTGCATACGACTGTAATAGGCAGAGGCGGTGTGCCTTTTGAGGTGCAGATAAGAACTTGGGATATGCATCACGTTGCAGAATACGGTATCGCCGCACATTGGAAATACAAAACGGGTGAAAAGAGCAACAAGGATGAGATCGACGAGAAGCTGAACTGGATCTCGAAGATTATTGAAAGCCAGGATTATTCGGGAGACTCGGACGAATTTATGGATATGTTGAAGATAGACATATTCCACGATGAAACGTTTGTTTTTACTCCTAAAGGTGATGTTATAACGCTTCCTTACGGCTCTACTGTTATTGATTTTGCGTACGCTATTCATTCCGCTGTCGGTAATAAAATGGTGGGTGCAAAAATCAACGGTGCTATTGTGCCCATTGACAGAGTTCCCAAAAACGGTGAAATTGTTGAAATTCTGACCTCATCGGGTGCTAAAGGCCCCAGCCGTGATTGGCTTAACATTGTTAAAACTTCCGAAGCAAGAACTAAGATACGGCAGTGGTTCAAAAAGGAACGAAAAGCAGAAAATATTATAGTTGGTAAGACCGAGATAGAGAAAGAATTCAGAAAATACGAAAGATATTACACCGACGAGCAGAGAGATGAGATTTTAACAAACGTGTCGAGCCGTCTCGGTGTTCAAAGCTTGGATGACTTTTATAATACTATAGGCTACGGCGGATTGAGTATATCTAAAATCGCAATAAAGCTCCGTGACGAGTTTGACAGAGTGGTTAAAGCGGATGAAGTCGCAAAAACCAAGTTTGACATTACAAATCTGAAGATGCCTGCAAAAATAAATAAAAATACAGGAGGTGTCATTGTCGACGGAGTGGAGGACTGTCAGGTTAAATTTGCAAAGTGCTGTAACCCGCTTCCCGGCGACAGCATAATAGGTTTTGTAACTAAGGGGTACGGAATTTCAATCCATAAGAGAGATTGTCCCAATGTAGAAGGAAATATTATCAAAGAAGAATACAATGACCGTTGGGTCAGTGCATATTGGGATATGCCGTCTATGACTCAAGGTGGCGGTATTTTTGAGGCTGTATTAAAGATTTTTGCTGTAAACAATATGACCTTGCTCGCAGATATAACGACCATACTTGCCGAAATGAAGGTAACGCTTTTGCAGATAAATACTCAGGCGAAGGCTAACGATGAGATCATTATTAATATGGTTGTCGGGTGCAAGAATCTTGACCACTATAATTCCATAGTGTCAAGACTGAAGACCGTTAAGAGCATAAACGATATTGTGCGTGGATATACCTGATAAAAGAGGCTTTTATGAAAATAGTAATACAAAGAGTAAGCAGTGCTTCGGTCAGTGTTGACGGAGCTGTTGTCGGGCAGATCGGAAAAGGCTTTATGCTTCTTATCGGAATTGCCAAAGGAGACAGTGTAAATGAAGCTGTTGCTATGGCTGAAAAAATAAGCAAGATGAGAATATTTGAGGATGAAAACGAGAAAATGAATCTCAGTCTGACAGATGTAGGCGGGTCTGTACTTGCCATATCCCAGTTCACTTTATGTGCTGAGTGCAGAAGAGGCAACCGTCCCGATTTCTTTAATGCCGCACCGCCTGCCGAGGCGAGGGAGTTGTACGAGCTTTTTGTTCTTGAAATGAGAAAAAAAGGTATAGTTACAGAAAAAGGTGTATTCGGAGCCGATATGAAGGTAAGTCTTGTGAATGACGGACCTGTTACCATAGTTCTTGACAGCGAAGACTTAAAAAAGAGCCGAAACTGATTTTTTATTGCGGAATAAAGTTCAGAATAAATTGCAGAAAGGAAGACAGCTAACTGTCTTTGCAAAAAAATGATAGTAAAAACAGAAGGTAATATAAATAAATACTATGTTCAGTCTCTTTGTATGCTCTTTTTTCCGGGTGCAAAATTTGCTGAATCGGAAGAAGAGGAAAAGGGTACGCCGGTTGTTTCCGTAAGTCTCAGAGAGTCTGAAGAAGGGGTCGAAGCTTTTGCCTCAATCAAGCTTGACACAAAAATGAAAACCGGCTCAAGATTTGAAAAATATAAAAAAGAATATACGAAGAACAGGACGGCAAAAATTGCTGTCGGTATAGCAGTATTTGAGGCGGGAAAAAGATTTTTCGGTAACGTTCCCCCTTGGGGGATACTCACGGGTGTCAGACCGGCTAAAATTGCCGCAGAAATGCTGGATGCAGGTATGAGCACTGCCGCTGTTAAAAAAACAATGGAAAAGGAATATTTTTTGAACCCCAAAAAATCTACGCTTGTTACGGAAATAGCGGCAATCGAAAAAAAGATTATTGACTCAACCGAAGAGAACGCCTGTTCGGTTTATATTTCTATACCTTTTTGTCCGTCAAGGTGTGCATATTGTTCTTTTGTGTCCTACGCAACACCGAGGCTTCTTTCTCTTATTCCGGACTATCTTGAGAGATTGAAGAACGATATTGACAGAATGTTTGCTGTTATAAGAGAGGTCGGACAAAGGGTTGTTACCGTTTACATAGGCGGCGGGACACCCACAACTCTTGATGAAACACAGCTTGAGGAGCTTCTTGCAAAAGTTGCTGAGAATGTTGATGTAGGCTCGTTAAAAGAGTTCACTCTTGAAGCGGGACGCCCTGATACCATAACAAAAGAAAAACTTGAAATTGCCGCAAAATACGGTGTAACAAGGGTGAGTATCAATCCTCAAACACTGAACGATTCCGTTTTGAAACAAATTGTAAGAAAACACAATGCCGAAGATTTCTTCAAAGCATATAATATCGCAAGAGAAAGCGACATAAAATATATAAATACTGACCTTATTGCAGGATTACCCGGGGATACTTTCACGGGATTTACAAAAACCGTGGATACCATACTCAAGCTTTCCCCCGATAATGTAACCGTTCATACTTTCTGCGTTAAAAAGGCGGCTGACATACTGCGATACAATTCCGACATATATTCGAGGGGCGGCGGTGATACGCCTAAGAGTGTTTCCTACGCGTTTGTAAAGACTAAAAATGCCGGATATATTCCTTATTATATATATAGGCAAAAGAATACGGTAGGAAACCTTGAAAACGTAGGATATGCCAAACCCGGAAGCGAGGGGCTTTATAACATCTATATGATGGAAGACGTTCATTCCGTGTTTGCTTGCGGTGCGGGGGGAGTGACCAAGCTTATTTCAAAGAAAAATAAGACTATGGAACGTGTGGCATTCCCCAAATACCCCTATGAGTATCTTGATATGAATAAAGAGCCGGAAAAAATCGACGGTATATTCAACAGAATAATTGATTTTTACAAGGAGAACCAATGAAAACTTACTCATATAATGTGGGATATTTAAATGAAAATGAAAAAAAGGAATTTGTTCTGAAGTGCGAAAATGAGTTTGAAGCTCAGCTCGAAAAAGCATCTGAAATAATTGCTAATGATAATTGTAAAATTATAACCCTTTCAGGTCCGACATGTTCGGGTAAAACGACAACAGCTACAAGGTTTATTGCCGATGTTGAAAAAAAGGGAGGGAAGGTAGGCGTTATTTCTATAGATGATTTCTACAAGTCAAGAAAACAGCTTGATAGAGAATCTAAGGAAAGAGGTCTTTCTTCGGTTGATTACGATTCTGCACTTTCTATAGATCTTGATTACTTTGAAGAGTGTATGGACGGTATTCTTGAAAAGAAAATTGTAAAACTCCCCAGATACAGCTTTGATAAAGGTGAAAGAGCAAATCTTGTTGAGTTTGATTCTTCTCGATACGATTATATTATTTTAGAGGGAATACAGGCAGTTTATCCTGAGGTTACCTGCCACATTCATTGCGGGTTTAAGAGCGTTCAGATTTCAGTTGTGCCCGATGTTGAAGTCAACGGTGTGTTTTTTAAAAACAGACAAGTTAGGTTTTTGCGTCGTATGATAAGGGACGCAAAATTCAGAAGTGCTTCCCCTGAGGTAACCTTTGAAATGTGGAAAGGGGTATCGCTGAACGAGGATCTGCATATCCTGCCTTTTGAGGGCCAGTACGATATAGAGCTCGATTCATTTATGGAATATGAGCCTTTTATGATAAAAAAGAGCGTTGAAGCTTTATTGACCGATATAAAGCCTGAGTATGCGTTTTATCATAAGGCGGTAGAAATAAAAGATAAAATGAAGGAATTTTTTGAAATCAGTCCTGATTATCTTCCCGAAAAATCGGTTTATCACGAGTTTTTGGGATAAAAATATTACGGAGTTTGAGCGGAAATGAAAATTTTGTTTGATAAAGCCGAGGTTTTGGGACTCGGTGAATGTTATATTGCTGTTGAGGGAGAATATATATCCTATATAGGAAAAGATAAGCCTATGGGAGATTTTGACAGAGTGATTGACACAAAAAATAAGCTTGTTTGTCCGGGGCTTTACAACTGTCATACTCATTCAGCGATGCAGTTCTTGCGTGGATACGGTGAAGACCTCCCCCTTGACAGATGGCTTAATGAGAAAATTTTTCCTGCTGAAGACAGGTTGACTGAGAATATTGTATATAGTTCATCGAAGTTTGCCGTTGCGGAGATGATAAAAAACGGAATATGTTCTTTTTCAGACATGTACTATTTTTGCGATAAAACGGCTGAAGCCGTCGGAGAAACGGGTATAAAAGCTAATATAAGCCGTTCAATAGTGTCTTTTGACCCATCTTCCGACCATGCGAATGACTATAGGTTTTTAGAATCAGCAGAGCTTTTTGAAAAATATCATAATACGTTTGGCGGTAGACTGAAAGTGGATTTTTCACTTCACGCAGAATATACCAACGTTGAATCAATGGCACGGTTTTGTGCCGATTATGCAAGAGAAAAGGGAATAGCTTTTCAAATACACCTCTCGGAAACAGAAAAAGAGCATAACGAGTGTATGGCAAGACACGGTGTTACTCCGACAGAATTTTTTGAAAAGACCGGTGTTTTGGACAGTCAGGTTTCTTTTGCTCATTGTGTTTGGGTTACAGAGAGAGATATGGATATTTTGAAAAGCCATAATTCGACCGTTGTACACAACCCTGCAAGTAATTTGAAGCTCGGAAGCGGAATAATGCCCCTTTCAAAAATGCTCGGAAAGGGTATAAATGTTACACTCGGAACCGATAGCTCTGCTTCAAATAATACGCTTGATATCTTGAAAGAAATATATCTTGCAGCTATACTGCAAAAGGGAACAGACAGAGATCCCTCTTCAATCAAGGCAGAACAAATAGTGAAATTGGCAACAGCAAACGGAGCATTATCCCAGAACAGACACGATTGCGGTGAATTGGCGGTCGGCAAGAAGGCGGATATTATAATGCTTGATCTTGATTCGGTGAACAATATTCCCATGTTTTCTCCCGTATATACGCTGGTTTACAGTGCAAATTCGTCTGATGTATGCTTTAATATGGTTGACGGTCGGGTGCTCTATGAGAATGGCGAATATAAGACTTTGGATATTGATAAAGTGAAATATGATATGAAAACATTGCGAAAAAGCTTTTTTGCTTGATGAGATTACGAAAAGGAGTTGATACGTTTTGTCATCAAAGAACAGAAATAATTTGTTTTTCTCGGGCGTTGTGGTACTTACAGTCGCAAACCTTCTCGTTAAAGTTATAGGTCTTTTGTATAAGATTCCGTTGCACAATTTGTTGGGCGACGAGGGAATGGGATATTTTAACTCTGCCTACAGAATATATACGGCCTTCTATCTTGTATCTACAGGCGGTCTTCCGATAGCTGTTTCTATTATGGTGTCTCGAGCAAGGGCTCAGGGAAATAGAAAAGAAGTTAAGGCAATCTTTAAATCTGCCGTTTCTCTCTTTATGGTCGTTGGTGCTGCCGGTACGGCAATAATGGCTGTTGGTTCAAATGGATTTGCTTCTCTTATGGGTAACGAACTTGCTGATATTTGTATATTGGCCATTGCACCTACGTTGTTCTTTATTTGTATATGTAGTGCTATAAGAGGGTATTTCCAGGGATATCAATATATGTTGCCTACTGCAATATCTGAGGTTTTGGAATCCCTTGGTAAATTTCTTTTAGGAATTATTTTTGCTACCTATGCCATTAATAAAGGATATCATCTGTCGGTTGTTGCGGCTTATGCTTTGCTAGGACTTACGCTTGGTGTGTTTGTTGGAACGGCATACATTGTTCTTCATCGTCTTTTCTTTAAAACTGAGGCGTTTGATGCGGAGTTTTCTGAAGTGTCGGGAGCTACGGTGCGTAGTAGTTCTCAAATTATTAAGGCTTTGTTTGTTATAGCTATTCCAATTTCGGTTTCTTCTTCGGTAATGAGCGTTGCAGACGCTATTGATTCTGTTGTTATACAGAGAACTTTGCAAAGTATAGGTTATACCAAGGAAGTAGCTACAGCACTTTTTGGTAACTATTCCACTTTGGCTGTTTCTATGTATAATATGCCTACGGTGCTTATTTATCCTATTTCCGCTTCAATCGTTCCTTATGTTTCTTCTGCTTTGGCAGAGAATAATCGCGAAAAAGCAAACTCCGTTATGACAAGCTCGTTGAAGATTGCTTCGCTGATCGCAATACCATCTGCTTTGGGACTTTCGGTTCTTTCGGAACCTATTCTTAGCTTACTTTTTAGTAAAAAAGAGTCTGTTGAAATGGCGGCTCCTTTGCTCTCAGTGCTCGCAATTGCTGTTTTCTTCGTAGGTATGCTCTCTGTTACCAATGCTATTTTGCAGGCTAATAATTTTGAAAGATTACCTATTATATCTATGTTAATAGGGGCTTCGGTTAAAATAGGTTCTACTTTTGTTTTGATGAGAATTGGTCTTGAAATGTATGGTGCTCCTCTTGGAACCGTTCTTTGTTATATGACTATTGCTGTTTTGAATTTTGTTTTTATTGCTAAAAAAGTTGGGCTTGTACCTGATTTCAAAGAGGTCTTTCTTAAACCTTTTTTTGCGGCACTGCCTTGTGCTTTAGCTGCTATGGGAACGTATTTTATATTTGATGGATTCCATGAGAAAATTGCTACATTGATTGCAATTGCTGCGGCTGTCATCGTTTATCTTATTGCCGTATTGTTGTTTAAATCTGTTTCTAAAGATGAAATACTTATGATCCCTAAAGGACAAAGGGTTTACTCTTTGCTTCATAAATTGAAGCTTATGTGAGGTTTATAATGGATATAATAAATGAAATGAAGAATAAAGAGCGTTTTAATGCAGACGATCTTCGGAAAATGATGGAAATACTACGTTCCGAAAACGGTTGCCCCTGGGACAGAGAACAAACTCATAAGTCTATCAGAAATGATCTTCTTGAAGAAGCCTATGAGACGGTTGAAGCTATAGACTGTGAAAGTGATGATATGCTTTGTGAAGAGCTTGGGGATGTGCTTCTGCAGGTAATGTTTCATTCGCGTATAGCAGAAGAAGAGGGAAAATTTACGGTTGATGATGTATATACCGGCGTTTGCAAAAAAATGATTGAACGTCATCCGCATATTTTCGGGGATATTACGGTTAACAGTGTCGATGAGGTGCTGACCAACTGGGATGCCATAAAGCAGAATTCAAAAAACAGAAATTCTCTAAAAGAACAGCTTGACGGTGTTTGTAAAGCCTTGCCTGCACTTATGCTTGCTTCAAAATACGTAAATAAGTGCTTGAAGAGTGGGATTGAAATAGAAACAAAAAACTATTTGCCCTCGGTAACTGAGGAGAGCATCGGAGAAATTCTGTTCGATATTGTTACAATTTCAAAGAAAAACAAGATAGATCCAGAGCTTGCTTTGCAAAAAAAATGTGAAAAATTCCTCAAAGAAACAATTGTCTGATAGAGTGATTTTAAAAAATATACACTTTTAAGCAAAAAATTAACTAAAACGTAAAAAAAAATAGAATTTTTTTGTATAATTTTTAAAAAAACTATTGATTATTTTAGAAAAGTTTGTTATAATTAAATAAGTTGATACATAAAATCTTTAGTTTGTTTAAATAATGAAAGGTAGGTATTATTACTATGACAAAGTCACAGATCATTGATGCAGTAGCAGCAAAGACAGATTTTAAAAAGAAGGACGCAGAAGCTGCAGTGAACGCAGTATTGGAAGCAGTTACCGATGCTCTTGCTAAGGGCGAAAAGGTTCAGGTTGTTGGTTTCGGTACATTTGAGGTTAAAAATCGTGCGGCAAGAACAGGTATTGACCCCCGTACAAAGAAGGCTATTAAGATCAAAGCTTCGAAGACTCTTTCTTTTAAGACCGGCAAGGCAATGAAGGAACTTCTCAATAAGTAATTCTTTGGATTGTATCTTAGATCCCCCGAGAAGGTCTTTTTCGGGGGATTTTGAAATTAAACAGGTTATATGAGACTGGATAAGTATTTAAAAGTATCAAGAATAATAAAAAGAAGAACCGTGGCAAACGATGCTTGTGATGCATCACATGTCACGGTTAATGGTGTTTCTGCAAAGGCTTCTTATAACGTTAAAGAAAATGACGTTATTGAGGTAACGTTTGGAGAAAGGAAACTCAAGGTAAGAGTTCTTGATGTAAAAGAGACTACAAGAAAAAACGAAGCCTCATTATTATATGAGGTTATAGAATGAAGTTATAACCACGCTTTTTGCCGCATATATTGTATTAAAAAATGCGGAGGAAAAGTACATGGAAATCGTTAACCATAAAATAAAACTTGAAGACAGAAAGAAACTTGTTCTTGACGGCGTGTCTGATGTGATAAGTTTTGATGATTTATCGGTCATTTTAGATACTGTGGGGGGACGGCTGAACATAAATGGTGAAGGGCTTCATATACAGAAGCTTTGTCTTGAAAGCGGCGAGGTCGAAGTAGAAGGAAGAGTTGATGAAATAATTTACGAAGACGGTCCGCAAAACAAAAAGAAAACGTTTTTCGGCAGGCTTGGCAGATAATGGTTGTTGAGCAGAAAAAACTTGCTTTAATTTTTGTCAGCTCGGTCGCTCTGGGAGTTTTCTTTGGAGTGATTTACAGTCTGTTTAAGGTAAGAAGGACGTATTTTCCCTTTAAACTCTTTAACTTAAGTAAAAACAAAAGTGTGTTTGTCATAGAAGAAATTATCACTTTTTTTGAAGATGTGCTGTTTGCTTTGATTTGTGCTGTTTCGACTTGTGTGTTTATCTATTATACGAATGCAGGCAGGTTCAGAGGAATAGCGTTGATTGGCAGTGCATTGGGGTATCTTATTTATTATAATACTTTAGGTAAAATTGTATTAAAATGCTCGGGATATATTATCAATTTTTTAAGGGCATTAATTAGAAAAATTATTCTGCTTACCGTTGTGCCTGTTTTGAAGCTGTTAAGGCTGATATTTGTTTTAACGCTTGGCAGGGTAGTATCGGCGTTATACTCCTCTGTGCGAAAATCGGCAGAAATTTGGGCGGCAGACAAGGGTTTTTGGATAATCAGAAAAAAAGGAAGATTGGAAAATGAAGAGACGGTCAAATATTTTCATAAAAGCGGCGGCATTCGTGTTCATCGTGTTTTGCACGGTCACAATAATAAAAATGCAGTTTGAATTTAATGATCTCAAAGACGATAAAGCCAGCGTTGAAGAAGAAATAAAGAATTATGAATTAAAAATAGATGAACTGCAGGCACGGCTTGAAGAGGATTTTGATACAGAGTACATAATGAGAATTGCAAGAGAGAAGCTTAACTTCAGATTGCCCGAAGAGGTAATTTTCTATAACGATCTCTCTAAATGATATGTAATAAGGAGTAAAAATAAGCAGATGTCAAATGAAGTTGGCGAGATTCAGAAAGGAAAAATAACGTCAATAACTAAATTCGGAGCATTTGTCGCCTTTTCGGACGGAAAGAATGGAATGATACATATTTCTGAGGTGTCTGATGGTTTTGTAAAGGATATTAATGATTTTCTGAAAGTCGGACAGGAAGTAAGAGTTAAGATTTGTTCTGTTGACGAAAAGGGCAGAATGTCGCTGTCTTTGAAGCAGGCGGTAAACAAAGCTGTTTATGAAACCGCCGAAAAGGAACGCTTTAAAAGAAGAGTTGTTCCCGAACCGATAGCTGAGACTCGAAAAACTTCGGATAATTTTGAGGATATGATCAGCCGTTTTATGAAGACATCAAATGAAAAAATTTCGGATTTAAAAAAGACTACCGATTCTAAACTGAGCAGTCCCGGTTTTTTGAGAAAAAACTCTAAAAAGTATTGATTTATCATTGTAATTGTATTATACTGTATTAAGGGATTCTACTTCCCGTAATACAGTATTTTTGTTTGGAGATGTTGGATGAAAGATATAATTATAATCGGCGGAGGACCGGGGGGGCTTACTGCTGCAATTTATGCAAAAAGGGCAGGTTGCGATATAACATTGTTTGAGTGCATGTCTCCCGGCGGACAGGTTATGACTACCCCCGAAATAGAGAATTATCCCGGTTTTGTGGGTACAGGCTTTGATCTTTCAATGAAATTTTACGAACAGACTACAGCTCTCGGAGTTGATATTCAATTTGAAAATGTTAAACAGCTAAAAAAGGTTGACGGTGGATATTCTCTCATATGTGAGAGTGGAGCAGAATTTACTGCTAAAAGTGTGATTGTTGCCTCGGGTGCAAAAAGACGTAAGCTTGATATTAAAGGTGAAAACGAGTTTACGGGCAGAGGTGTGTCTTATTGTGCGACTTGCGACGGTAACTTTTTTAAAAATAAAGTGGCTGTTGTTGTGGGTGGAGGTAATACTGCTGTTGAAGATGCCATCTACCTTTCAAAGCTTTGCAGTAAAGTTTATCTTATGCACAGAAGGGATGCTTTCAGAGCTTCAAGGGTTTTAACAGAAAGACTCCCGAATCACGACAATATTGAGCTTCTTTTAAACACAGTCCCGGTAGAAATATTGGGTGATGACAAGGTTAGCAAGATTGTTGCGAAGAACAAATTAACCGATGAGCTTTGCGAAATTGAGACCGATGCCGTCTTTGTGGCAGTGGGGACTGTTCCTGAGACAAGCTTTGTACCTGCCGACGTTGAGAGAGATGGCGGCGGTTATATAATAACAGACAGTAAATGTATGACTAATTTTGAAGGCTTATACGCCATAGGCGATGTAAGAAACACGCCCTTGAAACAAGTAATAACTGCGGCTGCCGATGGGGCTGTTGCCGCTACTTATGCTGCAGAATATATTGGAGGATAAAAAATTATGAGAGAAGTATCATGTAAAGAAATCACCAAAGTAATAAGAGAATTGTTTATTAAGGCTAACTATGTTTTGCCTTGTGATGCGGAAAAGTTGATCAGAGATTCTGTAAATAAAGAAAGCGACAAGAGAGCTTCCGCTATACTGAACAGACTTGTTGACAACCTTGATGTTGCAAAAGAGTCTGATATTCCGATATGCCAGGACACAGGAATGGCTGTTGTTTTTGCAGAGGTAGGTCAGGATGTACACATTGTTGACGGTTTGTTTGAAGATGCTGTAAACGAAGGTGTAAGACAGGCTTATGCGGACGGTTATCTCAGAAAATCTGTAGTTAAAGAGCCGCTGTTTGAGAGAAAAAATACGGGCGATAATACTCCCGCTATGCTTTATACAAGCATCGTTGCAGGGGACAAGGTTAAGCTTATTGTTGCTCCAAAGGGCTTTGGAAGCGAGAATATGAGTGCAATAAAGATGTTTACTCCTGCGGCAAAGCAAGAAGATATTATTAATTTTGTTTGTGATACCGTAAAAAATGCAGGGGGCAATCCTTGTCCTCCCATTCTTATCGGTGTTGGTATCGGCGGTACATTTGACCGTAGTGCATATCTTGCAAAGAAGGCACTTACGAGACCTGTAAGCGAGAGAAATGCAGATCCTCGTTATGCTGACCTTGAAAACAGAATGCTTGAGGCTGTAAATAAGCTTGGAATCGGACCGCAAGGCTTTGGCGGTGATACAACTGCATTTGCAGTAAATATTGAATATACTTCCACACATATAGCAGGACTTCCCGTTGCAGTAAATATAAATTGCCACGTTATGAGACACGGCGAAGCTGTTATTTAAGCCGTAAAGGGAAAGAAATGAAAAAAATAGTTGCATTATTTATTATTTGCTTAATGGTTTTGGGGATTACGTCTTGTGTTTCTGTCGGTGATATGGAAGCACCTAACGGAAATGTATGGGGTACTGCCGATAATCAGGATGAGACTCAAAGTGAAACAAAAGAGGACACGATTCCGGAAACACTTCCTGAAACTGAGCAGCCGGTAATTGATAATAAGCAAGTATTAAAGTTTGTTGCTGCCGGGGATGCTCTCATTCATTCGGCAATCTATCGCGAGGCGGAGGCACTTGCGGCTTCAATGCCGAATTATAAAGGTGATTACTATTTCAACGGTATGTATGAGTATATTGCCGATGAGATAAAGAATGCTGACGTTGCTTTTGTAAACCACGAAGCACCTATTGCCAATACATATATATCGGGTTATCCTGCGTTTAATGCACCTTCAGAATCGGGCGATGCATTGGTTGACTTAGGTTTTAACGTTGTAAATATTGCAAATAATCACATGTTTGATTCGGACGGCAGAACTACAGGATATGCTGATACGATTAAGTATTGGGAGTCAAAGAATATATTACAGATTGGCGGTTATAAGAATCAGACTGATTATGACAACATAAGAGTACTTAACGCTGACGGTGTTAATATAGCTTTTCTTTCTTATACTTTTGGAGTTAACAGTGGCACTAAAATGAATTCTGTTTCGGTGAATGAAGGTTATATAACTCCATTGATAAAAGACGCTACGTTGGTTAAGCATATTGCCGCTGCAAAAAATGTGGCAGATTTGGTTTTTGTTTCTGTTCATTGGGGAAGTGAAAATGTATTTAATGCTACTGCAGAGCAGAAGCGGGTTGCAAAACTAATTGCTGACAACGGTGCTGATGTTATTATAGGACATCATTCTCATACGGTGCAGCCGGTTGAATGGATTACCGGAACATCAGGCAACAAAACCTTGTGTATATATTCGCTCGGAAACCTTATTTCAGGAATGCTTAATTCTAAGAATATGGTCGGCGGTCTCATGACTTTCGATATAGTAAAGGAAAACGGGGAAATTTCAATTGAAAATCCCGTGTATAAGCCATTGGTCTGCCATTATGAAATTTCTGATTTTTCTAAGAAAGATCCCGAGGGAAACCCTGTAAGAACGGGCTTTAAGGTTTACATGCTTGAAGATTATACCGAGGAATTAGCGAAAAAACACGGTACGCGAAATTATGGAACTGTTAACCTCTCAGTTTTTAAAGGTTATGTCGAGAGTACAATCTCATCCGAATTCCTTCCTTCATTTCTGAAGTGAGTTAAATGTTTTTGTCTTGATTTTTATTGTAATTAAAGGGGAATATTATGCTGACATTTAAGGATGTGTCGGTTGTTTTACCGTCATATAAGCCGGATGAAAAGCTGAGAAATGTTGTGAATGGGCTTATCAACGCCGGTTTTGAGGATATAATAGTCGTGGATGATGGTGGCGGAAAGGAATATAATCACTATTTTGATGAAATACGCCCACTGCCTCAGGTTACGGTTCTTGTTCACGAGGTGAATAAGGGTAAGGGAAGAGCACTTAAAACCGCAATGGAGTTTTATATTGCCAACAGAAACGGTGCGGGTATTGTTACGGCGGATGGCGACGGTCAGCACGTACCATTGGATATAAGGGCTTGTACTGAAAAAATGCTTGAAAGCGATTCTGTGGTTTTGGGCGTAAGAGATTTTTCAAAACCTGACGTTCCGCCCAGAAGTAAGCTTGGTAACAGAATTACGTCGTTTATGTTTTTGACTGCGTGCAGTTTAAAAATATCTGATACTCAGACAGGTCTCAGAGCTATTCCTGCCAAGTATTTACCCGTTTTTGTTGAAACACAAGGCGAGAGATATGAATACGAAACAAATATGCTCCTTGATTTCGGCAAGAACAATATTCCTTTTTCGGAAGTTGAAATACAGACTGTATATATAGATGAAAATGCAACCTCTCATTTTGACCCGATTAGAGATTCAATAAGAATATACAAGCAGATATTGAAATATATTCTTTCGTCGGTTGGTTCATTTTTGATTGATATTGGATTATTCTTTATTCTGAAGTTGTTATTCAGTTCAATAACATTATGTACTGTTATTGCAAGAATAGCATCGTCTGTGTTTAACTATACGTTTAACAAAAAGCTTGTGTTCGGAAGCAAAGGGTCTACCGCTAAATCGCTTATAAAATACTACGTGCTTTGCATACCTCAAATGCTTGTATCCGCGGGATTGGTAACGCTTATGTCGAGCGTTATGAGTGTGGATGCGGCGTGGCTCGTAACACTTATCAAGCTGTTTATTGACACAGTGCTCTTTGTTTGCAGTTATATAATTCAGAAAAAATGGGTATTTAAAAATTAAATAAGATAGCCCACAGGTTAAGCCTGTGGGCGTGTTGTTTGTATATCATGAAATATAGGCATATTTGCAAAAAGGACACTTTGGGTAATCAATATCATGCAGATTTCCGCATTTTGGGCACTTCTTTTGTGCAATTGATGCATCGCTGTCGTTAGTGGTGTTTTCTGACTGGAAAAACTCTATTTTACCGCAGTCGGGACAACTGTATATATCAACTTCCATTGAACCTGCAATGAGATTGGGTAAGTCTCCAAGGATCCAACCTGTTTGTCCAAGTTGTATTCTTTCGGTCATTATATATTTCATTTCCGCACCGCAACGGAGACATTTTAATTTTCCTTCTGCCATTTTTAAAGCTCCCGTCTGCCTTGCAGGGCGTAGAGTAGGGTCATATCATCCGTATATTCAAGGTCTCCGCCGGCAGGGATACCGAATGCAAGTCTTG
>JAZOUV010000067.1:0-11130 GCA_045658315.1 Eubacteriales bacterium
AGATGTGAAATAACTATAAAATGTAAAAATAATGTATATATCGATATAAAAATCACAAAAACGTGTTGACAATTGATTGTAAATTCTGTATTATAATAATTATCTGAATTCCTATGGAGGTTAGTATGGATATTTTTGAAAAATTTTTGCCTTTTATAACATTGGCAATTTCTTTGGCGGCATTGCTTTTTGCATTGTTTACGGCAAAGAAGATAGTTAAGTTCCCTGAGGGAACAGATAAGATGAAAGAAATATCAAAATGGATAAGACAGGGAGCAAACGCATACCTGAAACGCCAATATAAAGTTGTTGGTATATTCTTTGTGTGCATGTTTGTTGTGCTCGTTGGTATGTCCGCACTGGGATTGCTTACCTGGTTTGTACCTTTTGCATTTGTAACAGGTGGGTTCTTCTCAGCACTTTCCGGCTTTGTCGGAATGAAGATAGCAACCTTGTCAAACAGCAGAACTGCAAATGCTTGCAGAGAGAGTCTTAATAAAGGCTTACGCGTTGCTTTTTCGGCAGGTTCTGTTATGGGCTTTACCGTTGTGGGTCTCGGTCTGCTTGATATATCAATTTGGTTTATTCTTTTGAAATTTGTATTTAAGCTTGATCCTTCTTCTATAACAAGTGCGATGCTTACTTTTGGTATGGGTGCGTCTTCTATGGCTCTTTTTGCGAGAGTGGGCGGCGGTATCTTTACTAAGGCGGCAGACGTTGGTGCTGACCTTGTAGGTAAGGTTGAAGCAGGTATTCCTGAGGACGACCCCAGAAACCCTGCTGTTATAGCAGATAACGTTGGAGATAACGTTGGCGACGTTGCAGGTATGGGTGCTGACCTTTATGAATCTTACGTTGGTTCTATCATATCATCAATGGCACTTGGTGTTACTGCATTTGGCACTATAAGTGCTATGGCTCTCCCGTTGGTTCTTGCAAGCTTGGGTATTGTAGCTTCAATCATAGGAACTTTCCTTGTAAGAACAGGCGAAAGCACAGAACAGTCCAAACTTCTCAAGGCACTCAGCCGCGGAACTAATTTCAGTGCAATTCTTATTGCAATTCTTGCAGTTCCCGTTACATATTTTGTGCTTGGTGCAGAAAACCTCAAGTTCTGTGTTCCGATTATTGCAGGACTTCTTGCAGGTGTGCTTATCGGTAAGGCTACCGAATATTATACGTCAGACACATATAAACCTACTCAGAAGTTGGCTAAATCCAGTTCCACCGGCTCTGCTACCATTATTATCGAGGGAATAAGCCTTGGTATGCTTTCTACGGTTATTCCGATTGTAATAGTTGGTGTTTGTATACTTGTTTCTTACTTTGTTTGCGGTGGTGCAGGCAACCCTGCTTTCGGTCTCTACGGTATTGCTCTTGCAGCAGTAGGTATGCTTTCAACACTCGGTATTACACTTGCTACAGACGCATACGGTCCAGTAGCGGATAACGCCGGCGGTATTGCAGAGATGGCAGGTCTTGAATCAGACGTACGCAAAAAGACTGACGCTCTTGACTCTCTTGGTAACACAACAGCGGCAACCGGCAAAGGTTTTGCTATAGGCTCTGCGGCATTGACTGCTTTGGCTCTCGTTGCTTCATATATTGATAAGATTAAAGAGGTTGCACTTAAAGCGGGCGAAGAGATTGCTTCAAACTTTGACATAATGGATCCAAGAGTGTTGGTCGGTTTGTTTGTGGGTGCGTGCTTGCCTTTCTTGTTCGCAGCTTTGACTATGAGCTCGGTTGGTAAGGCGGCTCAGTCGGTGGTTATTGAGGTTCGCCGTCAGTTTAAGGAAATTAAAGGTCTTATGGACGGCAACGGAAAACCTGACTATGAATCATGCGTAGACCTTTGTACACGTTCAAGTCTCAGAGAAATGATTCTTCCTACAATTGTCGCGATAGTAGTTCCGGTAATTGTCGGTATAGTACTTGGTTATCAAGGTGTCGTAGGTATGCTTGCGGGTTCAACTGCAACAGGTTTCTTGCTTGCAATATTTATGTCAAACTCCGGCGGCACGTGGGATAATGCGAAGAAGTACATTGAAAGCGGTGCTGTAGGTGGCGGCAAGGGCAGTGATGAGCATAAAGCAGCCGTTGTTGGCGACACGGTAGGAGATCCTTTCAAGGATACTTCCGGTCCTTCAATCAACATCCTCATCAAGCTTCTTTCAATGGTTTCCATTGTTTTTGCGGCATTGGTATTCAAGTTCCATATTCTTTAAGATATATATTATAAAAAAGGCTGTAAAAAGTCTGCAAATAAAAAGTTTAGCACAATCCAGAGTCCTTTCCTGTGGGAAGGACGGGGGCGTATAACGCCGAATTATTGGCGGTGCTAAAAGTATACTGAACATTTTGCCAACCGCTTTAGCGGTTGGCTTGTTTTTTACAAACACAAAAATACAGGCAGCTACTATTTAAAGTAACTGCCTGTATTTTTCATTTTAACTTTTTTTACTACAACTATTTGACATAGAGCCTTTTTATTCTGTTTTTGATATAAGTTCTATAATAACCTTTGCTTTTTCTGACCAGTCGTTATCCCTTGCCTCTTTGTCAAGCAATTCCATATACCTTTTATCATCTTTTAGCTCCATTGCTTTATCAAGCTTTGCAATAAAGTCGTCATGGTCTAATCCTCTGAGTACGCTTTCATATTTTCGGCACTCGTTCATATCCGTTGTGACTATAGGCTTATGAAGTGCCATATATTCAAAAAGTTTAACCGGGCTTGTTGCTTTTGTAATATTATTTATAACAAACGGAATGGTAAGTATATCGCACCTTGCAGCATAGTTTTTCAAAATCTTGTAATTAACAGTACCGAGGAAATATACATTCTCTTCTCCGTTCATATTTTCATCGTATGCCTCGTCATATTTTATACCAAAAAGTACAACCGAGTATTTGCCTGTAGATGCAATCTTTTTAATAAGGTCATAGTCAAACCACTTTGCCAATGCCCCGTAATAGCATACTATCGGCTTTCCTTTTTCAAGAACAGCTTTGAATTCCGGCATATAGTCAAAGTTTTCATCTATGTTACCAAAAAAGGAATAGTCAACACCGTTGGAGGACATAACCAAATTCTTTTCGCCTCTGTGATTAATAACGTCTTCGCGGAGCAGATCTGCCGTTACCACTACAAAAACATCGGTATTATTCATTGCATACTCGTATTTGTCAACTATATTCTGCGGAAGATTTTTTGTACCCGCAAGTTCAGGACTTATGTCGTCAATATACTCGTATATAAAACCGTATCCCTTAGACATATAATCCTTTATGTTTTGTACCGAAAGCTTCCAGTCGGTCGAATAAAGCTGTATGTATTTGGGTTTGTCTATTTTTTCAAGCTCCGACATCAATATCTTATTAAGCAAGATATTATTGTAGTTGATAAGATACAGATTATCACTGAATTTTTTTAGTGTTTTAACCTTATCGGTCATCGTCGTTACTTCGTAAAGTACAAGACAACGATTCTTTGACAAGTTATTTGCAATATGCTGTGGACGCTGAAACAAGGGCACGTTGTAGCCGAAGCTGCTACGCCAAAGCACTACGCGGTCAAAATTTTCCGAATTCAGTATTTCGCTTAATTGTTTTCTGTGTTTTTGGGGATTGAAAAACACGGCAAAGCTTATCTTATTCAGATGATTCGCAATAATATAAGCATACAGCTTCTTGCAAAAGCCAATAAAACCGTATTTCTTATAGACATTTACAAGCTTGGAAAACTTTTCTCTCATTCAATGTCATTCCTTTATATTAATTATTTGCTGAATTTTTCGATAATTGCATCAACAATACGCTCGCTGGCATGACCATCACCGTATGGGTTTGAAGCACGGCTCATGCGTTCATATTCTTCTTTATCGGTGAGCAAACGCATAGTCTCTTTGTAGATGACGTCAGCATCCGTTCCAACCAATTTTAAAGTTCCTGCGGCAATTCCTTCAGGTCTTTCTGTTGTATCACGGAGAACAAGAACAGGTTTACCCAAAGAAGGTGCTTCTTCCTGTATACCGCCGCTGTCAGACAGAATAAGGTGTGAAACATTTTGGAAATTGTGGAAGTCGAATACCTCAAGAGGCTCGATAAGCTTAACTCTGTCGCAATCTCCGAAAATTTCATCTGCGGCCTCACGAACAAGAGGATTTTTGTGTATGGGATATATAACTTTTATTCCCTCTACCTCGTCAAGAACTTTTCTGATACCTCTGAAAATATTTCTCATAGGCTCTCCAAGATTTTCACGTCTGTGAGCTGTAAGAAGAATAAGCTTGTCCCCCTCAAGCCAGTCAAGCTCGGGGTGAGTATAGTTTTCTTCTACTGTTGTACTCATAGCGTCAATCGCCGTATTACCGGTAACATATATCTTGCTGTCGTCGTAGTTTTCCTTGAGAAGATTCTCACGGCTGAGCTCGGTGGGAGCAAAATACATATCGGTCATACAGTCAACCATTTGTCTGTTCATTTCTTCGGGATATGGTGAATATTTGTTGTATGTACGAAGACCAGCCTCAACATGACCTATTGCAACTTGATTATAAAAAGCCGCCAAAGCCCCCGCAAACGTTGTAGAGGTATCACCGTGAACAAGAACAATATCAGGCTTAGCTTCTTTAATAACAGCATCTACGCCTGTCATTGCCCTGTTTGTAATATCAACAAGGGTTTGTCCTTGCTTCATCATATTAAGGTCATAATCGGGCTTAATATTAAATGTAGCTAATACTTGATCAAGCATTTCTCTGTGCTGAGCAGTAACACAAACGATGCTTTCAATCTCTTCGCGTTTTTCAAGTTCCTTTACCAAGGGAGCCATTTTTATAGCCTCGGGACGTGTCCCGAAGATGCTCATTACTTTAATCTTTTTCATTTTGACCGCCATCAATTCAATTTTTCAGCCAATTCTTTTGCCTTAAGCATTGAGTCTTCCATAGAATTATAAATCCATGCGCCATATCTGCCAATAGTATATACATTTTTTTCAGCCAATTCTGCTTTTAATGCATCAAGTTTTGCATCGGTAGCTGTATTTATATGAACATAAGCGGGATCCATAACTATCGAACAGTAATCCACCAACTTAGAATCACTGTCGGTTATTCCCAACTTTGACAAATTATCCAAAGTTAATTCAAGCTGTCTGTCAATCTCTTCTTGTGTAATAATATCTTTCTTGTTATACCCGATTTCTATATACATACTTAGTTTTTCGTCTCCCAAAATATTATTATAGAAACCGCAACGATAGAAATTACATTCCTTACTTGCAACATAAAGCCAATGTTCTTTTGTACAAAGCTCTGAACGCTTATTAAAGCCTAGGTTAAACACCAATACCTTGTTGTATGACATTTCTTCAACCAATGAACTGTATTTTTTATCAAAACACAAGAATTTGTTCAACGGTATTGTATTAATAAGATGTTCATACTCAACAATATCTCCATTAGAAAGAACTGCTCTCTTCTTATCAAAATCAATAGAAGTAACTTCTGTGTTGAGCCAAACTTTTTCCATATCAAGTTGCTTGTAAAGGATATCTATAAAGCTACCGGCTCCCTTCTTGGGATAAAGGAAAGATGCGTTATATGAAATTACTTCTTGTTTCTTCATATTTCGAATAATAGCTTCTTTATCAGCATATGGGAAAAATCTTCCCATCGCATCAACGTCAAGTTCTTGTAAATCTATCGCATAAAGTTTTTCATTATAAGGTTTTAAAAACTTTTCTACAATAGATTTTCCAAACTTGCCATAAAGCATATCAAGAAAATTATCATACTTTTCTTTTTCGGTCTTATTGAAAAGATCATAAAGACAGTCTATAAACTCTTCCTTATCAAGCTGATGAATGTTAGTCTGAAACGGAAAGTCAATAAACTTTCCCGAATGGACTATTTTTGTACATTTTTCATTGTAAATTATGTCTTCAGAAGGCATCTTTTCAAGAAATCTTTTCTTAAACTCATCTGTATTAAAATGGAAAAAGTGTCCTGCGTAATCCCAAACATAACCATTTCTTTTAATTGTTCGACAATATCCGCCTACCTCATTTTCTCTCTCAACAAGCAAATAATCGTCTCCACAATAATTGGCATAAGTAAGTCCCGATATTCCGGCGCCTATTATTAAATGTTTTACTAAATTATTTTTCATAACTTATAATCCTTTTTAACAGCATTCTTTATAAAGTTTTCAAAGTCATGCGTTTTATATTTCCAATCCCATTTTTTTATTGATTCCATATTTTCCGTAGAACACTTTTTCATAACATTGTCGTTATCTAGCATCTTTTTGATAGCTTCTGCTAAACATTCTGAACTTCGTTCTTTTAAAATGAACTGTTGCTGTATCGGACCAAATACATCTTTAACAATTCCAACATTTGTCGATATTACTGGAATTCCGCAAGCCATTGCTTCTAATACTGGATTAGGAGTTCCCTCATTAAGAGATGCACATATATATATATCAATCTTTTCATAATAATTTACCATTTCGTTTATAGGAATATGCTTATCAATTTTATCACTTGTGAGAAGTTCAATATCATATCCCTGTTTTTTTAATATATCTACAGCAGGTTTGATAATAGTGTTTATCCCCTTATGGTCAATTCCTTTATTCCATTGGCTATTACCGACCCATCCGATTTTAATTGTGTGCTTCTCACCAATTCTATCAATGTTCTTAGGGTAAAACAACTCCAAATCAACACCGTCTGTAATCACAGTAGAGGGCTTATATTTAATATCCAAATCATTATATATATCCCACAAAATATTTGAAGAAACATAATACATTGGAACTTCAGAACACAAATATTGAGTAAAATCAAAATCCGAATCTAAAAACAAATGATCGTAGACACAAGTAGTAATGATTTTCCCTTTTATAAAAGTCTCATAAAAATTATCGAAAGTATCTCCATATTTCTCAACTTCCTCTTTTAAAGCTGGATTTTTAATGCTAAGAGGTACCCCTCGGCAGAAAAAATGTACAATTTTATACTCTTTCAGCATTATCCACATCAACCTAAAATTAGAGTCAATAAGTGACATAGGAAGTATAAAAACATCATAATCAGATAAATGCTTTTTAAAATTATTCGCAATATTTGCAAATGCCCAATTATCCACATCAACAACTAATCCTATTTTGGTTTTTGAGGGCTTGGCAAAAAAATCTTTTAGGCTTTCTTTAAATGTTTTCTTACAGTTAGTTTTTATTTGAAGACTTTTCAAATAACGATTTTCACATTCTAAAGACAAGTTTTTAAACTCTAATTTTTCGATTTCAGTCATTATATCACCTCTTCCAAAAAGCTTTTATATTCTGAAACCACATAAAATATCCTTTTGTAATTCTAAATAATTTTACCTTCCTTCCCTTTATTTCGCAATGATTGTAGAAATAAGGATAGTTTTTAAGAATAGCATCAAAATCACAAAACGCCTTGCGTGATTTAACAAGATCAAATATAAGTTGATAATGAGTTCTTATCATTTTTTTAATTATATTCTTCTCTATCAACTCTTTTTTATTATCTGAAAGTCTATCGTAATTTTCACTGTAAATCTTCAATAAACTTCCAACCATCTGTCTATGCATATGATAATTTCTTTTTAATGCTTCCGCAGATATAGACTGACCAGCTCTGCCAATCAAATAATTATAGATGTTTAAGTCATAATATTTTATACTATGACAATTAATATAAATATTTAGATTCCACTCCATATCATCATAGAACATCTTTTCTGTGGTTACAAACGGTCTGCGTTTAATCATTTCTGTTTTGTATGTTGAGGTTGAAAGAAGAGGTCCCCAAACATTAAATCCATATCCCTCATAACACAAATCGTCAAAATTATATTCTATACCTTCTACTAACATTCTATAATGCTTTTGAGGAGTATTTCTATTTTCATATGGAACATCTTCACAAAAATTGTTTAATACAATATCGCATTCTTCATTCTGTAACAAAGAAATCAACTTTTCAAATTCTCTTGAATTTACAGTGTCATCACCGTCAATTATCTTTATATATTTTCCTCTTGCAATAGAAACACCTCGATTGAGAACTGAGCCATGTCCGCCGTTTTCTTTGTCAATTACTTTAATTATATTTCCAGTTTTATCAAACACTTGAGCTATATTCTTTGATATCTCCAATGTATCATCTTTGCTACCATCATTTATAATAAGTATTTCAATCTTGTCAACATTCTTTTGATTAATCAAAGACCATACTGTATGTCTAATATATTTGGACACATTGTATGCCGGAATAATAATACTCAAAATCGGATCTGAACCCTCACAAATAACAGGCTTCAACAACTTTTTTTCGCTGTCAGCTTCAAACATTGCCAACTCTTTCTTTATTGTATTATTATATCCGTATATATCATAAATTTTCTCGGACATACTCTTACTTATTGATAAAAATTCATCGGAATTATAGTAAAGACGTTCAATAACATCTGCATACTCTTTATAACATTCTTGATTACAAAGAGTATTATGTTTTGAATCAAATTCTTGCAAGATTCCAGGATTTAATGTGCTTACAACAACACAACCGGAACTCGCAGCTTCACAAGAGGATACAGCTTGTGAATCATATCTAGTAGCAAAAAGTGCTATCCCATGATTTCTATGCATTTCAGCTATTTCATCACTTGTCAAAAATTTCTTATGTATTTTTACATTCGGAAATTTTTTCACAGGAGCCAACAAAACATCATGCATTTCTCCATCACCGTAAATATTAAATTCCAAGTCATTAAAACACGCTCTTCTGCTCAACTCCAAAATAGCACGAACATCCAAATCTATGGAATAACTATTTACATCGTGGAATTTTCTTAGAATAAATATTTTTTTTCTAAGTTCCGGATCTTTTTGCATATACTTAAACTTATCGGTATCAATAAAACACGGAATTATATCGTAATTATTATATTTAATTCCAACAAGCTCCTCACTATGCTTCTTTGTCCATTCGGTAACAAAAACCCACTTAACATTTGGCATGTTATTGTATTTTTTTATTACTTCATCTTTTTCATCAAACAAATCATAAAGATACTCTGTAAGTTTTACTGTAGGCTCAAAATATGGGCAACACATTTTTGACCAATCTCTGTAAAGAGTTTCCGCACCATGCAAATAAAAATACAAACGCGTATCGTGCAAGTCTAAGTTATCAATAACTTTTGCAAATTTTTCGTTAAAAAAGTGTATTAATATTTTTTCATATTTTTTAGAATACAGTAACTCTCTTAAATCACCATAGCCTAATCGAACAACCTTAACTCCTTGGTACGTGTATATTGTAACTTCGGAATAATCTCCTACCCATACAGCATCGGTAGATAAACCTTCTTTTTGATATGCCAAAGCTCTAGTATGTACAAAACCGCACAAATACCTATCAGATTCCGTTGGATATCCCGGACTAACCAATAAAGTATTGCTTTGTGACCATTCACCAATAAAACCAACTTCAGTATTTTCTACAGTCAATTCAATAAGCTCACACAATTGTTGAGGATCAACCTTAATCATCAAATAGCCAATAAAATCCTTAGCAAAGTTAACATACACATCCGTATTTGATTCAAAGTTATATACTATTTTCATCCCCCGGCTAACTAAACATAGCTTGAATTTATCTGTTGAATTAAAAGACTTGGTACTTATATGCACCATACCATTTTTAATTTTTACCGTTTTTAAATCAAAAAAATATGCATATGAATCAGTATTGTTTATCAATTTTTTCCCTTTACATATTTTAGTTATATATATTTTTTTACCTTTAATAGTCATTTTTGCCACTCTTCCTATTTATAAATTCTATAATTCTTCTTAATCGATTACCATTAACAAACTCAAAATCAATGTTATATTTTATTTCTTTTTTATTCAATTTTAAAATAGCTTTTGAAATATCTTTTGGATTTTGTTGTGTAATAGTAAAATACTTTTTAACATCTATATAGTCGTCACTAACCGGAACAGTAGTAATAAATTTTTTGTTTAATACCAATGCTTCAGTATAAACTATTGGATAACCTTCATATTTGGATGTCAATATCATACCATCACACATTTTTATGTATGGATATGGGTTCTCCTTTTCGCCAAGTAAATATATGCCTTTTATTTTCCGTTCTTTTATTTGTTTTTTTATGTTTTCTTGGTATGGTCCACTACCAAGTATATACAATCTAAGTTGTGAATTTTCGCAATATGCTTTTTCAAAACTCTCCAAAAGCAAATCAATATTTTTTGAAGTATTATCCAATCTACCGACAAAAAGCAAGTTTATATTTTTGTCACAAAAACGTTCTTCAACCTTTTTTTCGCTTTCACTAAGTATGTTTTTTAAATCTATTAAATTACTTATAACACAAAATTTATTTAAAAGCTCAGGATAAATATTCTTTAAATTCACTTCTGACTCTTTTGACACAAAAATAATATGCTTTAATTTTTTTATTCCTTGCATATCAAAAAAGCTTTTTATCTTTGCCACATCACCACTAAAATAATTGTAATAATCTGAATGAACATACAACGCAGAATTATCCGAAGCAATCTCTGCAAGTCTACTACATATAGTTGAATAAGTAGCATAGTTACATGAAAAACTATATCTATTATAATTCTTCACAAACCAAAGCAAACGGTGAACATAATTCGATAACTTGCGAAAAAACACATTCTTAATACCACTTAACCGATATTCTTTTACTATTATGTTTTTATTTAGTTCACTTAAAAGAGAGCCTTCTTTTCTTTCAAGAACTAAAGTTATAATATAGCAATCCAAATTAGACAGGCGGTTCAACAACAAAACTAAAGCTTTTTCCATTCCGCCTATTCTCAGATCACGACTAAAAAAAATGATTCTTTTTTTTGTCATCATACTATCCCATCATAATTCGCATGTATTCATCACACACTTCTTTTCCACCAATCATCTTTACATGACCGTGATCAAGCCACACAACAGTATCGCACATTTTCTTTACCTGCTCTAGCGAGTGAGAAACAAACAGCACTGTTGTACCGCCGTTTATCATAGAAAGCATT
>JAZOUV010000068.1:0-2653 GCA_045658315.1 Eubacteriales bacterium
TGAGCGAAGCACAACACTGTTTGCCGAAGGCAACCTCGTTTTGTGTCCGCTTTCGCGGAATGATGTTCGTGCAAAGCACGAAATGATGTTGACCGCAAGCGGTCAAACGATGTTGTGTCCTTGCGGACACAAACACAAAAAGAACGACTCGATTGAGTCGTTCTTTTTGGGCTCGTAGTACAAAAATGCAACTCTACAATTTGCACCGCCTATTTAATTTTTTGGCACATTGTACTTGTTTATTTAATAAAAAATCAAAAAATATTATGGTATTAGGAATTAGAAAAACGCCTCAAGCCAAACTGTAATCGTTTGAGACCGAAGCGTTAATCCAAATTGCAACTCACATAAATCTATCAATCATATCATAACACATATGAGGCAATTCCCTCAAAATCATCAAACAATCTTTTCTTATAGGGGACATTTCTCTATATACGGGAAGTTCATAAGTGCATTCTATGGTCCGTTCAAATTTAGCTACCGCATCCATTTTTGCTTGTTTTGAACTTTTTGAATTAATTGTTTTAACAAGATCATTTCCTGCCTCATATACCCAAGGAAAATCCTCCTTGTATATTGACAAAATAATTAAAATGTTGTATGGAAATATATCCATTTTATCCCGAGTTGAAAACAACAAATCTTGTATAATCATGGGATTTATTTTTCTTGAAGAACGTCGCATTTCAAGAGAATAGTGTTTGTCCATCCTTTCAATAACATCATCAACTTTTTTATTAACTTGATCAATGTTACCGTATAACTTTGAATCTGTATTTCCTAACAATCGTTGTGTATTACGCGATGTTTCCAAAAGTTCTTCAAGAATATTAGGATCCAAATGAGAACTCGTTTCTGCCGCTGTGTCATCCTCTTCTTCTAAAGAAGCTTCTTGAAGTTCAGCGATACTCTTTTCAAGATCAGGATAGCAAAGTTCAAAAGCTTTATCTAATCTCGTAGTATTAAGAGAATTCCCCGTTGCTTTGTTAAGAGTTTCAATTAATCTTTTCATATCTTCTTTTGAAAAAGAAGTTGCCTGAAACTGTGATATCGGAGATCCTTTTAAATCGGAAGGTTTTAAATCAAAAAGCAAAGGAGCAACATAACTATTATCTATAGATTTTGACAATGCTCCCGCTTCGAAGTTTAACCATTGGGAATTAAGGTTATCTTTTGTTACACAAATCAATCCAAAGCTTGATTCTTTCAATTCTTGAGCTATATCTGTATTCCAACGAGCCCCTTTTTCAATATCTTCTGAAGAAACAAAGGGATCGATTGCTTGGATTACAGTAGGTAGCCAATCACGAAAAAGCAAGGCTACATTTTTGCTACATTCACCAGACCAGCTAATAAAAACCTTCATAATATCACTTCCATTTCTTTCGTAGTTAAATACCATATTTTTCCTCCTTAACTATACAATAATTTCGTCGTTTTGTCAATATATTACAACTTATTGCAATTAATATCTTATTACAGTTTATTATCTGCAAAAATAATTTATTAATAATCCTGTGTTATAATATTGCTTTATCACTTTATTTAAGGAGAAGGAATATGAAAGAACAAGAACAAATGGTAAGTGACGAATACAACGTCAACACTCTGTGCGAAGCACAACACTGTTTGCCGAAGGCAACCTCGTTTTGTGTCCGCTAACGCGGAATGATGTTCGTGCAAAGCACGAAATGATGTTGACCGCAAGCGGTCAAACGATGTTGTGTCCTTGCGGACACAAACACAAAAAGAACGACTCGATTGAGTCGTTCTTTTTTGGGTGTTTTGAACTTAGTGACACGAATGAAATATGCTTGAAAACCAAGGATTCCATTTTAATTACAGTACTCTATCTGATATCATTTTACAAATTGCAGAAACATTAGCGTTTTTAATAAATTCAAACTTAACCTTTCCCATTCCAGAAAACCAAAGCTCTAATTCACTATCTAAATCAAAAACGCCAGCTGTTTCCACAGAAAACGCCTGAATTTTACTATAAGGTAAAGAAGTGAAATCCTTTTTTGTTCCTGTAAGGCCCTGAACATTTATTGCAATAATTCTCTTATTTGTGAAGACAACACCATCACGAATTCCTTTAAAAGTAGAAATAATGCTTTCGCCATCTACAAAAGTAGAGGATATCAAAGAAGAATATGTAGAATTATCTACTGCCCTTAATTTAAAATAATTTGCATTTTTAAAATCAATCATTTTTATAAACCCTTTCTTTTTGTTAATTATAACATTTTGCAATATAAATTGCAAGGCAAAGCCTTGCAAAAATACTTATTACCTCTTACTTCTTATTTATTACTTCCCAAAAATCCCGTAAGAAATTTTGTTTGAGGTAAGAAGTAAGAAGTAAAATCCCGCCCACTTGCGTGAACGGGATTTTTGGCTCCCCCTGCTGGGCTCGAACCAGCGACATCATGATTAACAGTCATGCGCTCTACCGACTGAGCTAAGGAGGAATAATGGCAAATAACCTATAGTCATTTGCCATATCTGTGTTAGCATCGACCTATTTTACCGGACCGTCGCCAGTCAAGTATCGTCGGCACAGTACAGCTTAACTACCGTGTTCGGAATGGGAACGGGTGGACCCTGTACGATATAGACACTAACTAAAACAGCTTTCGCTGTGGTG
>JAZOUV010000069.1:0-20187 GCA_045658315.1 Eubacteriales bacterium
AGCATAACCTGCACGTTGATCTGGGATGTATGGCAGGTGTTATTCCGCGCAGCGAAGGAGCAATCGGAATTGATGACGGAAGCGTGCGCGATATTGCTTTGATTTCAAGGGTAAACAAACCCGTTGTTTTTGTTATAACAGGCTTCGATTGCGATGAAAACGGCGAAACCTATGCTATTCTGAGCCGCCGCAAGGTGCAGGAAGACTGTATGAACGAATATATATCAACCTTAATGTCAGGCGACGTTATACCTGCAACAGTCACTCATATGGAGGGCTTTGGTGTTTTTTGCGATATAGGTTGCGGCATAAGTGCTCTTATGCCGATAGACAGTATTTCCGTTTCAAGAATTCCTCACCCGAATGCAAGGTTTGCGGCAGGCAACAAAATATTTGCCGCTGTTAAAAGCATAGATGAAAACGGAAGAATCACCCTCAGCCACAAGGAGCTTCTGGGCACTTGGGAACAGAACGCACAAAACTTAAAAATGGGCGAAACCGTGCCCGGTATAGTCCGTTCCGTTGAGAAATACGGAATTTTTGTTGAGCTTGCGCCCAACCTTGCAGGGCTTGCCGAGCCTGTACCCGACGTATACCCCGGTCAGCACGCAACCGTTTATATCAAAAGCCTGATACCTGAAAGGATGAAAGTAAAGCTGATAATAGTTGACGCTTTCAATGCCGAGTACCCGCCGGAGAAACCGCAGTATTACACCGACACCAAGCATATCAGCCGCTGGATTTACTCACCCGAATGCTGCTCAAGATTGGTTGAAAGCAGCTTTTAAAAGCAGAACGATCTCCTGTTTTCAGGAGAGCGTTGTTTTATATTTCTATATCGAATACGGTGTTGAAAATATTTGATGCAACCATCATTGCCGCAAGTGAAGTTATTACCACAAGCTGTTCATCATCAAAAAACTCTTTCAGCTCATCAATCTGGTCATCGTAAACCTCGTGAGGGTTGTCTGCAACGTTTCTGCCGAACGAAACAAGAGCCTGCTGTACGGGAGTCAGAATAAGCGTATCAAAATCCACACCCTGCTCATCAAGAAAAGCCTTGAATATTGCTGAACAAGCCATACAGCCGTTTTCAAAAGAGATTGCATAGCAGAAAAGGTTGACGTCAAGCTCCGGCAGAAACTTCTTTGCCTCATCGCAGAGAGTGTGAAATCCGTTCATCACATTAAAAGCATTGACATTGTGAAGCAGGGAAAGCTTCATATTATTCGGCTTTGCTTTTTTCGCATATTCATCGTGAGCTGATTTTGCTTCAGCAGTCATATTTTCATATTTTATCGGCTCAATTCTTGCCATTTTACTCTCCTCCGGATACTTTATGGTAATATTTTAGCTTCATACCGGCTTTCTTGCAATAGTTTTAGTTGATTTTAAGATAATTCTTTGTTATAATGGCAACGTATATATAAAGAAAGGTGTTTATGTTATGAACAAACTTCTTATAACAGGCGGTGCCGGATTTATCGGCGGTAACTTCGTTTACTATATGCTTGAGAATTATCCCGACACTCAGCTTGTCTGTCTTGATGCACTCACCTACGCAGGCGACCTTGAGACACTCAAGGATGCTTTTAAATCGGACAAGTTCACTTTTGTAAAAGGTGATATAACCGACCGTAATTTTATTTACGAGCTTTTTGAGAAAGAGAACTTTGACACTGTTGTAAACTTTGCGGCAGAGTCACACGTTGACCGCTCAATAGAAGAGCCTGAAGTATTCCTCAAGACCAATATTCTCGGCACTCAGGTGCTTCTTGATGCTTGTAACAAATACAACGTACCGAGATTCCACCAGGTTTCAACCGATGAGGTTTACGGCGACCTTCCGCTTGACAGACCCGACCTTATGTTCACCGAGGACACTCCGATTCACACTTCCTCACCCTACTCTGCAAGCAAGGCATCCGCTGACCTTCTTGTACTTGCTTACCACAGAACCTTCGGCACACCCGTTACAATTTCACGTTGCTCAAACAACTACGGTCCGTATCAGTTCCCTGAGAAGCTGATTCCGCTTATGATAGCAAACGCAAGCCACGATAAGTCTCTGCCCGTATACGGTGAAGGTCTCAACGTGCGTGACTGGCTCTACGTTGAAGACCACTGCCGTGCAATAGCTATGATTCTTGACAACGGCAGAATCGGAGAGGTATACAATATCGGCGGTCACAACGAAAAAGCAAACATTGAAGTTGTAAAGACAATTATATCCGCACTTGGTAAAACCGACGACCTCATCACATACGTCAAAGACAGACCCGGCCACGACAGACGATACGCCATCGACCCGACTAAAATCAGCAACGAGCTTGGTTGGGAGCCACAGACAATGTTCAACGACGGTATAAAGATGACCATTCAGTGGTACATTGACAACAAGCAGTGGTGGGAAAACATTCTGAACGGTTGTTACCGTAATTTTACAGAGAAAGATTTTATATAAAATAAATCTAATATTTTTATTCAACTAAAACATTTTTTATACTCATTTTTTGGTAGATATTACATAGGGACAAATTTGTTCTTATATGATATAATTACTTTTGCAAAAAAATTCCTACAAATTTCAGGAGGAGAAAAAAATGCAGACATCATCCCTTTCCAAGCGTCTTCTTGCTGTTGTTCTTGCAGCAATTATGATGCTTACAGCAATCCCCTTCTCTTTTGCAGCAGATGAAACAGCAGCAAAAGACACACTCGTCTTCGGTGGTATCTCCTGGGACGTCATCGCAAAAGAAGATGACGGTGACCTTGTTATCATCACAACAGACGTTCTTGCAAAGGCAGCTTTCAATGCAAAGGCTCCCATGAACTTTGCTACAAGCGCTCTTTACACAACACTCAACACTGACTTCTACGGCACATTCTCCGATGCAGAGAAGGCAGCAATCACACCCACAACAATCACTTACGATTACTGGGATGCAACAGCAGCTGCAAAGGTTACAGGTGCTACACTTTCAGCTAACGTAGTTCTTCCCGATGCAACAATGGCAGCTTCTCTCGGCGTTGCTTACCTTAACGGTACAGCTACACCTTACTTCCTTGCAAGCGCAAGAGCTAACACAGCAACTGACGCTGTTGTTAACATCATCACAAAAGCCGGTTCAACTTCAAGCACATCCGGTACAAACAAAACTGCAAACGGCTACCGTGCAGTTGTTACACTCAAGGCAGGCAACTACGCACAGTTCCCCGCTGTTGACGGTGTAAGCTACACAGTAAACGATAAGGCTGTTACATACTACGCAACAACATCCGCAACATCCTTCAAGGTTGTTGTTGACACAGAAAACTTTGTTGCAGACGAGCTTGCAGTAGCTCTCGGTACAGAAGCTCTCACAGCAACTGACGGTGCATACACAATCCCCGCAGGCTCTGCAGCAACACTTTCACTCACAGGTATCAACGCTCTTCCCGCTGACTTCACAGCTTATGATGCAGCAGTTGCTCAGGCTAAGGAAGTTGACAGAGACCTTTGTGACACAACAGACCTTGATGCAGCTCTTGCAGTTGACGTAAGCGCTTGCACAAAGCTTGATCAGGCTAAGGTTGATGAGGCAACAGCAGCTATCCTCGATGCAATCGCAAACCTCAAGTACAAGCCTGCTGATACAACAGCTTACCTCGAAGCTCTTGCAAAGCTCAGAGTTATCAAGGCTAACGAGCCTGTTCAGATTACAGAAACACTCACAGCTAAGCTCTACAACCTCAATGCTCAGGCAAACGAAATCGGTGACGACTTCAACAACCTTATCGCTGAGATGCTTCGTAACTACGAAGACGGCAAAAACATCACTCCCATCAGCACACTCACAATTGACAAGCAGGATGAAGTTGATGCAGCTACAGCAGCTATCGAAGACGTTATCGCTCGTGTTCCTCTTATGAGAGCAAGCACAGCAGCATGGTCAAAGGCTCTTAACGATATCAAGAACCTTTCTCCCAACAGATACTCCAACGCAGCAGAGCTTATCGCTGAGGCTGAGGCTCTTGTAGCTGAGAATGATTACGTTGCTCTTAACCTCGATATCACAAAGCAGGCTGAAATTGACGAAGCAACAGCTGCTTTCAAGGAAATTTACGCAAAGGCTGAAACAATCCCTGCTGACTATACAGCGCTTGATGAGGCTATCGCAATAGCTGACACCTATCTTTTTGAGAACTTCTACACAGAAGAAGAAATGGTAGGCGCAGGCGAAGCCTGGGATGCATTTGCAAAGGCACTTGAGGCTGCTAAGGCTATCGACAGAACCCTTTACACAACATACGCTGACCATCAGGGCACAATCGATAACCTCACTGCTGCTCTTACCAGAGCTATGGAAGTTGTAGACGAGTTCGAGCGTCTTACTCCCTGGGAAGAGTTCTGGAAGCCCGTTAAGGATTTCTTCCAGGAAGTTGCTGACTTCTTCGGTATGATCGGCGGTCTCCTTTCAACAGTTGCAAGACTTATCCCCCTCCTTATCAGTGGCGAAATCGTTCTCTACGACGTATTCGTTCTTATCGGTGACGAGGATCTCCTTGCATTCGTTGAGAAGATCGGTATTAAGCCTCCCGTTGAAGAAGAGCCCGAAGTAACAGAATAATCTATATCGTTACAAATAATCGCAGGCGAGAGTTTAAACACTCTCGCCTGTTTCTTTTTTATATATATAATATAAAAAGCACGCATCTTTATGATACGTGCTTTGATGTTATATTAAAGTTCTTGAATCAGAACTCGATAAGAGTTTCGATATAAGCATCGAGCTCATCAATCTTAATTCTCTTCTGCTCCATTGTGTCACGGTCACGTACTGTTACGCAACCGTCCTCAAGAGACTCGAAGTCGTATGTGATACATACGGGTGTACCGATTTCATCCTGTCTGCGGTAACGCTTACCGATTGAACCGGCATCATCATAATCGACCATAAACTTCTTGCTGAGCTTTGCATAAACTTCCTGAGCCTGCTCGCCAAGCTTCTTCGAAAGCGGAAGAACTGCAGCCTTGAAGGGAGCAAGTGTGGGATGAAGACGAAGAACAACTCTTACGTCATTCTTTTCTACATCAACAACCTCTTCGTCATAAGCCTCTGTAAGGATTGTGAGGAAGAGACGCTCAACACCGAGTGAAGGCTCGATAACGTAGGGAATATATCTCTCGTTTGTTTCGGGGTCGAAGTAATCAAGACCTTTACCTGATGTGTTGATATGCTGTGTAAGGTCGTAGTCAGTTCTGTCAGCAACGCCCCAGAGTTCACCCCAACCAAACGGGAAAAGATACTCGAAGTCTGTTGTTGCCTTGGAGTAGAAGCAAAGCTCCTCAGGATCGTGATCACGGAGACGAAGGTTTTCGGGCTTGATACCGAGAGAATAGAGCCAATCACGGCAGAAGCCGCGCCAGTACTCAAACCACTCAAGGTCTGTGCCGGGCTTGCAGAAGAACTCAAGCTCCATCTGCTCAAACTCACGGACACGGAAAATGAAGTTACCGGGAGTGATTTCGTTGCGGAATGATTTACCGATCTGAGCAACACCGAAGGGAACTTTCTTTCTTGTTGTTCTCTGGATGTTTGCAAAGTTTACGAAGATACCCTGTGCAGTTTCGGGGCGAAGATAAAGCTCATTCTTGCTGTCTTCTGTAACGCCCTGGAATGTTTTGAACATAAGGTTGAACTGACGGATATCAGTGAAGTTGTGCTTACCGCAGGAAGGACATGCAATAGCCTTCTCCTTGATGTATTCCATCATCTGCTCATTTGACCAGCCTGCAACGTTTGTGCCGTCAAAATCTTCGATAAGGTTATCTGCTCTGTGGCGTGTCTTACACTCGCGGCAATCCATAAGAGGATCGGAGAAACCGCCGAGGTGACCTGACGCAACCCATGTCTGAGGATTCATAAGAATTGCACTGTCGAGACCTACGTTGTATGGATTTTCCTGGATGAATTTTTTACGCCATGCATCCTTGATGTTTGTTTTGAGTTCAACACCGAGAGGGCCGTAGTCCCATGTGTTTGCAAGGCCGCCGTAGATTTCACTGCCGGCATAAACAAAGCCTCTGCCCTTACAAAGAGCAACGAGCTTTTCCATTGTTTTTTCTGTGTTAAGCATTTTGCAAAATTCCTTTCACAAATCAAAATTCAATATATGATACCATAAATAGGCAAAACTTGCAATAGTTAATATATATTATATTACATTAAATTCAGCCACTATCGCCAGATGGTCGGATACAACCTTATTGATTGTTTCAACCTTTGTACATTCGAGACCGCGGTAAAAAATATAGTCAATCTTTTTAATAGGTTTGTCTGAAGGGAACGTGTAATCCCCTGTCTTATCCGTATCTGTCAGACGCTCATAGAGGGGCTTGAATTCCTCCGCATCAGGAGTATTATTGAAGTCACCCATAAGAACAACGGGCATATTGGTACTGTCGAGAATATCGCATATAACCTTTATAGAATTAAGACGCTCACCGAGTATAAGACCCATATGAGTAACGAGGAACAAAATATCCTTACCGTCAACCTCGACAACAGCTTTAATGACAGCACGTGTTTCGTAGTAGCCTTTTTCGGTTTTCGGAGGATCCGGCACAATTACAGTTTCGACCGACTTGAGAGGATATCTGCACACAAGTGCATTACCGAAAGGATTGCCGAAATCAAGTGTAACAGCTTTGCCGAAATATCCGTTATACCCAAGACCGTCAGCAAGCTTTTTGGTCTGGTTGGCATATCCCTTCAGCCAGCCTCTGCCTCTGACTTCGTTAAGTCCGCAGAAATCAGGATTCTGCTCGGCGATAGCTTTTACAAACAGATCGTAATCGATAACCTGCTTTTTATAATCCAGTGCGTGCTGAATATTGAACGTCATTACTTTCATTGTCACGTCCCCTTTCATACACTTCGATTATAGCATAACAAAATAAAAAAATCAGCAATTAAAAATAAAAATCTGTCAGTACAAATTGCTTTACAAATTACTGCCATATTTTTTTCAAAAAACATTGACAAAGAGAAATATATTTGATATACTACAAAAGCTGTTGATTTTTCAATCAAGCGGGCCATTAGCTCAGTTGGTTAGAGCAACCGGCTCATAACCGGTTGGTCCGGGGTTCGAGTCCCTGATGGCCCACCATTTTAAGTAAATATAGGGGTATAGCTCAGTTGGTAGAGCAGCGGTCTCCAAAACCGCGTGCCGAGGGTTCAAGTCCTTCTGCCCCTGCCATAAAAAATAAAACGGTTACCGAAAGGTGACCGTTTTGTTTTTTGTCGAAGAGATAGAATGAACCCTCGGCACGCGGAGCGTGTCGAGGGGCGCGGGTCTCCGGTGGAGACCTCTGCGAAGCAGAAGCGCCGACCGAGCCGGCAGGCGAGACCAAGTCCTTCTGCCCCTGCCATAAAAAATAAAATGGTTACCGAATGCACGGGGTTGCTAAGGACAGTTTATAAAAACAGTCATTAGATACCGTGCATTGCAGGAGGAAAAGAAATAACCAAGAAAGAGTAAAATCTTTCTTGGTTTTCTTTTTTATTGATATTTGCACATTCGACAAATCCTTCTTTTATTTGTACAATGAAAGTACAAAATTTAAAGGAGGACTTTTTATGTCAAATAAAAATTCTATCAGCTATCGTAATGTTGGTGATTATCTCATCCCGAATCTCGTATTACCACCCGAAGAAGCAGTCGTCACCCTTGGCAAATGGGGAATGATGTACAAAACTTATCTTGAAAAACATAAGAAGGCACTGTTCAACTCACTGCTAATACAAGGCAAACTCTACCAACACTGTGCAGAGGTTGAAAATCAGGCAAGGGGTATGTTTGATACTCTTATAGAACAGATGAAACAGGCTGAAGGTATAACAGAAAAGTTGAAAGAAGAAAATCAGATGGAGTGGGTACGCCGTATGCAGAACATCGATGCATGTGTAAATGAGATTGTCTGCAATAACCTAATATACGCTTAAAGACCTTCCTAATAGCTCTCCGAACAGGAGGGCTCTTGTTTTTATTGTTGTTTTAACTTGATAATTCTAAATTATGTTTACCTAAGAAATATTGTATTCGATAAAAAATAATGTTAAAATTTATGTAAGATCAGTCATATAAAATCGGTTTATATAAGTGAGAGGAGGTTTTTAGATGGAAGATAAACAAATAATAAAGCTTTTCTTTGCGAGAGCTGAAGAAGCGCTTCGAATTTTGAAGGAGCGTTTCGGTAACACCTTATACAAAATTGCAATGAATATTCTCGGAAATCATCACGATGCAGAAGAAACAACAAATGATACATATCTTGCCATTTGGAATGCAATACCACCTAAAGAACCTGACCCTTTGGCTCCTTATGTATATCGAACAGGAAGAAACATGGCACTGAAACGGTTAGAATATCTTTCAGCAGAAAAACGAAACAACAGTTATGATTTATCCTTGGACGAGCTTGGTGCTTGTTTGCCTGATAATGATGTTAACCCTGAACAGGCATTTATTATTAAGGAAATTGCTGACTCCATAAATAATTTTTTAGAACAAGATACTGATATGAACAGATATATTTTTATTCGCAGGTATTGGTTTGGAGATGCTGTGGAAGATATATCAAAAGAAGTCAACATGAAAAGTGGTGCCGTATCGGTACGATTAAACCGCATCAGAACTAAATTAAAAGAACATCTTATTAAGGAGGGTTATTACTATGAAGCGTAAGCACGTATTGGAAGTTTTGGATAAAATAGACGACAGATACATCAAGGAAGCTGAAAAAGCTCCGAAGAAAATGAAAAAAAGACCATATTGGATAGGTGCAGTTGCCGCTGTTTTAGCAGTTGTGATTTGCATCAGCTCTTTCTTAAATACACCTATAATTACTGCAAATGCCATTGCTCTTCCCGAAGATGCACGCATTATGGAGCATCCTGACCTTGATGATTATAAAGACAGAGAAAGCTATATGGCAGATTATGATATATGGAAAAATGAAACAGAACACAGAAGAACAACAAGAGAAAACGCCGCCATTTCTTTGTCATCGTTTTTCACAGAAGCATCGGCTGAATTTCTTGCTTCACAGAACAACGAAAACGCCTTATGGTCACCTTTAAATGCCTATATCGGTCTTGCAATGCTTGCAGAAATAAGTGACGGTGATAGCCATAAGGAAATTTTAGATTTATTCGGTGTCGAAGATGTTGAAACACTCAGAAGCCAAGTCAGTGCTGTTTGGGAATCCGTTTATGAGGATGACGGAAATGAAATATCCACATTAGCTAACTCTCTTTGGCTTGAAGATGGACTTAATTATAATCAGGATACTATGAATAATCTTGCATATCACTATTATGCTTCTGTGTATCAGTGTGACCTTGGCAGTGATAGTGCAAACAAAGCAATAGGTAATTGGCTTAATAAAAACACAGGAGGATTGTTAAAAAACAGCACAGATAAAATTGACTTATCTCCTGAAACTGTTCTTGCTCTCTATTCAACTCTGTTTTTCCAAGCTAAATGGAGTGATGAATTTAACAGTAAAAACAATACTAACGACGTTTTTCACGGTGTTAACGGTGATTCTGATATCACTTATATGAACAAAAAGCTCTGTCAGATGAATTATTATTGGCATGATGAGTACAGTGCTGTAGCCTTAACACTTAAAAACGGTAGCACAATGTGGTTTATTCTTCCTGATGAAGGAAAAACAGTTGTTGATGTTTTATCAGGCGGAGTTTACGGAGAAATGATTTCTTCGGGCGATACTGAAGAAGGCTGGCAAAACAAAAAATATATGAAGGTCAATTTATCCGTTCCGAAATTTGATGTTTCCTCTACTGTGAACTTAAAAGACGGATTAAATAAAATGGGAGTTACAAAAGTATTTGATATGGAAAGCTCAGATTTTACTGCAATCACCTCAGATACTCCCGTGTATATTTCAGCTGTTAATCAGTCTGCAAGAGTTGAAATCGATGAAAAAGGTGTAAAGGCTGCAACATATATAGAAATTCCCGGTGCAGGTTCTGCTATGCCTCCTGAGGAAATAATAGATTTTATGCTCGACAGACCATTTGTTTTTGTGATTTCCAAAGGTAATTTACCTCTCTTTACAGGTGTAGTAAATAATATTTGATATTAATCAGCACTGTGTCGATGCAGAAAATCAGATGGAGTGGGTATGCCGTATGCAGAACATTGAGATAAGGTCACAAGAGATAGTTTGCAATGAACCGATATACAAATAAAGAATTTTGGTGGCAGATTTGAAAATTTGTCACCGTATTTTTTGATTAAATTCAACAATTTATGTTATAATTCAAAAAATCATGTAAATTTTTAAGACCAACTCACAAAAAAACGTACTTAATAAATGAAAGCGCTTTTAGAAAAATCATTGGGAGGTGAACAACATGGATGACTCAAAAATTATAGAGCTCTATTTTGAAAGAGATGATAGAGCAATCAAAGAAACACAAATAAAATATGGTAATTTGTGTCATAGAATCGCATATAACATCTTGAATAATTATGAAGATTCAGAGGAATGTGTTAATGATACATATGTAGGAGTTTGGAATGCTATCCCACCCACAAGACCAAATAACTTTATGTCTTTTGTATGCAAAATCACAAGAAACCTTTCTCTGAAGCGTTTGGAGTTTATGAAAAGAGAAAAGAGGTCTGCAGATGTACTTGTCTCATTACACGAGCTTGAAGGAGTACTGCCTGATGAAAAGTATTCACCTGATGTAAGTGATGTAGACATAGGAAAACTGATTAGCAATTTCCTTTACACGCAGAAAGAAGATGTCAGAAATGTGTTTATTCGCAGATATTATTTTTTCGATTCCATAAGAGAAATTGCAGACACTTATTCTTTTTCTGAAAGCAAAGTAAAAAATATGTTGTTCTATACCCGAAACAAACTAAAAGATTATCTTATTAAGGAGGGCGTTGAAATATGAAAACACCAAGAATTGTAAACTCTATCGGTCATATTGATGATGACCTTATTAACGGTGCAACAAAAAGTAAAAAAGTAGCCAAAAAGAATATTTGGATAAAGTGGACATCCCTTGTAGCTTCTTTTGCAGTAATTATAATTGTTGCCGCAGTTGCTGTTCCGACATTGTTCGGTGACGGAAATGTATCTCTCCCTATTGGTGTTGGAGATACAACTGTTAATGGCGAAACTACAAATCCAATCATTGATAATAATGGTACTGTCACTTCTCCGACGGAGAACAAAGATACTCCGCACATTGATAACGGAAAACCAACAGATATTGTGAATAACGACGCAACTACAGCAATCAACAACGATAGTACTACTCAGCCTGTTACCGGTAATGAAGCGGCATTTTCAGAAGCTTATGTATACAATGTGTCTGACAGTGAATTTTCAACCTATGTAAGCGGAAAAGTTATATCAGAAAATAACATTGAGAGTAAATTTGGTGATGTTTCAGTATCGGCAGGTTGGAAAAACAGCTTTGATGAATGGCTTACTACTGAAACCCTTCGTGCTGAGGTGTATTTGATAAATGGTATCTCAAAAGACGTTGCAGTTGCTTTGAAATTCATTGATAAAGGTGACGCATTAACTACAACGCACTATTATGTTATTATGAATCCTGATGCAGACCTATCGTCTGTTCAAGATTATATTATTGCATCAAAGTTTTCGAATAATCCCGGAGAAGTGGTTGTCGGTGAAGTTGTTGAAAATAAACTTGCAGAAGAATATGTTGTTGAATATACAACTCAGTTTGTAAATGAATAAAATATTTTATAAAGGTGATTTCCTCGTTGTCGCAGTACCACTGCTTCAACGGGGATTTTTTGTTATAGTGCATAATTTACGGTCGGTCTTAGTAGTGCAATCCAACAAAGTTCGAGTTTGTTTTCAAAAAGTGTTGGTATTCTTGCGGAATATATGAAGAAAACTGAAAGTGTAACCGAGCAGATGAAAGAAGAAAATAAACTTGAATGGATATGTCGTATGCAGAATATTGAAGTTAGGGCAAGAGAGATTGTTACAACAGAGCTGATTTATGCATAAGACCGCTTTTAAAATACAGGCTTAATTGTTTTGTTTATGTTTTTTCTTTATAAAAAGTTAAGCGAAGCCTGAATTCATACAGGCTTCGCTCTGTTATTTTAATTTAGTTATTTTTATGTAAAAATTGTTTTTGTTCACATCAAAATCTCATCAAGCAGTGCTTTGTATCTATCTGACAATGATACCATCATTAAATCATACCAAAGATTTTTTGAGTATTGCCCATTTTCAATACACCAAATTTTATAATGCAACCCTTTTTCAGTATACAAGTCTATAGGGATGTTTTCGTTGCTTTCAGAATATTTCTGAAGATAGTCACTTATGGCGTACTGATTCCTTGTGCAATCTATATGAGAAAAAGTGTCGCTTTCAGGATAATACATACCATGAAGGAATGTTGTTATGCAGTGTGAACTTGATGAGCTTTCTTCTATATAGGGTAGTGTTTCTATCTCAATATGCCAAAATGGTTGCTCCTTTATGGTATCGTAGTCTTGTTTTACTACCATCAATAATTTATCGCACGTTTCATCATCAATATGAACGGTAATAGTTTTTGGTTGTTTCAATATACTATCTCTAAAATGAAATTGCGGTCCATAATATTTTTCAAAGTCAAGTGAAGAATATGATATGGCTTGCTCAGCAGGCAGAGCTAATCTTTCATCAAGTCTAAGTAAAATATTCCCATCTTGAACATTGTCAACAATGAGTCTTGCAAAAGCAGGCATTGTATCTCCAAACTTAATTGGTGTTGTTTTTGTAAGGATATTGTACAGATATGACTTATTCTCAAAAACAAAGTAATCCCGTTTAAACTCCACACCGTTTACTATGGATAGACCGTATTGATTTCTATTATGTAATAATATTTCATTCTCTGTAATTGTGCGAATATCTATTTTTGCTTTTCTAAACAAATCTAAAATATATCCCGTTAGAACAAGCGCAAACAAATCATTTAAAGACGGAACTACTTCCAAATTATTACCTTTCGCTACTGGCTCTATAAAGGCGTATGTATAGTAATGAACCCAATGATTTATATCATTTTGCAGCATATAATTAAGCATATCATCTGCAGGGATTTTCGAATCATTAAATTTTTCCACTACCAAATCAACTAATGGCTCAAGATATGCAGGAGTTTTAAATTTAGTTAGTCTCAAGTTAGATAAATAATTTAAATATTGTTTTCTAATTGTAAATATCAAATACTCCACATTTTTGTATTCATTAGATTCAATAACTGAAAACAAAAAACTATTTATTTGGTCTTCAATCAATTCAGAATGTGTCATAAGTAATCCTCGTTTTTTCAGTTAAACTTTGCTTAAATCCTCATAAGCCTCTATAAGCCATTGATGTGCCATCACCAATAAGTTGTTATCAAACTGATATTTTATATAAAGATAACAGGCTTCATCTAATGTTTCAACAGAACCGCTTTTCAGCAAATCATCATATGACGGTACACCTTTTTGGTCCCAAGATATTTTATCTGCAATGAATATAACCTTATCATACATACTTGCATTTTTTCTTAAGGTTGTGTGACATTCAATAGCATTCAGAATATCTGAATCAGTAATGCCATATTCTTCTTGTGCTATGATTTTTGAAATTCTTTGATGTAAAAGAGCGTGATATTTTTCTTCGGCAGGGTCTATTTTTAATTCTTTCGTTATGGCAAAATCATACATTTCTTGTGGCGTTATTATTCCACTTATATCGTGAAGTAATGATGCAAGTTTTGTCTTTGTAACATCAAGGTCGTATGCTTTTGCTAATCCGACCGCTATATCTGCCACATTTTCTACGTGTTTCAAAACATCTTCTTTATTGTTACTGAGATATTTATCTTTGATTGAATCAATCATAGTAAGATTCTCCGTTTAATCTTTCTTTTCTTTGTAGGCGTATCCAAAATTTATTGGCGGTGAAGTAACAGAAATATATACAAATTCAGTATCACCATCATTCAACAAACCATGAATATCATTATCAGCAAACCTGACAACATCACCAGAGCTGAAAATCATTTCTTTATCGTCGGCAAGAAGTAGTTTGCCCGTTCCCTGAATAGCATACCAAATCTGTTCTGAAGAATCGTGTTTGTGTCTTGGCTGACTTGCACCGATTTCAAGATGAACTTCTGTGATTGTAACTCTTTCGCTTTTTGAGTTTTCAGGATTTAATAGTTGCCTTGAAACAACACCGGGATTTGATAGTACTTTTATGTTTTCATAATTTATAAATTCCATTTCATTACCTCATTCCATACTTGCTCTAAAGCCCAATTCTGCATTTCAGCAAACATTTTACCTTTTATTTCTTCGTATTTGAGCCACATTAAAATATGGTCTGTTTCTATTGGCTCAGAAACTTTTTCTTTGAGTTCACCAACATAATAACTCTGAACAGGATGAAAATGCCCTAATTTAGGATGTGTGGTATAGGTTTCAGCAGAACATATTATTTCTTTAATTGCAGCAGTATAGCCGGTTTCTTCAATACATTCTCTTTTTATGCAATCCTCGTGGCTTTCGTTTTCATCTGAACCGCCACCAAGCAGAAAGTAGCCTTTGTCAGTTTTTATTACACCTATTTTATTGTTATGAACAGGGATTAAATATGCACCATCTCTATCTATATATTCAGCTTTTTCTTTAATGCCAAATACTTTATGCATATTTTCACCCCCATAATTCTAATATGCACATTATATCACACCAACACCACAAAATTCAATCAGTTTGCTTTAGAAGTAGCAGATGTTTTTATATGGGAAAACTGCCCTCACGGGGAGAGCAGACATATTTCGATACAATATTTTTATCTTAAAAACTAAACAAAACTCATAGTTGATGCCATTTTCAATATCTCAAAGGAACTTCCGAATTATATATTTGGGCATCAAGACCTTTGGCCTCCAATAATTCTGTTAAACTTCGCTTAACGAAATCTGTCCTATGCGTTGGCGAAATTCCAACCTCAACAACATCTCGTAAATCGATCGATTGTGTAATATACGGAATAAATGCACCGTTCATTTCTCTAAATAGCCTTTGTTGTGTTGAGTTTGAACCAAGTCTAACAACTGCAATTCGGTACTCGTTTTCATGTTCAAACAGAGGGTTTTTCATAAAAATAGAATAACGCACTATGTTATCTTCTAATTTGCTATATAAATACTCACGCTGATATGTATGCTTGAGCTTTAAATACAGTTTCCAATAGTCTTTATATAACTCACGCAGCAATTCTTTTTGTTTATCTTGATTATAGATTACTTTTCCGCAAAGCAACGTTTCATCTGAATCCTGTCTATATAGATACTGTATGGCATTTTCTTTCAAACCAATAGAATAACCAATGTTGTTTGCGTTTTTTGTATAGTAACTCCATAAATTTAGATTATCTTTATCAAGTGACATTGATAAGATATATCTAGTTTCTTTAATTCGATTAGCTGTTTCTCTAGGGCGTGAAAATGAACTTGTATGATAATAGGAAAACATACCTGCATTAAAACGAAATCGTCCTTCTTTGCTATGGTTATCAAGATAAGGAATAGCATCATTATATAACCCTGCAAAATAATCACTTTCCGAAGAATCATTCAAAAAATCGCTGTCTGAAAGCCAAAGCATTGAACTGTTGAAAATCCCTAACAAACCCGCAGGGGATGTGTAGTGATATAATATAGTGTTAGAATCACACTTTTCAATTTTTGAACAATGCTTTTCATATATTTCATTAATTGGTATTTGCCAATCAAGCATAATTAAAACTCCCCCTCAAGCATCTTTTCTCCGTTTAATCTTCCATTTCTGTTTCGTGATTAAATTTACAAATATCACTCACATAGTCTATTAATTTGTATTCCTTATTGTGTTGCCAATCACATATATACATATCTACAATATGTTTTTCTGTTTTCCCGAATTCAACTACAAATTGATGATTAGCTCCATATAAAGATACCAATGCATACATAGTTTTTTTGATAGTTGTAATTACAACTGAATGGCACTTGTCTCCGATTGCTACTCTTTTAGAAAACTTTTCTAATATTCCTTTTAACACACTTTCACCGTCTAAAATATGAACATATTCAGAAATACCATTTCCCGTCAATATGCTATTTCTTAAATCATCAAATTCATCAGATAAAACATACTCCTGTCCTTGTAAAACTGATAAAACATTGAATGCGATTTTAGCATGTATTCTTAACATATCTTCAATACTAAATTCAAACTCAAAATTTGCGGTTATTTGATTAGAATTGGTATTTATTGATTCAGATGAAATCGTATGGGTTTCAAAGTGGGCTACAGTTTTGCGGATAGGAACATCTAATAATGTTTTAATATCTTCAGGATTAGCTGATTTATTAACACCTAAAAACCATCTATTATCTTGAACTCCTAATAAGTATGTGTTGTCGGGAATGGTTTTGGATTTTATGCACATAGGATTTCCGTTATATGTCTTCAAGTGTGATATAAAAGTTAAAAATCTTTCTTCATAAGTACCTTGAGACATTGCGTCAATCAATATTTTTACACTGAACGCCTTGCTAGTATCATCGTCTATATTTTTAAAAATAATTTGACTGATATTTGATGGTTTGCATGAATCAATATACCCTAAAGAAACACCATCTTTATCAGAAAATACTGCAATTTTGTTTCTATTTTTGTGTTTCCTTCTACCTCTTCTTTCAAGGAAAATACGATTGACTACAATTGCGGGATTTTCTCTCGCAAATTGTAGTTCTGTCTTTGAGAAAAAATTATTGGTTTGGTCAGATACATAGCCTTTTGGTAAACAACATTTTCCGCCAATACATTTTGGAAAAATATGTTCAGCAGAATCAAAAGTCGCTTCTTTTTCATCATTTTTGGTATATATACATCTATAAATAACTATCACCTACATAATATAAAAGATTGCTATAATTATACCATACCAACACCACAAAATTCAATCCGTTTACATTCACTTGTTTCTTCAAAACTTTTTTCGCCAACACGAACTTTTATTTGCCGAAACCTATTGACAAGCATGTAGTAGTTCTGTATACTTAAGGCACAATTTAATATGTAATAACTTTGTAGCGCGTAAGCGGAGCAATATTTATTGACTACCCAAGCACCGTATGAAGATAAGAACAGAGGCAATCTGTACTTATTTCAGCGGTGTTTTTTTGTTTCTCTTTCGTGATACCGACGATAAAAGTCCTTTCCTCTGTTCATCGGAGGTGAGGACTTTTTTGTTTTTATGCACCTTGACAACTGAATGACCGTCTGAAAGTGATATGATTTTGCGATGATACGAGCAAGGCAACGCTGCGGTGAGATTCCGGGGTAGGAACTATTTCAGGTGAAACGGCAAGAAATTTGTAAAAAATTATTGACAAAGAAACAAATGTTCTCTATAATGGTAAATTGGTAAATAATGTATTTGCCCTACAACTGAATACAAACTGAAACACATATTTTTTACTTATTGGCTTTATGCCAACACATATTATCTGACTGAATAAGTATAGTCCGATACTCGGTTAGTAACATACGGACAATCAGAGCTTAAATTTTAAGCCGTTACATAGTTTCAGTGCAAACTGTGCGAGAGGATGAAATGTCCTCCCGCTGTTTGTGCTGTCTATGTGACGGCTTTTTTGTTTGCAAAAAAACTTTTTCTGAAAATCAGGAACAAATATATGTGGCTTATTCCCATTACTTGTAGAGGCAATTTCTTTATATAATAACTGCCCCCACATAAAGGATACTACAGCCACCCTTACATAGCGAAGCTCGTCTGCGGAGTAATCCGCAACTAAAGTTTGTCGCTCCCTTGAAAAGCGAGAAATTTTAGTTTATGAGCCTCGCAGAGCCCACTGACATCTTTGCACGGTGAAGGCGTGAAAGTGTCATAGTGGGTTACGTACTTTGGAAAAGTGCGGAACAAATAAAGCAGCAATGCAGAAAGGAGGTAAAACCTATGTCAAAGAAAAACTACAGTGTAGCAAGAGTTGTCACTCATACACAAAGCTCAATCGGTAAATGTGAAAGGCACAACGAGAGAAAGAATGAAAGCTATGCAAATATGAATGTTGATATGGCTAGGTGTGATATGAATGTGCATTTCAAGAGTTGTGGTGAACTGACCTACAACGAACAACTGAATAGGCTCATAGCGGAAAAGAAGGTATGTATGCGAGGTCTGAAAGCTGATGCAAAGGTCTTTGATGAAATGATATTTGATGTCAACACAGACTACTTTGAAACACACGGCGGTTATGAATATGCCAAAGAGTTTTATGCAGAAACCTACAGATTTGCAGTAGCCTTGTACGATGAACATAATATCATCTCTGCCGTAATGCACGCTGATGAACTGAATGTTGCTCTCACAGAACAGTACGGAAAACCCGTGTATCACTATCATATGCACCTTGTAGCTCTGCCTGTTGTGGAAAAGCAAATACTGTGGACAAAGCGATGCAAGGATAAATCACTTGTAGGTACTGTCAAAGAAACAGTCAATCAGATAAGTCATTCAAAGAAATGGAAATCACCGCAAGCTGTTGATGAAAACGGTAACCTCGTATTCAACGAAAAAGGTAAGCCTGTGCTGATTCCATCTTACAGCATCTTGCAGGATGATTTCTTCAATCATATGCAAAGTGCCGGTTTCAATGATTTCATTCGTGGTGAAAAAGGCAGTACGGCTGAACATCTGTCTTGTCTGCAATATGAGATTCAACAGGATAAGAAACGCCTTGAAGAAATCAAAGAACGGTTACAGACGGAAGAAGTCAGATACGATAAAATTCAAACGGTTCACAAAACCTTCAATGAGATTGACGGTATGGGTAAGAAAACGCTTACGGGTAAAGTTACAATTTCAAGTGAAGATTTTAATGACCTGAGCAATATGGCAAAGCAATCTGTTGCAGCACGAAGGAAGATTTTTGACCTTGAACAGGAAAACAAAAAGCTTCAAAACAAAGTTTGGGATTTGCAAGGCAGAATAAACAGACTTAATGAAAGACTTTATGAGCTTGAACAAATCTGTGCTCCGTATCTTGAAGCACTAAAAGCTATGCCTGAAAAAGTAAAAGCATTTATCTCGGATGTGCTGAAAACTGTCCGAAAAGAGAAAACCAACAAAAATATTGATATTAAAAAAGAAAGGTAATTAAATGAATAAAGAAGATAATTTTATTAACAACCTGTTTGAGAAAACAGAAGAATCCAAAGAAACAGAGGCAGTAAAGCCACAGACAACTGAAATCGTGCAGGTGTCTGTTGGTAAGATTGTTCCGAATTTCAGGAATCCGTACAAATGCCGTGAGGAAGATATGAAGCCGTTGGAAGATAGCATCCGTGAAAACGGTATTATTCAGCCTTTGATGGTGCGAAAGGATGATAAGGCGGATGTGTTCGAAATTGTATCAGGACACAGAAGATACCTTGCGGCAACAAGGCTTGAAATGACAGAGGTGCCCGTTGTTGTGTTGGATATAAGCAAAGAGGAAGCAGACATCATTCTCGTTGATAGTAATCTCCACCGAGAGCATATTCTTCCCTCGGAAAAAGCCTTTGCATACAAGATGAAAATGGATGCACTTAAAAAGCAGGGCAAACGCACTGATTTAACTTCGGACCCGGTGGGTCCAAAGTTGAGCTCGGCAGAAAAAATTTCACAGGAAAGCGAAGACAGTGCAACCCAAATCAAAAGGTATATCCGCCTTACTAACCTTGAAAAGTCGCTTCTTAATCTTGTAGATGAGGGTAGAATCGCAATGCGACCTGCTGTTGAACTTTCATATCTTACTCCTAAGGAGCAGATGATGATTTTTGAAACCTATGAGAGTGATGAGGTCACTCCCTCACTTGCACAGGCACAGAAATTGCGTAAGCTCTCTGAACAGAATCAGCTTAATGCTGATACGGTTTTAGCAATTTTGACTGCACCTAAACCTAATCAGGCAGAGGCTATTAAAATACCTGAAGAACGTATCAATAAGTTCTTCGGTAAAAAATATACCAAGCAGCAGAAAGAAGAGCATATCTTAAAGGCTCTGG
>JAZOUV010000070.1:0-3242 GCA_045658315.1 Eubacteriales bacterium
GCCCGATTGTGTTCACCTTCGGCGAGGGCAGGTTCAAGTCCTTTTGCTTTCCTTATAAAACAAAAACAGAGTCGCACAATGCGACTCTATTTTTTGTTTGGTGCGAGTGTTCATAAGGGATTTACTCAAAGTATAAGTAAAACCGGCTTCAAACATAGTATTCTACACATTCTCCCTTGCTTGTTGTTTTTCTTTAAGAATTTTATTGAGCTGCTTTGTATTTCTTCTGATTATGGAATAAATAATTGCCCAAATCACCAAGTAAGCAACAATAAAAATGCCGGTAAAAACTAAAATCGGTGTCAGGCCCCATTCAAGCCAATCATTGAGAATATAAGTGACTAAATAGCTGACATATAAGACAACGCCATGAATAAGAATTGCAATCATCAAGGGCAATCGTTCAATTTGATAAACAGCATTCATACCGCCTGCAATAAAGCTGAGTAAGGTTATCGAGAAGATGCCAATACAAACTTGACTTACAGTCAGAGTTTGAACATTTGCTGTCTGATGCAATATCATATATACAATTGCTAAAACTATTGGTCCAAAGCCACAGGCCACTAAACCTCGTCGGAAGAATTCTGAAACAAACTTTTTCATATTCCTTCATACCTCCTTCTTATCTGTGAAAAACAACGTCTTGAAACATAATCACGATAGCCACATTGAAATACAGCATCAACACCGCCACTGAATACCGCATCAAATTGCAGAATGCGGTGTTCGTTTGCGAGGGTGGATTTGTTAATACGTATAAAATAAGAGGGCAAAATATTTTCCAACTCATAGAGCCTTTCCTTGAGTGTATAGTTGTTGCAGTTAGTATCAATAGCAATTACTTTCTTTTCAATAACAGTAATGCATTCTATTTCTGAAAATGTCAATTTTCTCATCTTATCATCTCTGTATCCCATAATGCTGTCTGTACCCGAATAACTGCATACAAGATTTTCTATCTGCTCGGTAAGAAAAGATGGTGTATGAACTATTGCGATTATTTCTTCGTCTGAATTTTTATCGATAATCAGTTTGTATTTCATCACTTCAAATCCTTATTGTTTTTTCATTTGTTTGAGGAAGCAGAACACGCTTGCCGCAGTAATAAATACACTGTAAAGAAAAATGGGAAGAATATGACTAAAAGTAAGTTCATAGCTTCCGCTGAACAAAGCTTTTTCCATTTCTACTGCGTGAAAAAATGGCAAAGCTCCTGCTAATTTTTCAAAAAAGCCTCCCACAAGCTTCAAATCAAACCACACTCCTGAAAGCCAAGCGGAGAGGTTGGTAAGCAATGCACCGCAAATACCGCCAACTTGCTTAACACCTAATATACTACCGCATAAAAGACCCAAAGCAATGTTGAATATTGCCATAGGTATTATCCCGATTATGGCACAGATAATATTTATGCTCACAGACAATCCCAAAGGTATTGCAAAAAGATAGCATATAACTGTCTGTCCGACAGCAATAGGCAAAAGCGGCAGCATATAGCCAAGTATAAAGTCAAAGCCTGTAAGCGGAGTTGTGTATAATCTCTGCAGCAAAGCGCTTTCACGGTCTTTTGCCACAAGCGTTGCGGAAAAAAGTGTCATAAAGGACAAACCGAACACGGTAATTCCCGGAGTAAGTGTGTCAATTTCAAAAAGATTCACCGGTACATTTGCCTGTATGGCACTTAAAAGAAGTAGTAAAATCAAGGGAAACCCTAAACCAAAACCAAGATTGATAGGGTCACGTAAAATCTCCTTTATGTTTCTTTTGGCAAAAGTCAACATTCTCATACCACGCCCTCCTTCACAACAGAAAGGAAGGCTGATTCAAAATCAGTTGTTCCTGCTTTTTCTTTTAATTCTTCTATGGTTCCCACCACAAGAATATTACCGTCTTTCATAATACCTATTCGGTCAGAAAGAGCCTCAGCTTCTTCCATATAATGTGTAGTCAGGATAATGGTCGATTTACCTTTCAAAGAACGAATCTCATCCCAAAGCTCGTGTCTTGCAATAACATCCAAGCCAAGGGTAGGTTCATCCAAAAACAGAATTTCAGGTTCACTGATAAGAGCCATAGCAATACTGACACGACGCTTATAACCACCGGATAACTTGCCGGCCTTTCTGTTTAAAACAGAGCCTAAAGAGAATTGTTCAGAAAGTTCTTTGATTCTTGTTTTCGTTTTTTCTTTAGAAAAGCTATGAATACCGCATATCAGTTCAAAATTTTCTTTAACGGAAAGATTTGGTGCTACTGCGGTTTCTTGTGGAGATACCCCAATTAACTGCTTTACCTTTTCAGGTTCCTTAATTACGCTGTATCCACCTACTAAAGCATCGCCATCCGTAGGTTTTGTTATGCAGGTCAACATCTTTATTGTTGTAGTTTTTCCTGCACCGTTAACACCTAACAAAGAAAACAATTCGCCCTGATAAATTTCTAAATTGAGTTTATCAACAGCAGTAAGATTTTTATACCGCTTGACAAGTTCTATTGTCTTTATTTTTGGCATTTGTGTTGTCCTCCTTTTAGCTTACAGTACAATAATAACAAATTAAAAGGAAGAATTGTTAATTTCTATCTGTTCGGTCGTTTTTTGCATCTCATCGGTCACTAAGATTCTTTTTCTACCGATTTTCAACTTGTGATAATGTTTTTGTTAGAATCATTATATCATACTAACACTATCTATTTCAAACTACATACACTTGTTGCCTTAGCTGTATCAGGTGCTTTTTTTATGAAAAAATTAAAGCAAAGGAAGTGAAAAAATGCTTTAGCAAACCAACCGTAAAAGCAGTAAAAAAGCATGGGATTAAGTCTTAGCAAGCATTGAATTTGTGCATACAAATTCCACTTGTTAGAGACAAACCTAAAACTCACAAAAAAAGTCGCACTCCGAAAGGAATGCGACGATACATAAAACTATAAAATCATATACAAAACTCTATTTTAAGCAAAAAAATTGAGTATTCACAGGTCAAATCCCTTATGAATACTCAATATGGTGCGGGTGACAGGACTTGATGGGCTCTGCCCATCATTCGCTTCGCGAACGCCCGATTGTGTTCGCCTTCGGCGAGGGCAGGTTCAAGTCCAATTACCTTTTTCATAAAATAACAAAAGAGCCACAAAAGTGACTCTTTCGTTATTGGTGCGGGTGACAGGACTTGATGGGCTCTGCCCATCATTCGCTTCGCGAACGCCCGATTGTGTTCGCCTTCGGCGAGGGCAGGTTC
>JAZOUV010000071.1:0-1779 GCA_045658315.1 Eubacteriales bacterium
TTTTTGTGTTTGTGTCCGCAAGGACACAACATCGTTTGACCGCTTGCGGTCAACATCATTTCGTGCTTTGCACGAACATCATTCCGCGAAAGCGGACACAAAACGAGGTTGCCTTCGGCAAACAGTGTTGTGCTTCGCTCAAACGATGTGATGTTTCGCATCAACGATGTTACACCTTGCGGTGTAAAGGATGTGGGCTATCCCCCAACGATGTTGCACTACGTGAAAATATATATTTTTATTATATTTGCAACATTATTTATTACACGGTCTAATGCTCAAAAAAAGCATACGTGAAATTTGATTATTGCTGAAATAATACATAATATTACGCTTCTATCATGAAAACGAGAATACATGTTTACGGTAAAACCTCTATTGGAGGTTTATTTGGGTCAACCTCTTTCTCTGTGCCATCTATATTGACATAAGCAGGTTGCGGATTCGAGTTAAGTTTTATAAACCCTATGATGCCATTTATAGCAAAAAGCAAGCCAATAAGAATAAAAAATCCAACAATAACCGCTACAATTTTTGTGATTATTTTATCTCTCCTGTGTTTTACGGCTAATTGTTCGTTTATCCTTGCGAGTTGTTCTGCTAAATCATCGTTGCTCATTGATTTGTTTGTGTTTGTACCAAGCAAATCAGACACAGTTACATTCAGCACCTCAGATAGTTTAATCAACGTTTCTGAGTCGGGAACAGACGAACCTTTTTCCCATTTTGAAACAGTTTGTCGTGTAACATTTAACCGTATAGCTAATTCTTCTTGTGTCATTCCTTTTGCTTGGCGTGCATTTTTTATTTTTACATTCAGCAAATTACATTCACCTCTCAATTGCATTATGCTTTTCCTTGATTTTATTATATAGGATATTATCAATTATGTAAAGCAACATAAATTAACATTGTGCAACGCTTTTTAACATTCAATGTTTTTTTGTGTTATACCATAAAAATAAAAGACAGTATAGCTTTTGATATAATCCCCTTAGTGTAGTCTCGAAACTTTTTGTTTTTTTCGAGTGTCTACTCTAAGGGGATTATATCAATTTTATTCTTCACAGAAACGCACATTTGGGATTTTTTTGGAGTAAAACATAAAAAAATGTAGAATAAACATTGCACTTTCAATAGTTAGATGATATAATACATTTGCACAATTTTTTAAATGTAATTTTAAGTTTCCGAATGATTATGAAGAAATATACTTTGTCAATCTTCAAGAAACTAAAAAGGAGATTAATTATGATTATCGGTGCAATATTTGTTTTTGCAGTTTCTTATGTTTTAATGCTAATATTTAGTAAATACAGGCCATATATAGCTCTTGGCTCTGCATTGATTTTTGTAATTAGCGGAATGCTTTCTTGGAAAAACATCATCAGTGTAATTGATTTTAATGTTATACTTATGATTGCAGGAACTATGGGCATAGTGGCATTGTTTATTGAGAGTAAAATGCCTGAATTACTTGCAGACTTAATAATGGAAAAAGTTCCGAATATTAAATGGGCAGCCGTTGCAATGGCTTTATTTTCCGGTGTTATTTCCGCATTTGTAGATAATGTTGCAACCGTACTTATGGTTGCACCTGTTGCTCTTGAAATATGCAAAAAACTTAAGACAAACCCTGTTCCGTTTATTATAGGAATTGCGGTTTCATCTAATTTGCAGGGAGCTGCAACTTTGGTCGGAGATACGACTGCAATTATGCTCGGATCTGCACTTGATATGAGCTTTATGGATTTCTTTTGGTATAAAGGACGCCCCAGC
>JAZOUV010000072.1:0-9917 GCA_045658315.1 Eubacteriales bacterium
GTCGAGTGATTGTTTCACATTGATTATCCTTTGGTTTGACGAGCCTCGGAACTTTAGTGAAATATCCTTTAGTTCTTCCACAAATTCGCCGTCTACCAGTGTGTCTATCAAAGACAGCATTTCGAGTGTTGTATCTGTAAATGCTCTTGATTCTTTTTTACCGATAAGCTCTTCAAACGTATATCCCGAATAACACCAAATGTTCTTCTCGGGCAGTTCTTGTCTTATCCTTTTTAAGAGTTTGACAAGAACTTTTTGATTTTCCGGTTCAAAAGGTTCGCCTCCGAGCAAAGATAAGCCCTCGATATAGCTTGGTTTCAGAGCTTCGATTATCTCAGCTTCGGTCTCTGCGGTATATTCCTTACCAAAGCTGAAATTCCACGTGTCCGGGTTAAAGCACCCTTTGCAGTGGTGGGTACAGCCCGATACGAACAGGCTGACTCTTACTCCCGTACCGTTTGCAACGTCAACTTTTTTAATTTCGCCGTAAAACATATCAGAGGTGCAACACTCTTTCTTTTATCTCTTGCGTTCTGCCCTGATTCCAATACTGTGTGCCTATATAACCGCAAGTTCTTCTTGCAACGTTCATCTTATTTTGGTCGGTATTTCCGCACTTGGGGCATTTCCAGATAAGCTTGTTATTCTCGTCGCTTTCTATAAGAATTTCGCCGTCATATCCACATTCCTGACAGTAGTCGCTCTTGGTATTCAGCTCGGCATACATAATATTATCGTAAATAAACTGCATAACCGATATAACCGCGTCAAGATTGTCCTGCATATTGGGAACCTCAACGTAAGAAATAGCACCGCCGGGGGAGAGAAGCTGGAATTTTGATTCAATCTTAAGCTTTGTAAATGCATCAATCTCTTCTGTAACGTGGATATGGTAGCTGTTTGTAATATAGCTTTTGTCAGTAATACCTTTTATGATACCAAAGCGGTTTTGCAAGCATTTAGCAAACTTATAAGTTGTGCTTTCAAGGGGAGTGCCGTAAAGTGAATAGTCAATATTTTCAGCAGCCTTCCATTTTGCCGTATATTCATTGAGCTTTTTCATAATCTCAAGACCCAACGCTTCGCCTTCCGGCTCGGTGAGCTTTTTGCCGTTGAGTGCCATAACACACTCCCAGAGTCCAGCATATCCGAGAGAAAGGGTGCTGTATCCGCCGTGCAGGTATTTGTCTATTTTCTCGCCCTTTTTGAGTCTAAGCAATGCACCGTGCTGCCAAAGAATTGGGGCAGCGTCCGAGGTCGTGCCTGTAAGTCTTTCGTGTCTGCACTGCAAAGCCTTATGGCAGAGTTCCATTCTTTCGTCAAATATTTTCCAGAACTCGTTCATGTTGCCTTTGGCTGAAAGACCGATATCAACGAGGTTTACCGTAACGACACCCTGATTAAATCTGCCGTAATATTTCGGCTTGCCGTTTTCGTCAAGGTAGGGGGTAAGGGAGCTGCGGCAGCCCATGCAGGTGTAGCAGTTGCCGTTACCGTTCTTGTCTACCTTATTTTGAAGCATAATCTTTTCGGAAATATAGTCGGGCACCATTCTCTTTGCGGTACACTTTGCGGCAAGCTTTGTCAAATAGAAATAAGGTGTACCTTCTTTAATGTTATCCTCTTCAAGCACGTAAATGAGCTTGGGAAAAGCGGGGGTTACCCAAACGCCGTCTTCGTTTTTAACCCCCTGGTATCTCTGCAGCAGCACTTGCTCTATTATGAGAGCTAAGTCCTTCTTTTCTTCATCGTCCTTGGCTTCGTTCAAATACATAAAGACGGTAACGAAGGGAGCTTGTCCGTTCGTTGTCATCAGTGTTACTACCTGGTACTGTATAGTTTGAACGCCTCGGCTTATTTCTTCCATAAGACGTCTTTCTACGATGGTATTTATCTGTTCTTCGTTAGGTGTAATTCCAACAAGTTCATTTTCTTCAAGTACGCTTTTGCGAATCTTGTTTCTCGATATCTTAACAAAGGGGGCGAGGTGGGTAAGGCTTATACTCTGACCGCCGTATTGGTTACTTGCAACCTGTGCTATTATTTGTGTAGCAATATTACAAGCTGTTGAAAAGCTATGTGGCTTTTCTATCTTCGTACCGCTTATGACAGTACCGTTTTGAAGCATATCCTCAAGATTTACAAGGTCGCAGTTGTGCATTCTCTGTGCATAGTAATCGGAATCGTGAAAATGGATAATGCCTTCCTTGTGAGCTTGTACAATATCCTGTGGTAATAGTATTCTGTCGGTAATGTCTCGGCTTACTTCACCTGCCATATAGTCTCTCTGAACGCTGTTTACGTTAGGATTCTTGTTTGCATTTTCTTGTTTTACCTCTTCATTTTGGCAGTCGATAAGAGAAAGAATTCTTTCGTCTGTGGTGTTTGCCTTTCTTGCAAGGGAACGGATATATCTATACTTAATATAGTTTCTTGCAACGTTGAAAGCACCGTGCTTCATTATCTCGCTTTCGACCATATCCTGTATCTCTTCTACTCCGAGTGCACGACCAAGCTTTTCGCCCTCACCTCTTACGTGATGCTCAATAGCGTCGATGTATGCATCTGACAGTCTCTCGTTTTCAGGAACGGTCTGATTCGCTTTTGATATAGCTTTTCTTATCTTATCGCCCTCGTAAACCACTTGAGTGCCGCTTCTTTTAATAATGTTCATTTAGTTCTCCTTTATTTCATCATTTTCCCTTTTTACAGTAATTGTTTATATCTTTTCTTGTTTGGTTTGTATATTATACCACGCACAATATATAGATGTCAATAGTTTTGGATATCACTATATATTGTGTGTTGACAGTGGAGGTGTGGGGCGTGTGAATGGGGAGCAAAACGCGGAGAAAAGCTTGATTTGATGGGCTTTTTTGTTGCTTAATATATTAATAATTATTACAAAAAAGGTCGTCGGTTTGAACCGACGACACAATATGTAGAAGAAAAAAATTTTTAAAAAACACGTAGTAAATTAAAGTGATAAACTGTTGATAATGCACATAAAAATATATGGGAATATTTTACTCGCTCTTCAGTTCCTCAAGGCATTGTTTACATATAAGCTTTCCCTTAAAATAAGTAATATCGTCTGCGTTTCCGCAAAACAGACAAGCAGGCTGATACTTCTTTAAAATTATCTTGTCATCGTCTGTAAAGATTTCAATAGAATCGCTTGTGGATATTTCCAAAACGTTGCGAAGCTCAATCGGTATTACAAAACGGCCGAGAGAGTCAATCCTTCTTACTATACCTGTTGATTTCATGATTAAATTCCCCTTTTTTTAATTATAATATTGCTAATTTCTATGATATTCTACCATAAATATTATATTTTGTCAATATTTTCCAAAATATTTTTTAGGAGTTTTGTTTTATGATAGGCAAGATATGCGGTCTTATATGCGTATTATCATTTGTGTTTGGTCTTGTTACGGGAAACGTCGGTCAAATGAGTGAGGCTATCTTTGAGGGGGCTTCAAGTGCTGTATCTCTAACTGTTTCCTTAATAGGTACTATGTGTCTATGGAACGGTATTATGCGGGTGGCATCTGCTTCGGGATTAATTGAAAAATTCTCGAAAGTAATGTCGCCCCTGCTTAAGCTTCTTTTTCCTGATGCCTATCAAAAAAGAAACGGTCTCGGCGAGATCGCCGTAAGTATAAGTGCCAATATATTCGGTATAGGCAACGCAGCCACACCCTTAGCTATTAAAGCTATGCAAAAGCTTCAGCAAAATAACGTTGATAAAAATATTGCGTCAAACGATATGGTTATGTTTACTGTTTTGGGAACGGCATCTTTGGATTTGTTTCCTACGACTCTTATAGCTTTGAGGCAGACGGCGGAGAGTATTAATGCCATTGAGGTGGTCGTGCCTATATGGATATGTTCTTTTTTGACTGCGGCTTTGGGGGTTATTTTGGTTAAAATATTTTGTTGCCGACGGTCAAGTGGCTATATATATAATAAATAGGAAGGAATTTTTCGGGGGAGTCGAATGTCTTCAATATCAAAAATAATAGTTCCGCTGGTTTTGGCATTAACCGGACTTGGAATGTTTTTTTCAAAGAAGGACTTGTTTTCCGAGTTTACTTTGGGTGCAAGTGAGGGAATGAAAACGGCAGTAGGATTGCTGCCGACCTTGATAGCACTTATTTCTGCTATTGCGATGTTTAATTCAAGCGGTGCTGCCGATGCATTGGCGAAAATACTTGCACCTATTGGGAGCAAGATCGGAATACCATCCGAAATAATCCCCCTCATACTTGTAAGACCTTTATCGGGAGGAGCATCTACCGCTATGATTGCCGATATTTTTGAGAAATATGGGGCTGATAGCTTTGCGGGGCGGTGTGCTTCGGTTATTGCGGGTTCCTCCGATACACTTCTGTATATAATTTCGGTCTATTTTGGGGCTGTCGGTGTCAAAAAAATACGCGGAACGGCTTTGATTGCCTTGCTTGCGTCGTCATTTTGCGTGATTTTGTCCGTTCTTCTGTGCAGAATCTTCTTTTAAATGCACAAAATTGTGCATAATGTCAATAAAACTGGTTAAAAATAGTAAAAAGTTCTACAAATGTGATAGATAAAAATATGTAAAACTATTGCAATTATGGGGAGAATATGATATAATCATAAGGCTTGATGTGCGTTGAAGCGAGAGGTTGCTGCAGAAATGCAGGTAATTTTCGTGGAGTATGTCCGATATTTAACCGGGCGACAGCAAATTGCTAAACACTTTCCCGTATCCTTTGGTGCGGACGTTACCCGGATTTTGCCAAGAGTTGCAGGCAAATTCCGTTTTTTGTAGGGTTCACCACAAAACACCCGGAAGAGTGTTAGAGGCAATTTCGGCCCTTTTAAATGGAGTGTATTATTTAAAAGGAGGCAAAAACAAATGGCAGTTATTGAGAAACTCAGAATTCGTCTTAAGAGCTACGATCACACATTGATTGATCAGGCTTCAGAGAAGATTGTTGAGACAGCGAAGAGAAACGGTGCTAAGGTATCCGGTCCTATTCCGCTTCCTACCGAAAAAGAGGTAGTTACGATTCTTCGTGCTGTTCACAAGTACAAGGACAGCCGCGAACAGTTCGAGTTGAGAACTCACAAGCGTCTTATTGACGTAATCAAACCGTCAGAAGAAGCGGTTAAGGCTTTCACAAGTCTTGAGCTTCCCGCCGGTGTTGAAATTGAAATCAAGCTGTAATTAGTTTACGGCTTTGATATGAGACCGAAAGGTCTTGGTCACGTTGGATTTTCCAACCAATAACCTAACAGGAGGAAAAAGAAAGATGAAAAAAGCGATCATCGGTAAGAAACTTGGGATGACACAAATTTTCGATGAAAAAGGCAACGTTATTCCGGTAACCGTAATCGAGGCGGGACCCTGCGTGGTTTCGCAGATCAAAACAAACGAAACAGATGGTTATGAAGCAGTTCAGCTCGGCTTTATGGACGTAGCCGAAAGAAAGCTGAGCAAGGCTGAAGCGGGTCACTTGAAGAAGGCCGGCGTTTCCATGAAGAAGCATTTGAAAGAATTTAGACTCGACGACATTTCCGGCTACAAGCTTGGCGATACCGTCACCGCAGACATCTTTGCCGCAGGTGAAAAGGTCGACATTACCGGTATTACAAAGGGTCATGGTTACACAGGTGCTATCAAGAGATGGAACCAGCACACTCTCATGAAGACTCACGGCGTAGGTCCTATCCACCGTCAGTCAGGTTCTATGGGTGTTATCGACCCCGCGAGAATCTTTAAGAACAAACACATGGCAGGTCAGTACGGTAACGAACAGGTTACGGTTCTTAACCTTGCTGTTGCAAAAATCGATGCAGAAAAGAACATTATTGCTGTAAAAGGTGCCGTTCCCGGTGCTAAAGGCGGTATCGTGTTCATCCGCAATGCGGTTAAAGCGTAAGCGGAAGGAGGAAATAAGATGCCAAACGTAAAAGTAGTTAATATGGCTGGTAAGGAAGTTGGAGAAATCGCTCTTAACGATGCAGTGTTTGCTGTTGAAGTTAACGATGCCGTAATCCACTCTGCGGTCAGAGCATATCTTATGAATCAGAGACAGGGTACACAGTCAACTCTTACTCGTACAGAGGTTTCCGGTGGCGGTAGAAAGCCTTGGAGACAGAAGGGATCCGGTCGTGCAAGACAGGGCTCCACAAGATCTCCTCAGTGGACACACGGTGGCGTAGCACTCGGTCCTAAGCCTCGCGAATACAGAGTTACCCTGAATAAGAAAACAAGACGTCTCGCACTCTTGGGTGCACTTTCCGATAAGGTTGCTAACGGCAACATGATTGTTGTTGACAGCATCGTTACAGAGGAATACAAGACAAAGACCATGAAAGCAATGCTTGAAGCGATCGGAGCAGCAAAGAAGACATTGGTTGTGCTTTCCGAAGCAGATGCCAAGGTTATCAAGAGCTTCGCTAATATTCCCGGAGTTAAGACAGCTCAGGTTAACACTATTAACGTGTATGACGTATTGAACTGCGACAGCTTCGTAGTTGCTCAGGCGGCGGTTTCTAAGATGGAAGAGGTGTACGCATAATGAAAACAGCACAGGATATTATTGTCAGACCGATCATTACAGAAGACAGTATGGCGAGAATTGCTGATAAGACATACACCTTCGAAGTAATGAAGAGTGCAACCAAGCCCGAAATTGCTAAAGCAGTTGAAGAGCTTTTCAAAGTTAAGGTTGCTGATGTAAATACGATCAACATGAAGAAGAAGCCCAGAAGAGTCGGCGTTCACGCAGGCTATAAGAAAGCTTGGAAGAAAGCTATCGTTACTCTTACTGAAGATTCTAAAACAATCGAATTCTTCGATGGCATGATCTAATGAAGGAGGAGTACAGAAATGGCAGCTATTAAATACAAACCGACTACTCCGTCGAGAAGACACATGTCAGCTCCTTCTTTCGACGAAGTAACAAAGTTTACCCCCGAAAAGAGCCTTCTTACAACACTTAAGAAGCACTCCGGCCGTAACAGCTACGGAAGAATTACTGTTCGCCATAAGGGTGGCGGTAACAAGAAGAAATACAGACTTATCGACTTCAAGCGTGAAGTTGCAGGTGCTGAAAAGGTTATCGGTATTGAATACGATCCTAACAGAACCGCTTACATCGCACTTCTCCAGAATGAAGCCGGCGATAAGAAATATATGGTAGCTCCCGCAGGCCTTACAGCAGGCGACACCGTTTACACAGGTGCTGATGCTGATATCAAGGCAGGCAATACGCTTCCCATAGAAAATATCCCCGTTGGTACATTCATTTACAACATTGAGTTGTACCCCGGAAAAGGCGGCCAGTTGGTTCGTTCTGCAGGTGCTGCAGCGCAGCTTATGGCTAAAGTAAACGGTATGGCACAGGTTCGTTTGCCCTCAGGTGAAGTTCGTCTCGTTCGTCTTGACTGCCAGGCTACAATCGGTCAGGTTGGTAACATCGAGCACGACACCGTTAAGATTGGTAAAGCAGGACGTAAACGCCACATGGGTATCCGTCCCACCGTTCGCGGTTCGGTAATGAACCCCGTTGACCACCCTCACGGTGGTGGTGAAGGCCGTTCACCTATCGGTCAGCCCTCTCCTGTTACCCCTTGGGGTAAACCTGCTCTTGGTTACAAGACACGTAATAAGAAGGCAAGAACCGAAAAATTCATTTTGAAGCACAGAAACGGCAAATAAGAAGGAGGTACCGATAAATGAGCAGAAGCTTGAAAAAGGGACCGTTTGTCGAAGAAAAGCTTTTCGCAAGAATTGCTGCGATGAACGAAGCCAATGAAAAGAAAGTTATAAAGACATGGTCAAGGGCCTCCACAATATTCCCGGAATTTGTAGGTCATACCATTGCAGTTCATGACGGCAGAAAGCATATCCCGGTATACATTACCGAAGATATGGTTGGACACAAGCTCGGTGAATTCGCACCTACAAGATTGTTCAAGGGCCACTCCGGTTCCAAGACAAGTAACACGAAATAAGACGGGAAATGAAGGGAGGAATCATCCGTAATGGAAGCAAATGCACAGGTAAAAGAAGCAAGAGCGATTCTCAGATATGCCAGAATTTCACCGCGTAAGGTAAAGATTGTACTTGATCTTATCAGAAACAAGGACACGGAGAAAGCACAGGCAATCCTCAAGAATATCCCTAACTCAGCAGCTGAATATCTTCTCAAGCTGTTGAACAGCGCTGTTGCTAATGCAGAAAATAACTTCAATATGGACGGCAAAAACCTTTATGTATCGGAATGCTACGTATGCCCCGGCCCTACTCTTAAGAGAATGATGCCCAGAGCAAGAGGTTCCGCAGACAGAATATTGAAGAGAACAAGCCATATGACAATTGTCGTAAAAGAAAGAGTATAAGAAAGGAGCAAGCGAAAATGGGTCAGAAGGTTAATCCCCACGGCTTACGTGTGGGCGTAATTAAAAACTGGGATTCAAGATGGTTCGAAAAAGACGAGTGCTTTGGCGATACGCTTGTATCCGACTATAAAGTAAGAAATTATCTTAAAAAGAGTTTGCAGGCTGCAGGCGTTCCTAAGGTTGAGATTGAACGTGACAGTGCAAGAGTAAGAGTATTTATTCACTGTGCTAAGCCCGGTATGATTATCGGACGCGGCGGTGCAGAAATTGAAAAGCTCCGCCTTACACTTGAAGGTATGCTCAACAAACCTGTATCCGTAAACGTTGTAGAAGTTAAGTATCCTGATCTCAATGCTCAGCTCGTTGCTGAAAGCATTGCAGGACAGCTTGAACGCAGAATTTCGTTCCGCCGTGCTATGAAGCAGGCGATCGGCCGTACAATGAGACTTGGTGCTAAGGGTATTAAGGTAATGTGCAGCGGTCGTTTGGGCGGTGCTGAAATCGCAAGAAGTGAGCACTATCATGAAGGTACTATTCCGCTTCAGACACTTCGTGCTGATATTGAGTATGGCTTCTTTGAAGCAAACACAACATACGGTAAGATCGGTGTTAAGGTTTGGATTTACAAGGGCGAAGTACTTCACGACGGCAAGAACCGCTTTGCTGAAGCAAAGGTAGACGTTAAGCCCGACAAGCGTGACCGTCGCGACAACCGTCAGAGACGCGACAGAAACGACCGTGCTCCTAGAAGAGAACGCAAAGAAGGGGGCGCGAAGTAAGCTATGTTAATGCCTAAGAGAGTAAAATACAGACGCGTACAGCGCGGTAGACTTAAAGGTAAGGCAACCCGTGGCAACACTATCACTTACGGTTCATACGGTCTCGTAGCAACCGAACCCGCTTGGATTACAAGCAATCAGATAGAAGCAGCCCGTATTGCTATGACACGTTACGTAAAGCGTGGCGGTAAAGTTTGGATTAAGATTTTCCCGGACAAGCCGATAACAGAAAAACCTGCTGAAACTCGAATGGGTTCCGGTAAAGGTTCTCCGGAATATTGGGTAGCGGTTGTTAAGCCCGGCAGAATTATGTTCGAAATCGCCGGTGTTGACGCCGTAGTTGCTAAAGAGGCTCTGCGTCTTGCAGCCAACAAATTGCCTATTAAGTGCAAGTTTGTAGAAAAGGAAAAGGGTGGTGAGCAGTAATGAACGCTAAGGAAATCAGACAGAACTCTTTACCCGAGCTTGAAAAGAAGCTTGTTGAGCTTAAGGAGGAACTTTTCAACCTCCGTTTCCAGCATACCATTAATCAGCTCGACAACCCCATGCGAATCAGTGCTGTTAAGAAGGACATCGCTCGCGTACAGACAATTATCCGTGAGCTTCAGTCTGCAGACAGCGCTAATGCGTAAGAATAGGAGGTAAAGCCAGATGGAAAGAAACCTTCGTAAGACAAGAGTAGGCATCGTTGTCAGCGACAAGATGGACAAGACCGTTGTAGTTGCTATTCAGGATAACGTT
>JAZOUV010000073.1:0-3856 GCA_045658315.1 Eubacteriales bacterium
ACCCAAAATGCAAACCCAACTCAAGGTTTCAATACCGAAAAACGGTCTTAATAAAAAGTACAAGCCTACGGCAACACCGCAGGCAAGAACTGAAAAAACGAACTGTCTTAACGACAGCCCGAAATATACAGCTTCCGTGTAGTCACGGATTTCACGGTTTATTTTTACTTCCAAATATAATCATCTCCTTTTAAAGTCCCATCATTTCTTTAACAACTCGGTCTGCCATCTTTACTGTGCCGACAAGAACAATCATATTGAATATAAGTTCACCGACATAACTCCATACCTGATTTACTGCTGCTGCCGTTTCATCAACAACCGGCGGTGAATCAGCAAAGATTGAGAAGATAATACAACCGAGTACGATTATTGCTCCTTCCAAACAAACTGCGGCGTATGACTTTATAAAGCTTTTACCAATGGAAGATGAAGTTTCACCCGCAAAAGCAGATAAGGGAACAGGTGCGATTGCGGTATAAAGATAGATTTTGAAGAAACGTCCGTAAACAGTCATTATCATTACAAACGAAAGTACCGTTATAAACAAACTGCCTATGAGAGTAACTGCCCATAGCGGTACGCTTTCCCAAAATCCGCACTCTTCTATTGATTTGATAATTGATTCCGGCAATACTGTTTGAGATACATCTGCAAGTCCCGAAGTCGCCATAATTTTTGCAACAACCCCTTGCACGATATTAAACAGAGCCATCATCAACTCCAAGCCATAACTTATTGCAGCTTTGGCGAGAACAAATCGTATAAACATCTTTACGGCAATTTCAGGTCTTTTCATTTCAGCGAAATTACCGCAGGTTTTCATAACACCGACAACAAAAAACAGCACTAAAAGCGAATATCCTATCGCTTGAAGTGCGCCGTGTATATCAGTTATTACATTCCAAATTGTTCCGCCTTTGAATTCTTCGGGAGATTGAGTTATAAGAAGCCATATTTCACTGAGTTTGTCATTCCAAGTTTCAAGAGAGTTTTGCAAATTTTGTACTACCCAATTACTTGAATTTTCCATTAAAGACCTCCCTTTATTTAAAAACTATTAGTTCAATATAAAAAGAAAGAACCAGTTCGAAGTTACAAACGAAACTGATTCTTTCATAATATTTAATCTTGTTATAAAAACAATAACATACAACGAGTAGTCGTTTTATTCGAGAAATTCTTGAACAACATCATCATTTACTGCATCACTATTCAAATCATAGTTTTGCATAGTTTGAACTATCTCAAGCATTTCTTTGGTTGCAGTAGCAGGGAAAAGATTGTCCGCTATTTTGCTTGGTAAAACAATTATTACACCTAAGATACTGCCAAATCCAGATAATGCAACTCCAACATCACCTAAAGTAATAGAAGCTTTTTTAGAGATGGTGTATATAGCAATAGCACCTAATGAAACAACAACAACAAATACTAAAAGCACAATTATAAAGAAAACTATTTTAAAACGCTTTTGTAGTTTTTCGTTTTCTTTTTGGGCTGAAATATATTGTTTAAGTAAAACCGTATATTGTATATCTCTTTCTATAAGACAATCAATCTCGTCCCAATTTTCTGTTGTATTTAAAATTTCTTCTTCTCTTTTTTTACACATCTTTAACACCAACTCATTTGTTAACAATTGTAATTTTGGCACCACTATTATTAAGAGTTCTAGATATTCTTGCGATTTGTACCCTTGACATTCCGTTGCTCAAAATAGAAACAGGGTCACCAGCGGATATCCTTTGAACAGTAGTGACATTGAAAGTTTCTGAATTCAATCCTTTTTCAGCCAAACATATTGTTTTCCCCTTTTTGAAAACAACATATTTAGCTCTTAATTCACCTTCGGGGTTTGTGCTTTTTTTCGGGGAAACCGAACGAACAGAACGCATCTTTGGTGAAACAGATATTGCCATAAGCATCTTCCTTTTATTGGTAAAAATTAATTCTATTCTCATTATTAAATCATTCCTATTATAGCATTGTTTGTTAATAATGTCAAACTTGGGGATAAAGGCTATTTTGTAGAATCGTCTATTAACTATTTTATGTGTTTGTTAATATATTTATCCTACAATTAAATCAAGAATTTCTTTTGCGAATGTGATAACAATACCGCCTGCGACAGTAAGGAAACCGTTAGCTCTCTGTGAGGGGTCGTGCGATTTGAGCGAGAGACCGACCTGCACAATACCGAAGCCGAGAATAATCAGACCAACTGCACGGATAAGACCGAAAATAAAGGTCGAGAGATTATTGACAACGGCTACAGGATCGTCAGCAGCAAAGGCTGTAACTGCAAGTGTGAAAATCATTGTAAGGCACACAACGATTGATACAAACAGTTTAAAACCTTTTCTTACATTGCCCTGCAGTGGCATTCTTTCCTTTTTTGTGATAGAATTATTCTTCATTAGATTCTTCCTCCTTATAATTAAATAAAAAATCTTCAATTTCTTCGCTTGAATAAATGATATAATTTGCATCTTCATCAGTTGTTTCTTCAACATCCTCTGTTTCAGACTGAGAAGATTTTGAACAAGTGAGATTACCGACAGAATATTCAGAGAATCCGTGAATATATGGCTCTCCGCATCCGTCTGTTGTAAGTCCCACATTTGGGTGTTTCAGTATGTCATACTTTAGGTCAAGGATTGGTCTTTCACCTCGGATAAATAAAAGAGCATATTTGTTATCCAACATTCGCACTTCATCGGGAGTGAGAAGCTCACGTCCCGTAATCTGATAGTTTGTTGAATAACTGCCGTTTCGTCCTCGGGACTGACCGTAGGTGTTAGTGTCAATGGTTTCTTTGCCGAGCAGCTTTGAAACATACTCGTGTGTTGACTGTTCATTACCTCCAAGATAAAGGAACTCATCACAGTTACCGACTATGCTTTCCCACTGTTTCTCAAACAGAGCTTTTAACTGTGCCATATTCTGAATGATGATTGACACAGATATTTCACGGGAACGCATTGTTGCCAACAGTTTGTCGAAGTCATCAGGCAAGGCAACGTTGGCAAACTCGTCCATAATAAAATGCACATGAACGGGAAGTCTGCCCGAATGCTTGAAGTCAGCCAAATTGTATAGCTGCTGAAATAACTGCGTGTAGAGCATTCCTACTATAAAATTAAAACTGCTGTCATTGTCGGGGATAACCGCAAAGACAGCAGTTTTCTTTTCTCCTATGCTCGTCAAGTTCATTTCATCGGTTTGTGTCATAGAAGCAAGTGATGTTAAATCGAACTTTTCAAGGCGGGCAAGTAAAGTAATCTGAATTGATTTAAGTGTTTTACCGGAGCCTTTATGGTAAGAACGGTAATATTTAAGTGCGATGTGATTAGGCTTGTTTGCTTCAAGTTCGTTGAATAACCTATCAAGCGGACTTTCAAGGTTTTCATCCTCCTCACTTACATCGCCCTCTCGTATCATTTCAAGTACCGTTGAAAAGTTCTGTTCTTCAGGCGGTGCTTCGTAGTGCAAAAAAGATATGAGTGCCTTCAAGAGCATACTTGCCGCTTGGTCCCAAAACGGGTCTTGCGATTGAGAGCCTTTCGGAGTTGTATTCTTGAAAAGGTTGGTGACGAGTCGCTGAATATCATTGTCATCTTTGATATAGACAAACGGGTTATAGCAGTCACTCTTTTCCATATTGATAAGGTCAATAACCTTAATCTCATATCCTTTTGCTTTGAGAAGATTGCCCGTGTCACGGAGTAATTCGCCTTTGGGGTCAAGGACTATAAAAGAGGTATTAGCATTAATTACGTTGACTTTGGCGAAGAAACGGGTTTTACCCGCACCACTACCACCGCAACAAAGTATATTAAGATTTCGTCTGTGT
>JAZOUV010000074.1:0-2906 GCA_045658315.1 Eubacteriales bacterium
GCAGGACCTATTTATGGCGGTTGTTCGTGATGGGTATGATAACTTGCATAAGGTATTTAATAGAATAGGCGAAAATAAATCGTGGGAAGAATACTTAATCGGTTTACTTCAATATTTCAAATCAGGTATGAACGATGAAGAAAGAAAAAAACGAATTGCCTTTACCTCCACCCTTGCAAACAGTAAGGACACTCCACCTTGCTATTTGGAAGAATCAGTGAAAGAACTTGAAAAAACACCTGTTGCAGATGCACTTCGCATCGGACAGAAAAATGGTGAGGTTAAAGACGGACATCCCGGTATTCTTTATGCGCTATTCTTCCGTACAGCTTGCAATATAATTGTATCATGTAATAAAAACAATATTGCTCTGCCGGAAGATGAATGGTTTTTAAGTTTGGTAAGAAAGTAAGGTGGAAACATGAGAATAGCGATATGCGATGATGAAACAATAATCTTGGACGAGGTTTCATCCTATATAAAAAAATATTCTAAGCTATGCGGAAAGTCGGAACTTGAAGTTTTGACCTTTAATTCTGCAAGTTCGCTTTTAAACGCACTTCATAACGGAGACTTGTTTGATATATTTCTGCTTGATGTGTATATTGGTGATGAAATGGGCACAGAACTTGCAAGAGAAATCCGGAGAAAAGGCATTGAAAGTCCTATTATATTTTTGACAACCTCAATAGAACACGCTCCCGAAAGTCTTGAAACAGATACACTTCGCTATCTAATAAAACCACTTAATCCGGAAAAGTTTTATGAAGCAATGGATGTAGCAGTCGAAAAAGCCGAAAAGCTTGGCAGTAAATTCATAAGGCTAAAAACGGAGAACGGAGTTGAAAATATTAATATAAGCAATATCCTTTATACGGAGTCGCGCTCTCACTATCAGTATGTGAATTTTGTAAGCGATGAACAGGTGCGTTCGAGAATGACGGTTGCAGAGCTGTTTGAAGAACTTTCGCAATATGGCGGATTTGTTCGTGGCGGAAGTGCTTATATAATAAATCTTAATAAAGTTAAAAGTGTATCTACCGGGGAAGTGAGCTTTAATAACAATACAAAGTTATTTCTTCCTCGTGGTGCACATAATGAAATTAAAGAAGCATTCTGGCTTCTTCAGTACGATGGGCAGGAGGGTTAAGTATGGCTACAATATCAGTCTTAATTGAACAATTATTCATTCTTGTGGCACATGCCATTTCGGGCATATACTCATCAAACTTAAAATACAGTAAAAAAACAACCTTTGTTATTTGGAGCATTTGGCTTGTGTTACAGGGATGTCTTTGGTGTTTCGGAGAATTTGTGATAAATGATATCGGTATGAAATTCTTTTCAATATTTATTTCAGCCTTCATCCTTCAATATATTGTCTTTTTTGCAACTACAAAAGGAAAGCTTTCTCAAAGACTTTTTACCATACTTACATACTCCGTTTTCTTCTGTATATTTATGGCGTTTAATACGGTAATACAAGGGACATTCCCCGGTATGAACATCGTAATCAGATTGATTGTCCTTTGCGCGCTTTTGATTGGTATTTTGTATTATTTTTTGAATTTTGTTTGTCCTTTATGCCGTGTAGCATCAAAAAGTATGGTAGCAGGGTGGTATCAGCTTGTTTTTGTAAATGTCATATTTGTAATTACATTAGTTGCACTATCGGTATTTCCCGTTAAAATTGCAAGCATTTATGAACCCGGATTTATACCGCTTCTTTTCCTCAGCATTTCAATCTTTGCGGTATATCCTGTCATATTTTCCAAGATTAAAAATATGACAGAAGTTGCGATGAAACGAGAAACCGAACAGCAAAACAAACTTCTGCTTTTGCAGATTGAAAATGAAAATCTGCAAATGGCGGCAGACCGCATGGCAAGACACGACAGACGACATCATAACCTTGTGCTTTTGGAATTTGCAAACAAAAACGACATTGAAACCGTAAAGGACTACTTAAAAACTCTTGTAGACGATGACTCCGATAGCCTTGGCGAAATAAACTATTGCAAAAATCCAACGATAAATACAGTTCTTTCTGTGTATGAAAAGAAAGCAAAAGATGCGGGTATTAAAGTAAAAATCTCAGCTCGTGCCGGAAATGATATACCTGTATCCCCTAAAGACATGGTTATAGTTATTGCCAATCTTTTTGAGAATGCAATCAACGCTACAAAGAAGCTTAAATCAAAAGAGAAAATTATTGATGTTGATATAAGAGAAAAAGAAACACGCCTGCTTGTGAAGATAGAAAATCCGTGTAAAACTAATCTGAAATTTGATGAAGTAGATTACGGTATTGGAATCAGCTCTGTTATAACAACCACAGAGAAGTACGAGGGCATGTACGATTTCACTGCCCAAGACGGAACGTTCAGTTCAAAAGTGTGTTTAAATTATTAAAATAATAAATCTTGAAACTCTCCTTCGGGAGAGTTTTTTTGTGCTTATCAAGGGTTGTTTTATCAAAAAAATATGCAATCTGTGCCAAAAATCTGCGATTTATGCCAAAATCAACATTTTTTATTATAGTTTGATAAAATCATAATGTGTAAATATGAGGATATAGGAGGTATAGAAGTGAAAGAATTAAAATACACAAGCGACGGATATTTGATTGTATCTGAGTTATACAAATGTCCTTTGTGGGAAAAGAGTTTAACCTGCTCTTCAGGCTGCGAGCACGATTGTTTTTTCTGTGAATATTCAGACTTCAGAAAACCGGAATATATGCTTGAGATGACAAATAAGTCTGCCGGTGAAAAGCTCTACAGTATTTGTCACAACGAGTTCAACAGGAAATAACATTAAAAACTCCAAAAAAATTTGTTGTTCTTGCCAAAGTGGCAAATTATATAGAAATTAAAAATTGAAAGTCAAAGGTGGTATTGAAGTGA
>JAZOUV010000075.1:0-4476 GCA_045658315.1 Eubacteriales bacterium
CTCCGGACAAAACGGAGCTTGCCGAAGAAAAATATTAATAAATATGTATGCAGAGATGGCTGAGCTGGTCTAAGGCGCACGACTGGAAATCGTGTGAACGCTAATACCGTTCCGAGAGTTCGAATCTCTCTCTCTGCGCCACGAAATAAACCTCTTTTGTCTACCAAGACAAGAGAGGTTTTTTCTTTTCGGCGGTCAAACAGGTGAATTACTTTTCGCGTTTCTTTGCAGAGCAAAGAAGTTGGCAAAACAGCACCCGACGGGATTTGAATAGTCGAAATTTATCGAATGTTACTCATAGTCCGTTGACTAATAAGTAACACGTGGCATACAATTATATATAACATATTTTAAGGAGATTGCTATGTTAAAACATGATGTCGGAAATAGAATTAGGTATTTACGAAACAAACTGGGTATATCGCAAGAAAAGCTAGCATTAAAGTCCGATATAGATAGAACATATTTGGCTGGAATAGAATCCGGTAAAAGAAACGCTACATTAGATAGCGTAGAAAAAATAATACGTTCATTAGATATTTCGGTAAAAGATTTTTTTGATTTCGAATAAACTGTTGACTATAAGTAACGGTTGTGGTATGATTAGGAGGATCGCTATGGAACCTAAGATTGGTAAATTCCCCATTGAAGTTTTTGGAAGAGTGTATACAGATGTTAGCGACGAAGCAATAAAAGAAAGGGAAAAGCAGTACTGTCCATACTTGGGACGAGAATGTACAAAGCCTAGAAAAAGTGAACCACATATAAAGGTTGGCATATGCTCCGTTGGATATAAGGGTTCATTCACTGATTCTTATAGGCCGGTAATTATCTGCCCGTTTCGTTTTTTAGAAGACATTGTATTTAAGTCAATTCAGGATCGTTTCTTTCCTGATTGGAAAAAGGTTAAATGGGTTAAAGAAGTTAATATGGGCGTAAGTGGAAATGTAGATTATGTCGCAATAAAAATTGATGAAAATACAAATACACCTATTGACTTCTTTTGCGTAGAATTTCAAGCAAATGGTACAACGGGTTCTCCATATGGATATGTAAAAGATTTGTTGCAAAACGGAAGATACGATCACGATTATACGTTTGGTTTAAATTGGGCAAATGAATTTATGAAAACCATGATGCAACAAGTGTATAAAAAAGGAAATGTTATAAACACTTGGGGTCGAAAAATTGTATTCGTAATTCAAGATGTAGCAATGGAATATCTTAAAAGTGCCGTTGACACTTCTGATTTGAGATGCAATATGGATGATCCAATACATTTTATGACATATAGCGAATTTTGGGATGAAGAATCATCTGCATACAAATTAAAGCCTGCAGAATGGCTTAGTGCAGATTTGGAAGGTATAAACAAAATTCTTGCTGGTGCAAATGCTCAAGATTATTTGACAGATAAAGGTTTTTTAGAAAACGCGATCAATAAAGGTAAAGTGGATGGGGTTTTGTAATGTTTAACGAAGTGCTTTGCGGAGAAAGTAGATATAAATTGGTAGTGGGTGACAGCATTGAGGTGTTATCTGCACTACCGGATAACTCTATTGATTGTGTTATAACTTCGCCCCCTTACTGGCAACAACGAATATATGAAGACTATGATGGCGAAATAACCAATATTATTGGAGATGAAAAAACTCCCGAAGAATATGTAGCCAATTTGATGAATGTTATTCGTGAAATCAAACGCGTGCTGAAACCAACTGGGACTTTTTGGCTTAATATAGGCGATAAATTTGTTAATAAATGCCTTATGGGAATGCCTTGGCGAGTTGCACTCGCTATGGAAAGCGAAGGCTGGATTTTGAGAAGCGATATAATTTGGGATCAAATTAAAGGCACCCAAAGTTGTAAAGATCGATTTAGAGATATTTATGAACATGTTTTTCAATTCGTAAAGAGCAATAAATACTATTTCAATGCAGACGCTATAAGAATTGTTCCCGAAGTAGATGCTCACGAAACTTCTGAAGGAACGATGGTTTCTGCAACTGGTGTTAGCGGAAAAAAATATTTTAAGCAAATTGAATTGTCTACAGTGCTAACAGCAGAGGAAAAAAGAAACGCTTTAGACGCACTGAACGAAACATTAGAAGAAATGCGACGTGGTGAAGTTGTCGATTTTAGAATGACAATTCGGGGCGAACAGCGTAGTTTTCATAGTGAAAATTCTAAAGTCAGTGGCCGAGCTAAAGAACTGCAGGAAAAAGGATTCTACATTATGAAAATGCGCAAAAAAGGTTTTTTGCCATCTGATATTTGGAGAATTGTTCCTGAAGATAAATGGAGAAAAGACGCTCATTGTGCTGTTTTTCCTGAAGAACTTCTTAAAACGCCTATTTTATCAACTTGTCCTATTGATGGAATTGTATTAGATCCATTTTCTGGTACTGGAAGTGCTGTTAGTGCGGCGGTTAAATTAGGTCGAAAAGGAATTGGCGTTGATTTAAGTGAGAAATATACAGAAGTAGCAAAAAAAAGGTTGAAGAATATTACCGATCAAATTAAGCTTTGTGACTTGGTATAATACACTGCTTTTCACTTTTCTTTGCCCTACTTGCACTACTTTTAGTCGCTCTTTCGCAGAAAACGACAAGTTTCGACAGAAACTTGTCGTTTTCAGTTATATTCGCCTTACGGCGAGTTATATGTACCTTCGGTGCGTGATATTTGCTTCGCAAGTGATATGCCTGCGGGCGTTAGGGGCGAATATAATATCACTTTTGCGATGGCAAAAATATCACTCTGTTCGTTAGAACAGAATATCACTAAAAACTGTAGGGGTTTGAACACATAGCTTAAAAATTTAAAAGGCATCTATTTTATAGAACCGTTTTCGTTTATATTTTTTTACCGAACCTTTTAGCATATCCGCATTTGCGACAGAGTGGCTCGACTGCGTGCCGTTGGCTGAAGCCGTTGTAAATGTTTTTTGCCCTTTTTGAATTTATTATTGAGTCAAGGTCTGTGTGAAGAAGATTACCGAGGGGTATATTTCCGTCGGCATCGAGACAGCAGGGAACGACCGTTCCGTCACAAAGTATGCCTATTTGGTCGCGAAGACCGTAACAAAACATATCAGTATCTTCGGGAGACTCTGCAATGTCGCTGTCAGGCCAGTCAAAGCGTTTGGCAAATTCAAGGTAAATACCGTCCGATAATTTATTCCCGCAACCGTTTCGGATGGTGCTCCATTCGCCGACAAACTCACTGTGTAGTTTATTTAGAATGTGCGTATTTTCAGCTTCGTCGTCGCTCCCGAGATTCCAAAGCCGAAAGGCAATGTAACATCCCATTTTTGCTGCTTTTTTGGCAAATTTAATGCAGTTTTCAAGATATGACTCGTCGGAAAAGGCGGGATTTGCGGCAGGTGCGTGAAGAGATATACTTACCTTATGTGGTGGATAAATCAACAGTTCATAGCCTCTTTGAGCCAAAAGTGAACCGTTGGTGGTGATTATTGGCAAAAAACCTTTGTTTTTTGCAGTTGAAATAAAGTCGGGCAGATTCGGGTGTAGCAATGGTTCACCCATAAGATGAAAATACAGATATTTAATTTTTCCTTGAAGTTTATTTGTGAGCAAGTCAAATTCTTCAGTGGTTAAAAAATGCGGGTGTCTCTTTGTTTTATGACAAAAAGAGCATGATAGGTTGCATGTATTGGTTATTTCCAGATAAGCTTTTTTTAGCATACAGCTTCTTCCTTAGTGTGTTATTCTGCGTGTTTTTTCGTGTACCTTAACTATACTACACATATCGATAAAATTCAAGATACTATTATAAATAAGAGAAAAATAAAAGAATACGATGAAAGATTTCCCAAAAGCGAAAAGGGTCAAAAACAGGCAGGCTACCCGGAGTGGTTATCGTAGAGAAAACAGTATGCAAAAGTGGCAAAATGTTTCATACACATTTTGCTTTACATTAAAAATTGTTTGTGATATAATAAAAAAGATGTACGGAAATATTTTTGAAAATATGGGGAGACATCAAGAAAAGCATGTTATACAATGGTGTGATAATAAAAAGAGGGAGGCAATGCTTATGATGGATAACAAATTTAAGCTTGTTTCGTCTTACAAGCCGACGGGCGACCAGCCCGAAGCGATAGATAAGCTTGTTTCGGGGATAAGAAACGGCAAAAAAAGACAGACCTTGCTTGGTGTTACGGGTAGTGGAAAGACCTTTACAATGGCGAACATTATTGCAAAGGTAAACAAGCCTACTCTTGTTTTGGCACATAATAAAACCCTCGCTGCACAGCTATGCTCTGAATTTCGTGAACTGTTTCCCGAAAATGCGGTTGAATTTTTTGTTTCCTATTACGATTACTACAAGCCCGAGGCTTATATTCCGGGCAGAGATTTGTATATAGAAAAGGACGCCCTTGTAAACGATGAGATAGACAAGCTGAGACACAGTGCAACGTCGTCTCTTTTTGAGAGAAATGACGTAATTATA
>JAZOUV010000076.1:0-4901 GCA_045658315.1 Eubacteriales bacterium
GAGTGAAACCGCCAGGGGCGTTGGGTGGATTAAATTTCAGTTTCCGCGGCAGCAGAAAATTTCACTTCGACGAAGTCGAAATTTCACCGTAAACATAAGTGAACGATTTTACTAAAAATATACAGGCAGTTGCTTTAAGTAGCAGCTACCTGTATATTTTGAAATTACCGAAATATTTACCAAAGCTGTATAAACAAATAATACATCATCGGTATTGTAAACACTCCAAACAGGCTGGATATCAATGCCATAGAAGCTCCTGTTTTTGGGTCTCCGCCGTATGCTGCGGGATATACGATAGTATTAAGTCCCAAGGGAGCAGCAAAAGCAACCAATGTAAGAGTTATCACCATATCACTTGAACCGATTATCTTATGTACAATAATAAAGAAGGCGGGAATAATTATCAATCTGAACGCCGAAACTATGTAAACCTTCTTTTGCTTGAACAAGTCCTTCAAAGAATAGTTACCAAGAACCATACCTGCAAGGAGCATTGCCACAGGTCCCATACAGTTTGAGGCATTATCCAGAACCGTATTAATAAGTGATATTTCAAGTACCCTTTCTCCCAAGCCCGACAAGCCCAATATCATACCCAAGTAAATGGCTATCATGGGAGGTGAAGTAAAGCCTTTTATAAAAACCTTCATAATGCCCGAATTTCTGTCCCTCGGAATAAGAACGTACATCCCCCAGATATACGTAAACAAATTCAAAACCATACAGAACATCTGGTATTTAAATAAAACGTCCGTTCCGAAAACAGAAAAGACCAGGAAATTGCCAAAAAAGCCGTAATTAGCGAGTGCAATCGCATATCTATACACGTTTCTTTGGTAAGCAGCCTCTCTGTTCTCCTTATAATCTCTCACAAAAAATTTTGAAAGAATATTGGCAATAATGACCGCAACAACTATTGTTACTCCGCCGTACAATATCATATATGCATTATCCTTTAGATTCGTAACAGTACACATAGTCATCTGAGTAGACAGATTCAAAGCGGGCATAAAAATAAACATTTCCATTTTGGAAAGATTAGCATAAGCATTTTTTTCAACAATATTATACTTTCTCAACAAATAGCCTGCCAGCATAAACAAAAATATGACAAGCATCTGATTGACAGTCAGTTTAAAAATTTCCATAAACAATCACCGTATCGCCAAAACAATTAATAATTACTCTCATCAATAATTATATATCACCTCAAAAAAATATTCAATCCCCCCAAAAAACAAAAGTCATTATAGTACTAAAAATAATATCAACATTCTCCGTAGCATTATTTTATAAGACTACAGATTAATAATACAATATTTTTATAGTTAATGCAATAATCATTTGACATTTTACTGGACAAAACAACTATTATATTGTATAATTGTACAGAGAGGTGATAAATTATGTTGTATTACAAAATAGTGCCCAAGACTTTGCCCGAGGTGAAATTTGCTCATTACTTCGCAAAAAAGGATTACAGTCAGGAATATTTTATATCACTTCCGCAAATTGAGCTGGTTTATGTAAAAAACGGGTATTTTGACGTTGAAATATGCGGCAAGCACGAGAGAGTCCCACAAGGCAGCTTTTTTATATTCTGCCGCAAGGTCGGAGCCGCTATGTTCAAAGCTGAAAAAAATATTATCCACATGCACTACACCTGCGATATTCAACTCGACTACGACTACAGCGTAACAGACGATATAACAGATACCTTTAATCCCACCGAAAATATTTTACTTCTTCCCCTTTATCTGCCTCCGTCAGAAGAAACAAAAAGACTTGCAAAAAAGCTTATCCAGATTGTAAGCGACCACAACGCCACCGAAAGCAACTCGATAGCCTGTGCTATTACAGCCCTCGGACTGCTCGGCGAAATATCCCAGATATGTAAAAGCATCTTGTACGAAAAAAATGAAATTTCCTCGTCTATCCTTTGTTATAAGGTTAAAAAATACGTGTCTTCAAATATAACAAGGAACTTCACACTTACCGATATTGCACAAAATATCGGCAAATCCCCCAACTATCTCAACTCCGTTTTCAGCAAGACCGAAGGAACCTCCATCGGTCAGTATATAGCCCGAGAAAAGATACATATGCTCATAGAACTGAAAAAGACACGGGATATAACCTTCGATGATGCCTGTCGATGTGTTGGAATAACGGATATATCCTACGGTTACAGACTGTTTAAAAAGCAGATGGGAACAACACCAAAGGTATACTTTGAAAATTTGAAATTCACTTGATATATAAAATAGGAAATAAAAAACCTTTCAGAACAAAAAGTAATTTTTCTGAAAGGTTTTTTGTTATTATAGAAGATATTATTTTTTTACAGTTACAATGAAACCGCCCATATTATCTCCTGAAACAGAGTATTCTTGATCCTTCGGAACGGGAATACTTACCGAATCACCTTCGGCATCTGCCATTACGTAGTATATTTCATAGTTATCACCGTCTTCGGTGGTATACTCGTAGTGTGCATTATCGAAAGTATAGTTTTTTATGAAGATAAGATATTCCTCAAGACAGTAGTTGTTAACCTTCATAATTTCAGAATGAGGGACTCCAACGTAACGAATATAGTATGAGGAAGAATAATTAATGCCCGTAATGTCAATCTTATTTTTAGGATAACGTTCTACAAAGCCGTATTTATAACAGTTTTCTTCTATCCAAGAATACCCGTCAATTTCCCAAAGCTGATATGACAGTCCCCCTGTGTATACTTTAAGGGTAATTCCAAGACCGGTGTTATGGTCGCTTTCACCCGCTTTGGAAACGACTTGTTTAGCAGCCTCTTCCCCGTTTTTTGCAACGTAATCTTTATAGATTTTGTCCTGTGCCGCCTCGTCCCTGTAACTTGCCCAAACGGTCAAATCCGATTTACCTGAAACGCCTTTGAAATCATCCATCATTCTATTTATATCAGTTATAATACCTTTGTGAATCTTCAGTGTATTATTACTTATTGCATACGAGTTGGTTTTATTGCCGGAAAACAAAATTAACTCGTCATCGGTAGGATAGACTGCTTTATAATTACTGCTTACAAATATAAGATTACCTTTATGAATATCATTTTTTGAAAGCTGTATTTCGGTATAGGCATCATCTTCAGGGGACGGAGTCGGTTCCTCTTCATATTCATCCGTATTTCCGGAAGACTCCGGCTCAAACGGAGCCGTTTCCCCGGGAGAGTCCGACTCTTCGGGCGAAAGTGTTTGTATAGGCTCTGGAGGAGAGGAATTGTCATCAAAATTATTATGCAAAACCATAAAGAAAGAACCTGCCGCTATCAATGCAATAACAAGCAATACTATAATCGAATACTGCACAAAAGAAAGAGCTGAATTTTTCCGCTTCCTCGGCGGCATAGGATTCAACGGCTTATAGTCATCATAATTCTTTGACATTTTCTGCTTTCACCTGCCATATTTACAAAAATATTTTTAATATTATGCATAGTATAACATACTTTCATTCATCTTGCAAGGGCAATTTTATTAATTATTTTTTTATGTTTTTAAAAATATTATTATGCAGTTAATCTATATTTTTCATAACATAAAGCAAGGGGAAATAACACATCATAGACATAGACAAAAATGAAAAGGCAATGAGAGAAGAAATTAAAAAAAAGGATACTCAAATGCAAAGCACAAAATTAAAAAACGCTTTTCGTATCATTTTTATTATATGCATTATCGGTATAGCTGCAATAGGTATATACGATTATATTATTCCCGATACGATATCTGTTTTTTCAGATATGTCGGACTTGGAAATAACCCAAGAAATTGATCTGCCTTTTGTATCTGCCAACCTTGAATCAGTCCCTGCCGGTCAAAGAGTATCTCAGCCGGAGACTGAAAAAACACTTTATTCACTGCGGTCAGCGAACACCAAAATATTCGGTGTTGTACCTTTAAAAAAAGTAAGCATCGATGTGTTCAAGGAAATAGCTCTATATCCCGGAGGAATGCCGTTTGGTGTAAAGCTTTATACAGACGGTGTGATCGTCGCGGGTGTGTCAGGGGTTGAGACCGCAGAGGGCAAAAAAAATCCTGCTTCTGACGGCGGTTTAAAAGTAGGGGATATAATAAAAAGAGTAAACGAAAAAGAAGTAAACACGACTGATGAAATATCTTCCGCAGTTGAGCAAAGCGGAGGAAAAAGTTTATCCTTTACGGTAATAAGGAATAATAAAGAACTGTCACTTGAAATCAGTCCGGTATTATCAAAAACCGAAAACATCTACAGAGCAGGAATGTGGTTGAGAGACAGTACTGCAGGAATAGGTACGGTTACTTTTATTTCACCGCATAATAACGGTTTTGCAGGACTGGGTCACGGAATATGCGACGTTGACACAGGTGCGGTAATGCCTCTTCGCAAAGGAACTGTTGTGGACGTAACCATAAAAGGTATAACGAAGGGTGTAACGGGTAGTCCGGGAGAATTAAAAGGTGTATTTTTGCCGGGAAGGCTCGGCTCGCTTATAGGAAACAAAACTTGTGGCGTGTATGGGATTATGTCTGAAGGGATAGATACTTCCCACAGCCAACCTCTGAAGATCGGGTTGAAAGATGAACTTGAAATAGGCGATGCTGAGATTTACTGCACGATAACGGACAAGGTAGAAAAATACAGTGCGAAAATCGTAAAGATAGGTAACAAAGAAGGCGAACAGAAGAATTTTGTGATAAAGATAACAGATAAACGGTTGTTAGAAGCAACAGGCGGTATAGTACAGGGGATGTCGGGGTCTCCCGTAATCCAGAACGGAAAACTCGTCGGTGCAGTCACACATGTTTTAGTTAACGACCCAACCAAGGGTTACGGTATCTTTATCGAAAATATGCTCAAAAATATGCCCGAAATAA
>JAZOUV010000077.1:0-1999 GCA_045658315.1 Eubacteriales bacterium
CCACAGTTACACGCACACGCAAGAGACTTCTTTTCTTCTTCCTTTTTCTTTCCATAACCAAATAATGACATAATAAATACCTCCAAAAATTTATATAATTATATTTTGTATTGCATTGAAGAAATATCCAACAAGGATAATCCCAACAGTACAAATTGCAATAAATATTCCGAGCAGTTTCGGTTTAACTGCCTTGCGGAGCATAATCATTGACGGAAGTGAAAGAGTCGTTACGCCCATCATAAACGAGAGTACAACGCCAAGCTGGGCTCCTTTTGCAAGCACAGCTTCAGCAATCGGGATTGTACCAAATATGTCGGCATACATTGGCACACCTGCAACAGTAGCTATAACAACACCTAAAGGATTTCCGCTACCAAGAGCTTTGACAACAATATCTTCGGGTATCCAATTATGAATTATTGCACCTATACCAACACCGACAAGCACATAAGGAAAAACTTTCTTTGCTGTTTCTAAAACCTGTTCCCAAGCATATTTAATACGGTCTTTGAAGTGCAGTTCGTTTTGCGGAATGTCGATATCCTTTCCGTTTCTGATATATTCCTCAACTTGATTTTCAAAATGTAGTTTTTCAATCAGCGTACCACCTATGATAGCAATAATTAAGCCGACAACAACATAGGTAACAGCAACCTTCCACCCGAAAATGCTCATCAATAAAACAAGCGAGCCTAAATCAACCATAGGTGAAGATATGAGAAATGAAAAAGTTACGCCAAGCGGTAATCCTGCACTTGTAAACCCTATAAACAAAGGAATTGACGAACAAGAGCAAAACGGAGTTACAGTTCCCAAGAGTGCTGCAACAGTATTCGCACCAATGCCGTGAAATCTGCCAAGTATTTTTTTGCTTCTCTCCGGCGGAAAATAGCTTTGAATGTATGAGATAATCAAAATTAAGACACCCAAAAGCACCATAATTTTAATTGTATCATACAAAAAGAATTGAATACTTCCGCCAATTCTACCGCTAACATCAAGACCGAAAGCTGACAGTATATTTCCTATCAGTTCGTTTAGCCATTTCATACCTAAGACTTGATTTTGAAAAAAATCCCAGATTGTTTTAATCATACCCATAGAAAACCTCCTCAAATAGAAAACTATCTATATGTTATTGTTTTTGTAAGCCGTGACTTATTCGCTTCACGGCTTTTGTATTACTTCAATTTTGTTAATTTCTGCAATATTTCTGATGCAATTTTTGCACCTTGCTCTGAAATGGAATAATGTGTCCATTTGCCTTCTTTTCTTCCAATTACCACTCCCGAATCACAAAGGATTTTCATATGATGTGAAAGTGTGGGTTGGGTAACATTGAGTTCATCTAACAATTTGCAGGCACACTTTTCTCCTGTATTCAGCATTTTAAGAATTTTAATTCTGTTTTCATCACAAAATGCTTTGAATATTTCTGCAATTTTTGCATCATTCATTTCCAAGAAAATCACCTCACATAGATAATCGTCTATCTATATTATATACCACACATAGAAATTTGTCAATGTGTTTTCAGAAAAACACCGCTTTTTCGTTTCAATTCCTAAAATCGGTGCATTCCTTTTTCTGCAATATTAAAGGCTTATTATTTGTCCGTTTTTGAAGAAGACCTCATAGTGTCTATCGTGGTAAACTACCACCTTCTCAATCAAGGTTAGGGATGAGTGAAGAAAAAACGCAGTGGATAAACGATTAATCTACATTTTTGTACAGAAAAAAGAAAAGTTTCACAGTGAAACTTTTCTTTGAGGATAAATGCACCGCTTAAAATCATTGTATTAAAATTAGGCGTTAGAGCCAAAAAAGACCATTTTAATGGTCTTTTTCTTTTTTTAGTAAAACTTAAATCCACAGATATATTTTACTATTTCTTCTCTTTTGGTTTAAATATCAACGCTACTAAGAATCCAAATATTATAGCAGCGGCTATTCCCCCACTTGTTGCCGTAAGTCCTCCGGTAAATATTCCTATTAA
>JAZOUV010000078.1:0-3835 GCA_045658315.1 Eubacteriales bacterium
GTATCATACAAAAAGAACTGAATACTGCCGCCAATTCTGCCACTAACATCAAGACCGAAAGCTGAGAGTATATTTCCTATCAGTTCGTTTAGCCATTTCATACCCAGGACTTGTTTTTGAAAAAAGTCCCATGTTACTTTAATTACTTCCATAGAAAAAGCCTCCTCAAATAGAAAAACATCTATATGTTGTTGTTTTTGTAAGCCGTGGCTTTATTTTCAGCATCACGGCTTTTGTATTACTTTAATTTTGTTAATTCCTGCAATGTTTCCGATGCTATCTTTGCACCTTCCTCCGAAATAGAGTAATGTGTCCATTTGCCTTCTTTTCTTCCGACTACCACTCCCGAATCACAAAGGATTTTCATATGATGTGAAAGTGTGGGCTGGGTAACATTGAGTTCCTCTAACAATTTGCAGGCACACTTTTCTCCTGTATTCAGCATTTCAAGAATTTTTATTCTGTTCTCATCGCAAAATGCCTTAAAGATTTCTGCGGTTTTCGCATAATTATTTCCCAAGCAAAACACCTCACATAGAGTTTTATCTATATGATATTATATTCCACAAATAGATATTTGTCAATGTGTTTTGAGAAAATAATTGCAGATATTTTTTTACTCTATTCAAATAATACAAATTGGTTTTTTTCAAACTCTAAAAGACCTTCATCACGCATCTTGCATAATTCGTTTGACATAGCGCTTCTGTCAACTGATAGAAAATCTGCGAGCTGCTGACGATTAAAAGGGATAGTGAATTTCGAACTTTTTTGCTTTTTTGCTTCTTCAGATAAATACGAAATAAGTTTTTCTCGTGTAGTTCGCTTGGACATATGACCGAGCTTCTGCACGAGTTTTCTGTTTTTCTCAGAAATTGTAAAAAACATATTTTGGACCACCAAATTATGAAATCTGCAAGCAGACGAGCAGGTTGTAAGTATTCGTTTTACATCAAAAAAGATAACCATACTTTTCTCTACTGCAACCACATCATTCAGAACTGTTCCACTATCAGGTGCGACATAGGCTTCGCCAAACATTTCTCCAACGGATATCTGACCTAATATACTGCGATTACCCCAATAATCATCTTTTTGAATGTGTAAATTACCATCAACCAAAACAATAATATCGCTTAATCGCTCTCCCTGCCTTATAACATATTCTCCTTTAGAAAATTCATAAAGCCTTGCTCCAAGACAAGAAAGCATAGACTCTATTTCATTTTCTCCAACACCGGAAAACATTTGAGTTCTTTTTAATATGGAAATATATTTTTTCATTTTTATCACCTTTCGTTGTAAAAACAACCGACTTGTTTTAATTATTGTACTATAATATCCTCGTAAAGTCAATATATCGGGAGGAAACAATATGATTAGAAAAATTATTACGATTGATGAAGAAAAATGTAATGGCTGCGGAATTTGTGTTGATGCTTGCCACGAGGGAGCTATCGAATTGATTGACGGAAAAGCAAGGCTTACCCGTGAAGATTATTGCGATGGTCTTGGAGATTGTCTGCCTGCTTGTCCTACCGGTGCAATTACATTTGAAGAAAGAGAAGCACCTGCTTATGATGAAAAAGCAGTACAAAAAGCAAAGGAACAAAAAACATCAGGAACGCTTCCTTGCGGTTGTCCCGGAACTCAATCAAAATCTATCAGCCGAGAAAGCTGTTCTTGTACTGCACCGTCAAATGCAGATAATGTAAGTCTGCTTTCACAATGGCCTGTTCAGATTAAACTCGTGCCAGTAAATGCTCCGTATTTTAATGGAGCAAACCTATTGGTAACCGCCGATTGTACCGCTTACGCATACGGAAATTTTCATAATGAATTTATCCGTAATCATATTACACTTATCGGTTGTCCTAAACTTGATGAAGGCGATTACACCGAAAAACTTACTGCTATTATTGCAAACAACGATATAAAGAGTGTAACAGTTGTCAGAATGGAAGTACCTTGCTGCGGCGGAATAGAAATTGCAGTAAAAAATGCACTTCAGGCAAGTGGTAAGTTTATTCCGTGGAGAGTTGTTGTGGTTTCAACAGACGGAAATATCATTGAATAATTTTATGGAGGTAACTATAAATGGATAATCAAATGTTTTGTTTTCAATGCGAACAGACAGCAGGCTGTAAGGCTTGCACCGGAGCTTCGGGTGTATGCGGAAAGAAATCTGATACTGCCGAGCTTCAGGACAAATTAACAGGTGCCCTTATCGGTCTTGCAAGAGCAACCGAAGGGAATGAAGAACTTGTAACCGATGCTACCGATAAACTTGTTATAGAAAGTCTTTTTACAACGGTGACTAATGTAAATTTCAATAATGCTACAATAAACAAACTTATACAGCGTATAGAAGCAGAAAAGAACAGACTTGTTCCAAATTGTCTATGCTGTTCATCTTCTTGCGGAAGAAATGACAATTACGATATGAATGAGTTGTGGGATTCAGACGAGGACATTCGTTCTCTTAAGTCTTTGATATTATTCGGTATCAGAGGAATAGCTGCTTACGCATATCATGCTTTTGTTTTGGGTTATCAGGCTAAGGATGTAAACAAGTTCTTTTATAAAGCATTATTTGCAATCGGTATGAAAGATTGGGGTATGAATGAGCTTTTGCCGATTGTAATGGAGGTTGGCGAAATTAACTTGAAATGTATGGAACTTCTTGGTAAAGCCAATACAGAAAGCTTTGGCAACCCTGTTCCGACAGAGGTTAGCCTGACCGTTGAGAAAGGTCCTTTCATAGTCATTTCGGGCCATGACCTTTACGACCTTAAGCAGTTGCTTGAACAAACAAAAGATAAAGGTATCAACATCTATACCCATGGTGAAATGCTACCAGCTCATGCATACCCTGAATTGAAAAAATACTCTCATTTGAAAGGTAATTTCGGTACAGCCTGGCAGAATCAGCAAAAAGAATTTGCTAACATTCCTGCACCGATTATATTTACCACTAACTGTCTGATGCCGCCTAAACCAAGTTATGCAGACAGAGTGTTTACTATAGAAGTGGTATCTTACCCTGAAATCATACACATTGGAGAAGACAAGGATTTCACTCCCGTAATTGAAAAAGCTCTTGCTCTCGGCGGTTATCCTACCGATATGCACTTTACAGGAATTAACGGCGGAGAAAAGGTTATGACTGGCTTTTCTCACAATGCTGTATTATCTGTTGCTGATACAGTTATTGATGCAGTAAAATCAGGAACAATCAAACATTTCTTCCTTGTTGGTGGTTGTGATGGTGCAAAACCCGGCAGAAATTACTACACAGAATTCGTTAAGCAAACACCTGAAGATAGTATTGTTTTAACACTTGCTTGCGGAAAATATCGTTTTAATGATCTTGACATTGGAACAATAGGCGGACTTCCTCGCATTATGGATATGGGACAATGCAACGATGCGTATAGTGCAATCAAAGTTGCAGTTGCTCTTGCGGAAGCATTTGAATGTGATGTAAATGATTTGCCGCTTTCGATGGTACTTTCGTGGTATGAACAAAAGGCAGTATGTATTTTGCTCACACTTTTACATCTTGGCATAAAAAATATTCTCCTCGGTCCATCACTTCCGGCATTTGTTTCTCCGAACGTTTTATCATTCTTGGTAGAGAATTACGGAATTTCACCGATAACAACACCCGAACAGGATTTAAAGATGTTGTTAAAATAGTTCAAAAATAGATAGAAAAATCTCGTTGACCAAAATGGCAACGAAAAATGGGCAACAAAAAGCCGTTCAGAACACTCTGAACGGCTTTTTTGGAGCTAGTGAAGGGACTTGAACCCTCGGCCTATTGATTACGAAT
>JAZOUV010000079.1:0-46651 GCA_045658315.1 Eubacteriales bacterium
GACATTGTATGGCTCGGAAAACAGAATATGGGTAAGTTTTTCGGAAATGCCTACTTATTTATATGAGGCGTTTATATCTATCGAAGACGAGCGTTATTGGACACATAACGGCGTTGACTGGAAGAGAACGCTCGGTGCGACATATTATTTCTTTACAGGCACGGATCATTACGGTGGTTCAACCATTACCCAGCAGCTTATTAAGAATTTAACCAATGAAAAGGATATTACTATCCAGCGAAAACTCCAGGAAATAATGCGAGCTCTTTATCTTGATAAAACCAAGGATAAGACAGAGGTTCTTGAACTTTATCTGAATACGATATATTTGTCACAGGGCTGTTACGGTGTTCAGGCTGCTGCGAATGTTTATTTCGGAAAGGATGTTAGTGAACTTAGTCTTGTAGAGTGTGCAGCCCTTGCTTGTATTACGCAGGCACCTACAAAATGGGATCCGATTCAGAATCCTGAGAATAACAAAGACAGAAGAAGCAAAGTTCTTAAAAAAATGTACGAGCTTGGAAAGATAACCTACAGCGAGTATCAGGACGCATTAAATGAAGAATTGGTTTTGGCTAGAAATACAGCTAACGTTGAGGGAGAGCCTTCTTCAAATGATGAGGATTACAACACTTGGTATACCGATGCTGTTATTAGGTCGATCGTTGAAAGATTGCAAGAAGAAAAAGGATATCCCGAAAACCTTGCTTATAATATGATTTATTCGGGCGGTTTAAAGATATATACGGTTTTGGATCCCGATATTCAGGCGGCTCTTGACTCTGTATATGTAAATGATACTGATGTGTTCCAGGATAACCGTCTCCCCGGCGTATTTAAACCGGAATCCTCAATGGTTATAATACATCCAACAACCGGCGACGTACTCGGTATTGCGGGAGGACGCGGTAAGAAGCAGGGAAACCTTATTCTTAACTACGCTACACAGACTACAAGATCCCCGGGTTCATCAATTAAACCGGTTACGGTTTATGCTCCCGCACTTGAAGCAGGAGTAATTACCATGGGTTCTGTTTATGACGATGTCCCTGTTAACTTTGATACAGGTAAATATACCGACAACGGCGGAAGCATTACCTATTTTTATGAAGAAACGGGGCAGACACTTACAAGAAATACAGGTTGGCCGAGTAATCTTCCTACGAGATATGACGGTAAAACAACGATTGATTACGCTGTATGCGTTTCAAAAAACACAATTGCTGTTCGTGTATTGCAGGATTTGACTTGCGAAGCATCCTTCGACTTTGCTAAGAATAAGCTGCATATGGACAGTATGATTGAAAGATTACAGCTTTCAAACGGTGAATGGATCTCTGATAAGGGCTTGGTTGCTCTTGCTATGGGTGAAATGAACTACGGTGTTACTAATCTTGAAATAACTGCTTCGTACAGTATATTTACAAATAATGGAACCTACAATCAGCCGAGGCTTTATACTCAGGTTCTTGATAATGATGATAATCTTATACTTGATGATGGTTGTGAAAGCTCTGTTGTAATAAGCAAGACGAATGCTTCTATTATGACCAGAATGCTGAAAGGCGTTGTTGACAGAGGTACTGCAAGCGGGTCGATCAAGCTTAGAAGCAGAGTTAATGTTGCAGGTAAAACAGGTACGACAAATGCTGACCATGACAGATGGTTTATCGGTTATACTCCTTATCTTTTGGGCGGTGTATGGTACGGTTACGCAGAACCCGACAGTCTTTCCAAAGTTGTCGGCAACCCTGCGGGCGAAATTTGGGATAAGGTTATGACCATTGCTCACGAAAAGTATTTTAATGAGGCCGCTGAGTCCGGTCAAGGCATTAAAACTTTCACTTATTCAAATGAAGTTGCAAGAACCGTTTGTAAAGACTCGGGTATGATTTGTTCTGATATCTGCAGTAAAGACCCAAGAGGACACAGAGGTTTTACCGCGTACTTTGCCCCCGGAACTGAACCAAAAACTTATTGTGATAAGCACGTATTGGTTAAATATGATGAAAAAACAAAAGCGATTGCTTGTCCGGGCTGTCCTCCAAAAGACGTAATAGAAATTGCTCTTGTTGATGCAAGCGACAGAAATTTCCCAAGACAAGTTACCGTTATCGATGCTGACTATACTTGCAGAGTAATCAAGGATGATTTACCTTACTCTACAAATCTCAACGAACCGTACTATGCTGCGTCGTTGGAGGGCAAGTTCTCCGGAATTATAGGTAATAAAACGCATTACAATCACGCTTGTGTTGAGCATATAAAGACACCTTATGTTGAGGAGACAACTACTCAGCAGATAGTAACGACAGCTCCCCCCGATAAACCGAAGGATACCGAGCCGGGCGGTACATCAAGCGGAACGAAACCCGTTGCAACAACAGCACCGGGAGGACCTCCCGACGAGCCTACGCAAACTACGGTAAAAAATGAAACTGTGTCTACCCCCGATTAATTTACTCATAAAATTAAAAATCACCTCATACATTTCTGTGAGGTGATTTTTTTGAATAATTCGATTGAAAAAGGAAACGGTGAAAGGGGAAGTTTAATATATATAACTATATTTGCTCTGTGCTTTTTGCTTTTAGGTTTTTTGTCTGCAATTCTCACAGGTGATTCAAATGCTTATGCAGGGCTAAATAAACCGCCTTTGTCTCCGCCTCCCGAGCTGTTTGCTGTTGTGTGGTCAATACTTTATGTAATAATCGGCGGAGTAAACGGAAGTGTTTACTTTATGAACGATCCTTTAAAAGAAGAGAACAGAAAAAACGGATTGGTCTTCGCTTTTATAGGTTTTCTTTTAAATCTTTTGTGGTATCCGATTTTTTTCGGCCGTGGTGAGTTTGTAGCTGCTCTGGTTGACGTTATTGTGATTTTCGTGTTAAATCTGATTTGTATTATTGAATACAGAAAGATAAAACCTATATATGCATATTTGCTGATACCGTATGCAGTTTGGCTTGCATTTGCATCATATTTAAATCTTGGTGTAATTATATTAAACTAAAAAAATATGCACTTCATTGAAGTGCATATTTTTTTAGTTATGTATTAATTTATTCTTTCTCTGTGTTTTCAATATCAATTACGGGCAGAACAGAATCACTTCCGACTATCTGAGGCAGTTCGCCGTTCCACTGCAATATTTCGTTGTATTTTACAAGGAGCTCGGTCAAGGAGGCTGCAAGTTTTTCGTTTGCCTCAGCTTCGGCCTTTGCTTGAACTTCAACTGCATAAGCATCTGCATCAGCCTGTATCTTTGCAACTGAAGCTTCTGCTTCTGCAGCTATAACTTTACGTGTTGCTTCTGCCTCTTGCTCCATGTTCTTTTGTTCCTGCTCTATGGTAGCCTGAAGCTTTGACTGTTCTGCAACTTGTTTTGCTTCAACAGCGTTTGTAAACACATCTGTAAAGTCAATATCTTCAATAGCAACGCTCAAAATGTCAATTCCATAAGCACTCATTTCAGGGGAAAGTATATCTTTTGTTTGACCCGATAGAGAGTCACGCGATTTGATAAGGTTTTCTGCTGTGTATTTAGCGATTATTGATTTAACATTTTCAATAATTCTTGGCTCAACTACGGTGTTGTAATAGGTTACACCGATATTTTTGTATAAGTTTTGAGATGTTTCTTTATTGATGCTGTAGTTTACCGAGCATACAACATCTACTTGCTGAATATCGCTTGAAAATGCTTGGAAATTAAGCTGTGCCTTTTGGTTTCTGTTGTCCATAATAATAACTTGCTGCCAGGGTAACTTGATGTGGAGACCTTCGTTCAAAACAAAGTCTTCTACACGTCCGAAGGTAACGACGATACCGGTATGACCTGCAGGAACGGTGCTTGTTGAAGTAACACCTAAAATGATTAAAAAGAGTACTATTACAGCAGATATGATTATTGCTGTAATTTTTTTTGTGTTTTTCATGGGATTATCCTCCTAAAAATATATTTATCGGTTGACATATATTAAATAAATTGGTAAAATATATGCGAGATATCTAAGGTTTGAGCATTTCCGTAAATTCCGCTTCTGCGGCGTTTCGGGCATCATCTTCTAAAACAAAAAAAGTTATGTAGAGACCGCATTTTTTTGCGATTGCGTTTTCAATTTTCGGGAGTTCTTCAGCGAGATATTCGCTCATCCGGTTTTCCTCAAGAGAAGTCAGGTAAGCCTCTGTTTCTTCAAGCAGTTTTTTTGCATTTTCGTAAGAGGTTGCTTTAAAAATGCCGAATAAGTCGGACGAACCTGTAGCGTTGATGTAAACATCGCTCTCTTCGCAGAGTGAAAGGTCTATGGGGATATTCAGTGCGACCCAACCTTCATTTGCTCGTGTAAGGGAGGATGTATTTGCTTTTTCGCAAATTTTTGCAGATATTTCAGAAACCTTTACGTCAGTCTTATATGCTGTGTCATCAATATTCTTGTTTGTAGAAGCACAGGAAACAAGACAGATTACACATATAAGAAGTAGACTTATTAATTTTTTCATATACAACCCTTGCTTTGTTTTTTATGTATTCAGTATATCACATTTTTTTGAATAATTCAATATAATTCTATGTTATTTTAAAAAAGGAGAATGGTAAATTTTGAAGAATAAGAATGGAAAAATTAAAGAAATAAAATTATTCAACGTGATGTTTCCCGTATGGTTATTGTTTATTTTTCCGATAACCTGGCTTTTGGTAATTCCTGTAAATTTTATTATAGACAGCTTTGTTTTGTTATTAGGAATGTTTCTTTTGCAGGTTGATGATAAACTTTCCTTTTACAAAAAAACTGTGCTTTGGGTGTTTTTGTTCGGTTTTGCGGCTGACATATTGGGCGGAATAGTGTTGCTTATTACACAGTTTGTCGAAGATAACGCTTTTTTCTATGAGTATCTTACTGCTCCGATAGCTCAAAATCCATTTGATAATGTTTACTCTTTGCTTTACACATGCTTGGCTGTAGTTATATCCGGCATTTTGATTTATGTTTTTAACAGATTCGTATCATTCAGAAAGATTTCCGATAAGAAAGTAAAGAGAGTTATATCTCTTCTTCTTGCGTTTTTTACTGCCCCCTACTTGTTTTTACTTCCTACTTCAAGCATTTACGGTGGGCAGACCGAAAGCTTCACTAATCATATAGTTTGGAGCGACTATATTCAGGCAGAGGTATATCTTGCAGATGCTCCCGAAGACAATATTACAGAGGTTGAAAGCGGAGAGCATTATGATTACGTTCTTGTTTCGAGTTTTCGCGATGGAATAAACACTGCGAAAAAAGAGCGTAGAGAGCTGCCTGAGAATTGGAAATACAAGGTAGTATTCAAAAAGCAAGGAGCCGAAGAAAAGAAGCTTGAACCAATATTAATATATGAGGTTGGCGGTAATTTTTATTTTGAATGGAACGGCAGATGCTATGTAATAAACGAGTCGTGCCGAGAGGAAATGAAACAAGAGGTTTATGAGCACTTGAATCCGCCCGAACCCGATATAGAAGTGATTGAATGAGATTGATTTATGAAAAATAATTTTAAAATTATTTTAGACAGGATTAGCGAAATACAAAAAAATAAGCATTCCGTTATTATTGCTTTGGACGGCAGATGTGCGGCAGGGAAGACGACATTTGCGATGCAACTTAGTGAAGTATGTGAATGTAACGTTTTTCATATGGATGATTTTTTTCTTCGCTCCGAGCAAAGAACTCCCGAAAGGCTTAATACTCCCGGAGGCAATGTTGACAGAGAAAGAGTTTTGAAAGAGATAGTGCTTCCTTTATTACGAGGCGATGACGTTGAGTTTTATCCCTACGATTGTGCAACAAAAACTTTAAAGAACGGCGTTTTTGTGCCTTATAAAAATGTTAATATAATTGAGGGAGCATATTCATGCCATCCGGATTTATTCGATTATTTTGATATTCACATCTTTCTTGATGTTTCTCCTGAAGAGCAGTTGAGTAGAATCAAAAAAAGAAACGGTATTGATGCAGTGCAAAATTTTAAAAAGCTTTGGATTCCGCTTGAAGAAAAATATTTTTCATTTTATGATATAAGAGAAAAGTGTGAATTTGTATTTTAAAGATGTTGTAAAACGTCTTACAATTCCATAGTACAGAAAAAAATGGGCTGTGAAAAAAGCTCTTGAAAGAAGACTATGAAAACTCAAAAATGAGTGGACATAGTCTTCTTTTTGTTGTATGAGTTGTTTTAGCTCTTTTTATCTTGCATAAATATGATTTAACCGTTTGTATTTTTCGGTGTTAATTGAGTTAAGTTGTTTTTTGGTGATACGGTAAGACCAGTTTCCGTCAGCTTTTCCGGGGGTGTTCAGTCTTGTGTCTGCACCGTAACCCAAAATATCCTGTATCGGTATGAGCAAAGTATCGGCACAGCTCATAAACATAATTCTGATTATAGTGTCGTAACATTTATTCCAATCCGAGTCCCTGAATCCGACATATTCCAACAAGGCATTTCGTGTATAATTATCAAGCTCCCATATAAAACCGAGGAGAGTGTTGTTGTCGTGGGTACCCGTATAGGCAACAAGATTGCTTGTATAATTGTGAGGAAGATGTGGGTTTTTTGTATTGCCGTCAAAGCCAAATTGAAAAACTGACATACCGGGGAATTTACTGTATGAAAGCAAATCATTGACCTTTTTATCAATGATGCCGAGGTTTTCGGCAATTACCAACCTTTCTCCCGCAATTTTTTTGATTGTATCTATCATTTCTTTTGCAGGACCTGTACACCATTTGCCTTCTTTGGCGGATTCAGCGTTTGCGGGAACTGCCCAATATTCCGAAAATGCTCTGAAGTGATCTATTCTCACACCGTCGAACAGTTCAAAGCAGTATGAAAGTCGGTTTGACCACCAAGAATAGCCGTCTTTTTTCATATACTCCCAATTATATATGGGGTTGCCCCACAGTTGTCCGTCTTCTGAAAAATAATCCGGAGGCACTCCTGCGACACATATCGGTCTGTTATTTTTATCGAGAAGAAATTGCTCAAGATTGTTTCTGACATCGCAACTGTCAAAGGAGACGTAAAACGGAAGGTCGCCTATAATTTTTATTCCTTTTTTTGAAGCGTATTTGTGTACTGCGTTCCATTGAACATGAAATTCATACTGAATAAACTGCCAAGCAAAAAGTGTTTCCTTGTCGGGGACAAGTATTTTCCATTCATTCCAAGGCTTATTGTTGTTTGCCTCTTTAAGTGCCATAAATTCACAGCAGTTTTCAATTCCTTTGTTTTTTGAAATAAAGTCCAGTACTGCTTTTTTGTTACCTATTCTTGAAGAAGCTTTTTTTAATAATACAAACCGTTCTTCTTTTAATTTTTCAAATTCACAGACATAGGGAGTTTTTTGTGTGTTATCTTCAAGCTCCGATGCTGTAATAAGTCCCTTTTCAAAAAGTATTTCAAGGTCGATGAAATTCATATTTCCGCCCACCGAGGAATAAGACATATATGGAGAATTATGTTCATCGGTAATACAAAAGGGGAGAACTTGCCAGTAGGTAAATCCGCATTCTTGTAAAAAATCTATAAATTCAAAGGCACTTTTTCCAAAGCTTCCGCAGGAATAATCCCCATGGAGCGAAGAAATGTGCATCAATATTCCGCTTTTTCTGCTCATCTTTTAACACCTCATATAGTATTTTATTATAAAAAAGGGTGTATTGTAATACAAAATACACTAATTATTAAAGTATATTCAAATGTTTCAGTTAAATTAGTTAAAAAATAGCATATTATATTTTAATATAATAGATTGCTGAGATTGGGAGGCAATATGATGAATAATCAAACAAAAAATATGGAAGCTTTTTATTTGGGCGAATGTGATAATGCGTATTTATTTATGGGGTGCCACCCGATCACAATGGATAATGTCAAAGGATATTTTTTCAGAGTTTGGGCTCCTTGTGCTGTCAGCGTAAGCGTTGTGGGAGATTTTAACTTTTGGAATACCGAAGACCTGAAAATGACAAAGAACCCCCATGGCGTTTGGGAGGCTTTTTCAAGGTATGCCAAACACGGTGATAAATATAAATATTATGTCGGCCAATCTAACGGGGGGTTCGAATATAAAATTGATCCTTATGCATTTCGTTTTGCCGACCTGCCGGATACATCAAGTGTTATTTACGATTATACGGGATATAAGTGGAATGACTTCAAGTACAGAGCACAAAACAAAAGAAAAAAAGTCTTTGAGAGTCCCATGAATATTTATGAATTGCATTTGGGTTCATGGAGGTTAAAAGAAGACGGAAGCTTTTATAATTATTCCGAAATTGCAGATCTGCTCATTCCCTATATCAAGTACATGGGATATACACACATTGAGCTTCTGCCAATTACAGAGTATCCGTTTCCGCCTTCTTGGGGGTATCAGGTAACCGGTTATTTTGCCCCTACCTTCAGATACGGCGAACCGAAACTATTTATGGAATTTATTGATAAATGTCATATAAACGGGATAGGCGTTATTCTTGACTGGGTGCCTGCCCATTTTCCAAAGGACAGCTACGGATTGTATGAATATGACGGAACGTACTGTTATGAAGTACGTGATCCTTCGATGAACGAACATCCCGAGTGGAATACAAGAATTTTTGACTATTCGAGAAATGAGGTAAGGTCATTTTTAATTTCAAGTGCTTTGTTTTGGATAAGAGAATATCACATAGACGGTATCAGAGTTGATGCTGTTGCTTCAATGCTTTATCTTGACTACGGAAGAACATCGTATGTTCCAAATAAATTCGGCGGTAACTATAATCTTGACGCAATAGCGTTTTTGCAAAAGTTGAATGAATTTGCATTTAAAGAAAACAATGCAGTACTGATGATAGCAGAGGAATCAACGGCATTTCCTATGGTTACAAAGCCGTCGTATTTAGGCGGACTTGGGTTCAATTTCAAGTGGAATATGGGATGGATGAACGACATGCTTACATATATGTCGAAAGATCCGCTTTTCAGAAAAGGAGAACATAACCGTTTAACTTTTTCGCTGACATACGCTTTTTCGGAAAACTTTATTTTGCCTTTTTCTCATGATGAAGTGGTTCATGGAAAAAGCTCCATGATCGATAAAATGCCGGGTGACTATGATTCTAAGTTTGACAATCTTAGAGTATTATATGCATATATTATTGCTCATCCCGGAAAAAAACTGTCCTTTATGGGAAATGAGTTCGGTCAGTTTATTGAATGGAATTTCAAACAGCAGCTTGATTGGTTCTTGCTTGAGTATGATAAACACAAAATGCTTCATACTACTGTTAGGGATTTGAACCGTTTATATCTTAATAATTCCCATTTTTGGGAAAATGATTCCGATTGGAATGGATTTAAATGGATATCTGCCGATGACTTCTCTCAAAGCATTATAGCGTTCCGTCGTATTAACAAAAGCGGAGATGAAATTATTTGTATATTTAATTTTTGTCCGGTTACGCGTTGCAATTACAGGCTCGGTTTGCCAAAGAAGGGTGTATATCGTCCTATATTCTCAACAGATAGAAAAAAATACGGCGGTTCATCTGTAAAATTAAGAAAAGTTACGGCTGAACGTATTTCGTTCCACGGCTACGATTATTCTGGGGAGTTTACTATACCTGCCATGTCGGCAGTCTTCTATAAAAAACAAAAAAACAGTTTGGAGGGAATCTAATGTTATTCCAAAAAAAAGATTGTGTTGCAATGATTCTGGCGGGCGGTCAGGGAAGCAGACTTGTGGTTTTGACCGAAAACACCGCCAAGCCCGCAGTACCTTTCGGGGGGAAATACAGGCTTATCGACTTCCCGTTATCTAATTGCATCAATTCGGGGATAGATACGGTTGGTATTCTTACCCAGTATCAGCCTCTCCAGCTTAATGAATATATCGGTAACGGTATGCCTTGGGGACTTAACAGCACAAACGGCGGGATCCACGTTCTTTCTCCCTATTCCAAAAGCGAAAGCTCCGAATGGTATAAAGGTACTGCCAATGCTATATTCCAAAACATTTCTTTTCTTGAAAGATACAATCCCGACAATGTTCTTATTCTCTCGGGCGACCATATTTATAAAATGGATTATTCAAAGATGCTTCAGGTTCACAACAAAAAGAAAGCTGACTGTACTATAGGTGTTTTCGATGTGCCGATCGAAGAGGCAAGCCGTTTTGGTATCATGAACACAAACCCTGACGGAAGAATATATGAATTTGAAGAAAAGCCGAAAGAGCCAAAAAGTACAAAGGCATCAATGGGTATATACATCTTTAAGTGGAAAGTTCTTAAAAAACATCTTATTGCCGACAACGAAGACCCCGAGTCCAATAACGATTTCGGAAAGAATATTATTCCCAAGCTTCTTGAAGACAAATACAAGCTCTTTGCATACTCCTTTGACGGTTATTGGAAGGATGTAGGAACAATAGACAGTCTTTGGCGGTCAAATATGGATATATTAGGTGATGATCCGAAATTTGATTTGTTTGATGGAGAACAAAAGATATATTCCAGAAACTATGCGAACCCCTCAACCTTTATCGCTAAAGGTGCTAAAGTAGTAAATTCCTATATAGCAGAGGGAAGTACAGTATACGGTAATGTATATAATTCGATTATTTCTACAGGTTGTACCGTAGGAAAGAATGCCGTTATCTCAAACAGTTTTGTTATGCCGAATACACAGATAGGACGAAATTCGGTTATCAAGTATGCAATAATCGGTGAGGATTCGGTTGTTAATGCAAATGCGAGGATTGGCGACATTCCTGAGTTCTATGATAAGAACAAGTGGGGGATTGCCGTTGTCGGTAAGGATAAGGTCGTTCCTCAGAACAAGATTCTTTTGCCTAAAGAGATATTCTAACCTGAAGATATATGAAAAATAGAACAGAGAGGTGGATTTTGACATGAAAGCAATGGGTATTATTTTTTCAAATATATATGACAGCACATTGGGCGAGCTTACAAACCACAGGACAGTGGCTTCATTGCCGTTTGGCGGAAGATACAGGCAGATCGACTTTGTACTTTCCAATATGTCTAATTCAAGCATTTATAAAGTAGGTCTTATTACCAAATATAATTATCGCTCTCTTATGGATCATCTTGGTTCTGCGGCTGACTGGGATTTGAGAAGAAAGAATGAGGAACTTGTTATCCTTCCGCCATTCGCAAGCGGACATACAGGTGTTTATAAAGGAAAACTTGAGGCGTTGTATTCTGCAGTATCTTTTATCGATAATCCTGCATACGACTATGTTGTGGTATCTGATTCAACCGTACTTTGTAATATAGATTTCAGACCTGCCATCGATAATCACATAAGGTCGGGAGCTGATGTTACAGTTATTTCTAACCGAGAGCCTGAGAACACCCAAAAGCATCCTTTGATAGTTTATGCAGATAAAAAGAATAAGGCTCAGTCAATACTTCTTGATTCGTCTTCCAATGAAATTGCTTTTGTCGGAATGGGGATGTTTATTATAAAAAGACAGCTTCTCGTTGACGCTTTGAATGAGTCTCATTCAAAAGGTTATGTTCACTTTGAAAAAGATTATTTGCAGAGATACTTTAATAGCGGTAAACTTAAAGTATCAGTATATGAATTCAAGGGTATAGTTTTAAGAAACGAGAACATAAAGAGCTACTATGCAAACAATATGGCTCTTCTCAGCGAAAAAACAAGAAACGGACTCTTCGGTAAGTATCCTATTTACACAAAAATAAGGGATGAAATGCCGTCGTATTACTGTGAAACTTCCGTTGTTGAAAACAGTCTTTTGGCGGACGGCTGTAAGCTTTACGGAAAGGTGAAAGACAGTATTCTATTTCGAGACGTTACCGTCAACGAAGGGGCAGAGCTTAATGGGTGTATCGTAATGCAGGGGACACGTATCGGTAAAGATGCTAAGCTTGAATGTGTTATTCTTGATAAAAACGTAAAAATATCCGACGGTGCGGAGTTAAAGGGTACTCCGGAACATCCCGTCATAATTAAAAAAGGAGAGACTGTATGAAAATTGTCTTCACAGCAAGTGAAGCTGCACCGTTTATAAAGACAGGCGGACTTGGGGATGTTGCCGAGGCTCTTCCTGCTGCTTTGTCTAAAATAAAGGAAAATGAGGTTATCTTATTTTTGCCTTACTACAGCAAAATAAAGAATAATCCTTCCATTGAGACAGAATATGTAACCGACTTTGAAGTTAATCTCGCATGGAGGAGACAGTATGTAGGTATATTTAAATATAAAAGCCGCATGAAAAAGCTAAAGGTTTATTTCATTGACAACGAATTTTATTTTAAAAGAGACAGTGAATACGGTCAGTGCGATGACGGAGAGCGTTTTGCATACTTTTCCAAGGCTATCCTTGAAGCGTTGGTGAAGCTGGGTATTACACCCGATATTATCCACTGTAACGATTGGCAAACGGCACTCATTCCCATTTTGCTGCACGCTTTTTATCAGGAAACCTTAGGCGGTGCAAAAACAGTCTTTACAATTCATAACATTGAATACCAAGGCTGGTGCGACCCGTATTTCCTTGCAGATACATTGGGGCTTGATGAAAGCTACAGAAATGTGCTTACCTACAACAACTCAATAAACTTTATGAAAGGAGCTGTTCTGTGTGCCGATGCTTTGACAACAGTATCAAAGACCTATGCACTGGAAATTAAATATCCCTACTACGCTCACGGTCTTTCCTCGATCATTGAAGAACACACTTTTAAGCTTAACGGTGTTGTAAACGGTATTAATCTTGAAATGAATGATCCCGAAAAAGATAAAGCTTTGGTTTGTAATTACGGAAAGAAAGACTGGGAGGTGGGGAAGAAGACCAATAAAGCGGCACTTCAAAAAAAACTTGGTCTTGAAATAAGACAGGATGTTCCGTTGATCGGAATGGTGTCGAGAATAGTTTCTCACAAGGGCTTTGAGCTTATCTGTGATATTGCAACAGAACTTCTCAAACAAGACGTTCAGTTGGTTATACTTGGAACGGGCGACCGGTATTTTGAACAAATGTTAGAGAATACAGCAAAAACAAACGAGGGTAAATTCTCTTTAAATCTTTGTTTTGATTCTTCTCTCGCATCACAAATATATGCATCGTCCGATATCTATCTTATGCCCTCAAAGAGTGAGCCTTGCGGACTGTCTCAGCTCATTGCAATGAGATACGGAGCTGTTCCCGTTGTTAATGCTACGGGCGGTTTAAAAGATACGGTTATTCCTTTTGACGGACTTGAAAACGGAACCGGATTTAATTTTCAAAGCTATAGCAGAGAAGATCTTTTAGGGGCGTTGAATCGTTGTATAACAGTTTATTATAACAATAAAACTGCATGGAATAAAATTGTATCAAACGCTATGTCTTTTGATTCTTCATGGGACAAGCCGGCAAAAGAATATATGGAAATATATAAAAAGTGTCTGAGTTGACATATAATTGTATATATACCACAATCACATGATTATTTTACTTAGCAACACCAAAGGAGTTTTTACTAATGCAAAAAGAAAAAATCGACTTGCTTAATATTTTAAACGACACATCAACAAGACTTTTTAGTTGTAATATTAACGAGTCAACAGAAAAACAGTTATATAAAACGATTTGTACCGTTTTGCGTGAAATGCTTGCTAAAAAGAGGAAAGACTTTAAAAATGACTTCTCGGGAAAAGAAAAAAAGCAGGTGTATTATATGTCTATGGAGTTTCTTGTAGGTACTTCTTTAAGAAATAATTTATATAATATTGGATTGGAAAACGAATTCAGAGCTGTTTTAAAAGAGCAGGGCTTTGATCTTGACTCTTTGTATGAGCTTGATCCTGATGCGGGTTTGGGAAACGGCGGTCTCGGCAGACTTGCTTCATGTTATATGGATTCGGCTACCGGGCTTAATATGCCTATTACAGGTTTTTCGATAAGATATGAATTCGGTATATTCAAACAAAAAATTATTGACGGCTGGCAGATGGAGTTTCCCGACAACTGGCTTGAAAACGGAGATGTATGGCTTCAAGCCCGTCCCGATGAAAGCTACGAAGTCAAGTTCGGCGGTACGGTAAGCGAATGGTTTGATAACGGGCAGTTCAAGGCTGTTCAAACGGGTTATCAAAGTGTTATTGCCGTTCCATACGATATGTATATTTCGGGTTACGGTTCCGGTGCCGTCAACAAGCTTATCTTGTGGAGTGCGAATGTTCCGGGCTTTGATATGCATGCTTTTTCGAGAGGGGAATACATGCGTTCTCTTGAGCAGAACACAATGGCAGAGGTAATATCTAAGGTGCTTTATCCTGCTGACAATCATATTGAAGGGAAAAGACTGCGTCTGAAACAGCAATATTTGCTCGTATCTGCTTCCTTGCAGAGTATAATTGCAAAGCATTTGAAGAAGTATGCTACATTGGATAATTTTGCAGATAAGGTGTCTATTCATATTAACGACACGCATCCGGCTCTTTGTGTTCCCGAGCTGATGAGACTGCTTATTGATGAGCACGGATACAGTTGGGACAAAGCTTGGGAGATCACATGCAAGACATTGTCTTACACCAATCATACGGTTATGAGTGAAGCTTTGGAAAAATGGAGCGAATGGCTGTTTATTGAACAGCTTCCCAGAGTTTATTCTATCGTTGCAGAAATAAACAGACGACTTATTGCGGTGTTGAATAAAGTGTATCCCGGCGACTCGGCAAAGGTCAATTATATGGCTCCGATTGCTGACGGTGAGGTGCGTATGGCAAATCTTTGTCTTGCTTGTTGTCACAAGGTAAACGGTGTTTCAAAGCTTCATACGGAAATCTTGAAAAACAGTATTTTCAACGATTATTATAATCTTGACAACAGCCGTTTTATAAACGTTACAAACGGAATAGCGTACAGAAGATGGTTATGTCAGGCAAACCCCAAGCTTACCGATTATATTTCTGAGCTTATCGGTGACGGTTTTAAAAATGACGCTAATGAGCTTGAACAGCTTCTTAAGTATAAAAATGATTCGGTGGTTCTTAAAGAACTTGCGAAGATCAAGAGAGAAAACAAGTTGGTTCTTGCAGAATATATCGCACACAAAAACGGCGTAAATATTGATCCCGATTCTATTTTCGACGTACAGATCAAGAGGCTTCATGAGTATAAGAGACAGCTTTTGAATGTTCTTCAGATACTTTTGATGTACAACCGTATAAAAAATAATCCTAACGCAGAATATGTCCCGAGAACATTTATCTTCGGTGCTAAGGCTTCTGCGGGTTATGACCTTGCAAAACAGATCATCAGTCTTATTTCTGCCGTATCGGAGCTTGTTAATAATGATCCTGTTATCAAGAACAGAACTAAGGTAGTTTTCCTTGAGGATTACAGAGTATCACTTGCCGAAATGATTATACCTGCTGCCGAAATCTCTGAGCAGATCTCTGTTGCGGGTAAAGAGGCTTCGGGAACAGGTAATATGAAGCTTATGATAAACGGTGCAGTTACCTTAGGTACACTCGATGGTGCAAACGTCGAAATACTCGAGCAGGTGGGTGAAGACAACATGTTCTTGTTCGGTATGGATGTAGATGAAGTTAAAGAGCTTTGGAAGAGAGGATATAATCCAAACGAGTTTATTGCAAAGAGCCCCGAGCTTCGTCAAGTAGTAAACATGCTTACATCGGGCGTACTCGGCAGACGTTTTGATGACATTGCGGCATCGCTTCTTACCAACAGGTATGGTGTTGCTGATCAGTATATGGCTCTGGCTGATTTTGACGACTACGCAAGGGCACAGAACCTTGTATCTGAAACCTATAAAAATAAAGAGGTGTTTATGAAAATGTCTCTTACAAATATTGCAAAGGCAGGAATATTCTCCGCCGACCGTTCCGTTTTGGAATACGCGGAAAGAATATGGAATTTAAATTAATGCGAATCTTATACAACAGTAAAAACACAATATATAAATCTAAGTTCGGCACCCTTTGCGAAAACGAGGGGTGTACCTTAAATATTTATATTCCCAAAAACTGTAAAACTGTTAGATCTACCCTTGTTTTTAACAGAGAAGATAATAGCAGATTTTCAACATATTGTATGGAAAAAAACGGTGAATATGAGGAATATGAAATTTTTTCTTGCGACGTTTCTTTTGCAAGAGCGGGACTGTTCTTTTATTATTTTGTCATTGAGACCGAAAACGAAAAATTCTCTCTGTATAAACAGGGATATGATATGACAAATATGGAAGATGGGGATTACTGGCAACTCTCGGTTATTCCTAATGATTTTAACGTGTCAGAGGAGTTTGTGGGGAGGGTAATGTATCAAATTTTTCCCGATAGATTTAATAAATCGGGGGGCTGTGATGTTTCCGCTAAGCTGAAACCTTTTTTGATTCATGACAATATTGTTGATGTTCCGTATTTTTTGCCGGATGAAAAGGGAGTTGTTCAAAACAATGACTTTTTCGGCGGTAATCTAAAAGGGATAACTGAAAAAATAGGATATTTGAAAAGTCTGAACGTCGGTATTATTTATCTTAATCCAATATTTAAAGCTTATTCCAACCATAGATATGATACGGCAGACTATAAAAAAATTGACGAGCTTTTGGGCACTGAGGAAGATTTTAAAGAATTATGTCTTGTCGCACATGCCGAGGGAATAAAGATTATACTTGACGGAGTTTTTTCCCATACAGGCTCAAACAGTATTTATTTTGACTCGGAGTCGATTTTCGGGAACGGTGCCGTTTCAAATCCCGCATCTCCGTATCGTGCTTGGTTCAATTTTAAACATTACCCGAATGATTACACATCATGGTGGGGAATAAAAACGTTGCCTTGCGTGGATGAAAACAACGAGTCATATAAAAAATATATTATAAATGACGAGGACAGCGTCGTTGCTCATTGGCTGAGGCTTGGAGCTGACGGATTCCGTCTTGACGTTGCTGACGAGCTTCCTGATTCGTTTATACAGGCTCTTAGAAAAAGAATGAAGGAAATAAAAAAATCTTCGTTTTTGATAGGTGAAGTGTGGGAAGATGCTTCAAATAAGTGCAGTTACGGAGTCAGACGAAAGTATTTTACCGAAGGTGAGCTTGATTCGGTTATGAACTATCCTTTCAAAAATGCAATAATTGATTTTGTGCTTGGCAAAGACGGAGGTTATTCTTTCAGAGATACCGTAATGTCGATTGCCGAAAACTATCCCGATTGTGTTTTGAAGAGTATGATGAATGTTTTATCAACGCACGATACTGTCAGAATAATTACTGCTCTCGGAGTAAAAGATGTGCCTCCCCAAAAAAGAGAAAGAGCGTTGTATCGTATGAGTGAGGCAGAATGGGAAATCGCAAAATCAAGGCTTTTTCTCGCGGTATTTTTGCAGTTTGTTTTGCCGGGAAATCCGTGTATTTACTATGGTGACGAAATAGGGACACAGGGCTTTGAGGATCCTTTCTGCAGATCGTTCTTTCAGTGGCATAAAACAACGAAAAAAAACGATATTCTTTCATTTTACAAAGAAATAACGGCACTTAAGGCTTCCTCGGAAATTTTAAACCATGGACACGTAAACGTTTTTATTGAAAGACACGGGGTTTCAAGGATAGAACGCACGCTGGGGGAAACAGTATTAACGGCATTTGCGAACGTGGGTGACGAGGCTTTAGTTATAGAGACGGATAGAGAAGTTTTGTTATCAAAAAATGTCTTTTTTGAGGGTAATAAAAAAATTATAAAAATATTTGGTTTTATTTTGCTGTCGTGATTGACAAATGGATAAAATACGTGTATAATAAAATAGCAGCTTTTACATAACTGACGGGAAGACGCAGAATAACTGCGGTGGAATGTAAAAGTTTATAATGCCGACCGTCTGGGCAAGTCAGTTTTTGTACTTAAAAAAGCTGAGTTGCCTTTTTGTTTTTTTTTGGAGGTAAAAATATGGAACACAATAATTGGGCAGGATTTAAAGGTTCACTTTGGAAAGAAAAAATTGATGTTCGCGATTTTATTCAGTCGAACTATAAAGAATATACGGGCGACTCCGAATTTTTGGAGGGGGCAACCGAAAGAACAAAAGCTTTGATGAAAAAGCTTCAGGCTCTTTTCGTTATTGAAAGACAGTTTGGCGGTGTGCTTGATATCGATACATCTACGGTTTCGACATTGACATCTTTTGCACCGGGATATCTCGATAAAGAGAATGAGCTTATTGTCGGTCTTCAGACAAACAGACCCTTGAAGCGTGGTGTAAATCCCTTCGGTGGTATGAGAATGGTAAAACAGGCTTGCAAGGCTTACGGATATAATCTCAGCCCCAAAGTTGAAGAAGAGTTTAAATTCAGAACTACTCATAACGAGGGCGTTTACAGAGCATATACCGATGAAATGAGAAAAGCAAGAAAATGTCATGTTATTACCGGCCTTCCCGACGCCTACGGTAGAGGAAGAATTATCGGTGACTACAGGCGTGTAGCACTGTACGGGGTGGACAGGCTCATTCAGGAAAAAACAAAAGATAAATATGCCATTGCCGAAGATGTTCTTATGACCGATAGCATTAGACTGACCGAAGAAGTTTATCAGCAGATTACTTTTTTAGGTTATTTAAAAGAAATGGCAGAAATGTACGGTTTTGATATCAGTCAGCCCGCTTCAAATGCTAAAGAGGCTATTCAGTGGACGTATTTTGCTTATCTGGGTGCTATAAAAGAGCAAAACGGTGCGGCTATGTCATTGGGACGTGTAAGTACTTTCTTTGACATATATATCGAAAGAGATATTGCAAACGGATTACTTGACGAGAGTGGAGCACAAGAGCTTATTGATGATTTCGTAATGAAGCTTCGTATGGCTCGTCACCTCCGTACTCCCGAATATAACGAGCTTTTCGGCGGCGATCCCATGTGGATAACCGAGGCTGTCGGCGGTATGGGAACAGACGGGAGAACGCTTGTTACAAAGAGTAGCTATCGTATTCTTAACACTCTTTACACTCTCGGATCATCTCCCGAGCCTAACCTTACTATCCTTTGGTCAAATCAGCTTCCTATGAATTTTAAAAGATTTTGTGCCAAGGTTTCTGCCGACACAGATTCAATTCAATACGAAAACGACGATGTTATGCGTCCTATTTACGGTGATGACTATGCTATCGCTTGCTGTGTCTCGGCTATGAAGGTGGGCAAACAGATGCAGTTCTTCGGTGCTCGCTGCAACTTAGCTAAACTTTTGCTAATTGCTTTGAACGGCGGATATGATGCGGATTGTGATATGTATATCGGTCCTCAAATGGAGCCAATGGCTGTTGATAAGTTAGATTTTGATGATGTTATGGCTCGGTATGATATCTATATTCAGTGGTTGAGTGAGCTTTACGTTAAGACGATGAACATTATCCACTATATGCATGACAAGTATGCTTATGAGAAAACGCAGATGGCTTTGCACGACTCCTTTGTTGAGCGTTTTATGGCATTTGGTATTGCCGGTCTTTCTGTTGTTGCAGATTCGTTAAGTGCTATAAAATTTGCAAACGTTAAGCCTATTGTTAATGACAATGGATATATAGTTGATTTTGAAACTACGGGCGAATTTCCTAAGTACGGTAACGATGATGATAGAGTTGATGTTATTGCAAAAGATATGACACATAAGTTTATCACAGAGCTTCGTAAAACTCCTACTTACAGAAATTCCATTCATACGCTTTCTGTTCTTACGATTACCTCAAATGTTATGTACGGCAAAAACACGGGTTCTACTCCTGACGGAAGAGCGGCAGGTATGGCTTTTGCGCCCGGTGCTAACCCTATGCACAACAGAGAAGAAAACGGTGCTTTGGCAAGTCTTAACTCCGTTGCAAAGCTTTCCTATGATGATTGCCGTGACGGTATTTCCAATACCTTCTCGATAACACCTCAGGCACTCGGCAGAACAGAAGACGAAAGAACAACCAACCTCGTTTCTATTCTGGACGGTTATTTTGCGAAAAAGGCTCATCACATCAATATTAACGTTTTGAACAGGGAGACATTGATGAAGGCATACGAAGATCCCGAAAGCTATCCCAATCTAACTATCAGAGTTTCGGGTTATGCAGTAAACTTCAACAAGCTCTCTCGCGAACAACAAAGAGAAGTTATAAGCCGTACTTTCCACGAAGCTTTATGATTAAAGGAAAAGTTCATTCGATACAAACTCTCGGAACCTTAGACGGACCGGGAGTGCGTTTCGTTGTGTTTACTCAAGGGTGTAATCTGCGGTGTTCCTGCTGTCATAATCCTGATACGTGGGAATGTTCGGGCGGAACAGAATATACTCCCGAAGAAATTGTAAATAAAGCAAAACGGTATAAAGAATACTTTGGAAATGAAGGCGGAATTACCTTTTCCGGCGGAGAACCCTTGCTTCAAGCGGATTTTGTATACAATACATTTAAGTTGTGTCACGAAAATGGTATAAATACTTGTCTTGACACTTCCGGAAGTATACTGAACGATAATGTTGTTGAGCTTTTGCGTGAGTGTGACAGAGTTCTGCTTGATATAAAATACACAGAAAACGAGCTTTATAATAAATACGTAGGATGTGAGCTGGCAAACGTTTTGGAATTTCTTGAGGTTCTTCAAAGTATGCAAATAAAGACTACGATACGTCAAGTAGTTATCCCGACAGTGAATGATTATCAAGAAAATTTTGTTAAGTTGAAAGCGATTGCCGATAAGCATACAGTTGTTGACAAAATTGAATTATTACCGTTTAGAAAAATTTGCACGACCAAGTATGAAGAATTAAAGCTTGATTTTCATTTTGCTGATTTGCCTACCCCTTCCGATGACGATATGCAAATTTTTAAAAAAATACTTAAATAAAAAGATTGCCTTAACATATTTTTATATATGCTAAGGCATTTTCTTTGCAAAAAATTGGCAGTTATAAACCTTGTATGTTTGTTTATAATAATACCAGAGTCAAACAGACTCAATTGATATAGATTTTTGATTTTTATCAAAAAACAAGGAGAAAACAAAATGGCATCTAACAAGACACTCGTTCCCGAGGCTAAGGAAGCTCTTAACCGTTTCAAGATGGAAGCTGCTAATGAAGTTGGCGTAAACCTCAAGCAGGGTTACAACGGCGACCTCACTTCTAAGCAGGCAGGTTCCGTTGGCGGTCAGATGGTTAAGAAGATGATCGAAAAATACGAGAACGATATGAAGGGTTCTAACTGACTGTAATTAAACAGTTATAATAGAACAAAAAGATAGTGTCCTTACCGAAATGTAAAAATCTCGGTAGGGGCATTATTATTTTGTTGACTTATTTTTGATATGATGTTAAAATAATTAATGAGATTATTTTAGGAGATATTATAATGGCTTTTGATGCAGGTATGGTTGCCGCTTTGGCAAATGAGCTTAATAATAGATTGGCGGGGGCGAGAATCGATAAGATTCAACAACCCGAAAAAGAAGAGATAGTTCTGACTTTACGGGCCGACAGAGAGAATCTGAGGTTATCCGTTTCTTCGGGGGCTAATAATCCGAGAATAAATCTGACTGATGTAGTAAAAGAAAATCCTGCGACGGCTCCTATGTTTTGTATGTTGCTTCGTAAACATCTTACGGGCGGAAGAGTTGTTTCTGTTGAACAGCACGGCTTTGAACGGTTACTGGAAGTTAAAATGGAGTGCAGAGACGAAATGGGCTTTCTTTGCACACGCTACTTGATCGTAGAAATAATGGGTAAGTACAGCAATATTATTTTCTGCGATGAAAACAAAAAAATTATCGGTGCGATCAAACCCGTAGATTTTACCACAAGCAGCAAGAGACAGATACTGCCCGGGATGACCTACGAGTATCCGCCTGCTCAGGATAAGTTGTCACCACTTGATACAACTAAAGAGGAGTTTGAATTTCTTTTTAATAAATCGCCCAAAGACAAGCTTGTTTCACGCTTTATTACGGACAGCTATATGGGCATATCATTGCTTGTTTCTTCGGAAATTGCCTACAAAACTACGGGGAATGTTGACGTGCTCTTATCTGAATGCGTTTTTGAAGATCTGTGGGATAATTTCAATGAACTTATATCTTTAATAAAAGAAAAAAGGTTTATTCCGGTTTTGCTAAAAGCAAATGAAAAGCCTGTTGAATTCAGTTTTATGAACATTAAGCGGTTCGGCGGAGTGTACAGCAAGAATGAGTGCGAATCGTTCAGCCGTCTTATTGATGAATACTATGTAAAAAAAGAACGCATAAATCATATCAAACAAATATCGGCTGATTTGCTTAAATTCTTGACTACTAATGAAAACCGTATTATAAAAAAGCTTTCTATTCATAAAGAAGAAATAAGAAAAGCAAAGGAAGGCCTTAAATTCAAAGACTTAGGAGATATTATTACTGCGAATATTTATATGCTCAAAAGAGGGGATACCAAGGTGAAACTGTGGGACTATACAATAGACCCGCCTGTAGAAAAAGAAATAACTCTCGATTCAAAGCTATCGCCCTCTCAAAATGCTCAAAGATATTACAAGAGATACAATAAGTCTAAAAAGGCAATTAGTGTTTTGAGTGAGCAACTGAAAAATGACGAGATAGAACTGTCGTATATAAGATCTGTACTCGATTCGCTGTCGAGAGCAGAGGGAGAAACCGACCTTGAAGAAATAAGAAGGGAACTTAAGGCTTCGGGGTATGGTATTAAATCAAAATCCGTGCAAAAAAATACTCAAAAAAACTATCCGTTTGAGTTTAAAACGAAAAACGGTTACACCGTTCTGTGCGGAAAAAATAATATTCAGAATGATATGCTGACCTTTAAGACTGCCGCAAAGCTCGACTACTGGTTCCACGTAAAAAATATTGCAGGCTCTCATTGTATTATGATATGCAACGGAGAAGAGCCGCCCGAAATTGATTTTACCGAGGCTGCGATTATAGCTGCTACCCATTCTAAAGCGTCTGAAGGTGAGAATGTCGCCGTTGACTATACCTTTGTAAAAAATATTAAAAAGATTAATTCTGCAAAGCTCGGGCTTGTAACTTACTCTACAAATTGGACTGCATATGTTACTCCCGATGAAAAACTGTGTGAAAAACTCCGTGTGAGGTAATTATTAATGATTAAATTTGTGTACGGCCCCGCCGCCTGCGGTAAAAGCACATATATTTACAATAAAATAATTGAAGACCTGCAAAACGGTAAAAAGCCTATTCTTATTGTGCCTGATCAAAATATACTTTCTGCTGAAAGGGCAATTATCGACATGGCGGCTGACGTGTCAACCATTGACCTTGAGGTGTTAAGCTTTCGGCGTCTCGCCAATCATGTTTTCAGGACATTGGGCGGTCTTTCGTTTAATGATTTGAGCGAGGGCGGTCGTTTGCTTATTATGTGGCGTGCCCTTCGTGAAGCCTCTGCCTTTCTTAAGGTTTACGATAAGGTTGACGATAAAAACACATCATTTGCAGAGATTATGCTTTCAACTGTTGATGAGCTTAAACAGTTTGCAATAACACCCCCAATGCTTGAATCCGCAGGTAACAAGCTTCAGGAAAAACATAAAACACTAAGTGAAAAATTGCAGGATATTAGTTTTATTTACGGAACATATCAAGCGTTTCTGTCAAAAGAGTACAATGACCCTGCCGACGAATTGACGCGTCTTGCATCTACGCTTGAAAACAGTGGATTTTTTAACGGCTATAGTGTATATTTTGATTCTTTTGACAGCTTTACTCCGCAACAGTATAAGGTTATCAATCATATTATGCTGCAGTCGGATGAAGTAACTTTTTCTCTTTGTTACTCTCCCGAAGATAACACGGATGTTTTCGGCACTACCGAGGCTACTTATAAAAATATAAATAAATTTGCTAACAGATATAACATTAAGACTTTTGGGACTTATTTAAAAGAAAGTCTCGGTTTTGAATACGACGATATAGCGTATGTTTCAAAAAATCTTTGGAGACACGAAGTTGAAAACGAGGCTTTTTTAGGGGATAATTCTCACGTCAACACGATAGTTTGCCATGATAAGTTTGAAGAAGCTGAAGCTGTAGTTTGTGATATACTTAAAAAAGTGAGATGCGGTGAAAGATATAAAGATATTCTTGTGATCGCAAGAGACATAAATTCGTACGAGGGTATTATTGATTGCGAGCTCGAAAACAACGGTATACCGTTTTTTATGTCACGCAGAACAGATATTACGTCAAAACCCGTATTTAAGCTGATTCTTGCCACTTTGGCAATAAAAAATAAAGGGTGGCGTTTTAATGACGTTATTTCTTATGTAAAAACGGGGCTTGCAGGTATCAGCTACGATGAATGCGATATTCTTGAAAACTACACGTCTGCTTGGAATATAAACGGCAGGCGTTGGTTTGACGGAATTGACTGGAATATGAACCCCGACGGATTTGTTGAAAAAATTTCGGATGACGGTGCAGATACTATAAAGAAGGCAAACGAGATTAGAAATAAAATTGTTCCCCCGCTTGTGAAGCTGTTTGATTCGATAGGCGGAACTACAGTTACTGATATCACTCGTGCTTTGTATGACTTCCTCTGTGAGTTGAATATAAAAGAGCAGATAGAGGAAAAAGCTTCAGAATGTCGCAGGATGGGCGAATACGCCCAAGAAAAAGAGCTTATACAGCTTTGGAATCTGCTTATAAATGCACTCGATGACGTTGTTGCATTTGCAGGTGATATGAAGGTTGACGGCTCGGTCTATGCAACAATCATAGAACTTGTTCTCAGCAAGATAGATATCGGAACTATCCCTGCAAGTGTTGACCAGGTTATACTCGGAAGTGCATCCATGTTACGCACGGGAAGCGTACCGCACGTTTATTTGCTGGGTGTAAATGAGGGCGTCTTTCCTAAAACTGCCGAAGAAAACTGTATTTTCAGCGATAATGAAAAAAATATATTGAAATCTGTTGATGTGGAATTGAGTCCCGGAAGCGATAGGCAGACGGCTGATGAGCTGTATTGGTTCTATAGGGCAATTTCATCGGCAAAACAAAGCCTTACTCTCACCTATTGCGGTTCCGATCTCAAAGGTGCTTCAAGCAACATATCGGTTGTTGGTTCAAGAGTGAATTATCTTTTGAATGAAAAGCCTGTGATTAATTATTCAAATATTCCGCCGGAAGAAAAAATTCAAGGCAAAAGCATTGCTTTGAAGCTTTTAGCATTAAACAGGGATAACGAAACGGGACTGGCTTTGCAGAGATATTTTGAAAAAAATGACGGCTTTGCTGATATAGTTGATTATTTTGATACTCCGCTTGAAGCGGGGGTATCGGATATAGACAGTGCACTTGCCGGCGAAATATACAAAGGGAATATGTCTACCAGTCAGTCGAGGATCGACAGCTATGTTAAATGTTCGTTTGAATATCACTGCAAATATATACTCAAGCTTCAAGAAAAAAAGGCAGCTGTTTTCAGAAGTAATGATATAGGTAATTTCGTTCACATTGTTCTTGAACGTTTTATGTCTGAAATTGCTACTGAAAATGGCATTAACACCGATATGAACGAAGATGAGATTGAGCGGCTTATCAATCAAATAATAAACGATTACGTGAAAAATGCGTGTCAGGGAATCCCCGAGAACAGCCAAAGGTTTATGCACCTTATCAAACGCTTAAAGAGAACGACGATGCTCCTTGTTCACAATATTTTGGCGGAATTTCGCCAAAGTGAATTTGTTCCCAAATTTTTTGAAATGCCAATTTCTCACGAAAACGAAAATGGTGTCGAGCCTTATGAGATTGACCTTGAAGATGGTACAAAGCTTTATATGAGGGGAATAGTTGACAGGGTAGATACCTTCAAAAAAGGCAAAGATGTTTATATTCGTATTGTTGACTATAAAACGGGAACAAAGACCTTTTCGCCCGATGACATAGAAAAAGGGTTAAATCTACAGATGCTTTTATACCTTTTTGCTATCTGGAACACCAAGAAAAATGATTTTAAAGACAGAATTAAATGCGAGGGTGATATCTTGCCTGCGGGAATACTTTACTTTGCCGCAAAGGCTCCCGATTTTACTATTGAAAACGACGATGATATACAAAATGCATATACTATTGCATCAAACAGTGTGGGAAGAGTGGGAATGCTTATAAATGACATAGAGATACTTAAAGCGATGGATAAAAATCTTGAGCAAAAGTATATTCCTGTCAAGCTTTATAAAAACGGAAATCTGAGCAATACAAAGTATCTTAAATCTATAGAAGAGTTTGGTCAATTGTCACGCCAAATTGACGGTATATTGACCAAAATAGCATCGGATATAAAGTCGGGCAGTGTAAAAGCTCAGCCTATGGAAATGAAAAACAAGACCGAAAGCCCATGCACATACTGTAAAATGAAGCCTATATGCAGACGCTTGGATAAGGAGGAAGATGATGAGCAGTAAGTTTGAGTTAACACCTGCACAACGTAAGGCTGTTGAACTGCGTGGACATACTATGCTTGTGTCTGCGGCAGCGGGCTCGGGCAAAACTGCCGTGCTTACCAAAAGAATAATCAATCTTGTTACCGACTCCGAGTCACCTGTTGATGTTTCCGAGCTCCTTGTTGTTACCTTTACAAAAGCGGCTGCAACGGAGCTTAAAGAACGTATATCAAGTGCTGTTTTTTCAGCGTTAAAAGAAGATCCCTCCAACAAGCATCTTTCAAATCAGCTTCTTAACCTCGGCAAAGCAAAAATTTGCACGATCCACTCTTTTTGTGCCGATCTTGTAAAAACTCATTTTCAAAATCTTGAATTGCCTGCAACCCTTCGTATAGCAGACGAAAGCGAAGCTGCACTTATCTGCAACAATATTATGAATGAGTTGATAGATTCGTGTTACGGTGGTCTTTATTCGGAGACAATAACCGACTTTGCGGATTTTACAGAGAACTTTTTACAGGCAAAAAAAGACGACAGTCTTCCCGTTGTCTTTTCAAGTGTGTATAATTATTTGCGTAATTTTCCGTTGGGACTTGAATTGTTGAATGAATGTGCAACCGAGCTTGAAATCGGTTCTTCATTAAACCCGCTTCAAACCAAATGGGGGTGCAAAATAAGAGAATACCTAAAAAGAACATTTGTATATTATTTTGAACAGCTTGAAAGTGCGTGTAATTATTTTCAGACAGATGAAAGGTTTGCAAAAGCTTATTTGCCTGCTTTTGAGGAAGACAGACGTGTTTGTTATAAAATCATTTCTTCTGTCGAAGAAACGGGATATACAGAGCTTGCCGAGTGTTTTTTCGGTAATATAAAAACCAAGCTCGGCAGTGTTAAAACAGAGTATCAAACAGCACAATCGGATCATTATAGAGCAATGCGTGCTGAATTTTGGGACAAAATGAATAGGGCTTCTGCGAGTTATTTTGCTTTTTCCGAAAGTGTGGTCAAATCCCATTTCGCACGTACAGCCGAAGTTTGCAAAAATATGTATGCTTTTCTTTCTGCTTTTGACGGAATGTATAAAGAGGAAAAGAAAAGCAGGGGGCTTCTTGATTACAATGATCTTGAAGTTTTTGCGTTACGTCTTCTTTATGATGATAAGGCATGTACAATCCCGAGTGAACTTGCAAAAAGTATAAAAGAAAAATATAAATATATCTTTATTGATGAGTACCAGGATGTTAACGAGCTTCAGGATAAGATATTCTCGGGACTTAGTACACCGACAAACAGATTCATGGTCGGTGATATAAAGCAGAGCATATATGGTTTCAGAGGCTCTGAACCGGGACTTTTTTCGGGATACAGAACGGTGTTTCCCGAAATATCTTCACAAAAAAATGAATGTCCCGATTCTGACGGTGTTACACTTTATTTATCTAACAACTTTAGAAGTGACAGAACTGTTATCGATTTTTCAAATGCAGTCTTTGAGGTTCTTTTCAAGAATAACAGTGGAAAAGCACCTTATACCGAAGGAGACAGACTTGTTTGTTCAAAAGTATATGAAGACGGTGAACAAGACTATAAAGTAAGACTTTGCTTTATGGAAGATAATGATGATGTAAAAGGTGTTGTCAGAGAGGCTGAATTTGTTGCTTCTGAAATTGAAAAAATGGTGAAGCAGGGAACTGACCCATCGGATATAGCATTGCTTTTTCGCTCACGCAACAACACTATTTATTTTGAAGAAGCACTGAAAAAGAGAAAGATTGCCAGCTTTAACCAAGTTGACAGAGATTTTTTCGAGAACGATGCAGTTCTTCTGATGCTTTGTTTGCTTAATGCTGTTGATAATCCAAGCAGAGATATTTATCTTGCGGGGGTATTAAAAAGTCCTATATTCGGATTTTCGTTGTCTGAATTAACATCAATTCGCCGATATGAACCCAAAGGTACATTGTTTAATGCTTTGCAAAAATTTTATAACGATACATCAGATGAAAAATGCTGTCACTTTCTTTTGAAATTAAAGCAATGGCGTAAATATGCCGAAGGCTGTCCTGTTGACAAATTGGTAAGGTATATTTATAATGATACGCACATCGTTGAACTGCTTTCGGGAAAAAAGAACAAAGACTCCGATATTGAAAGACAGGCCAATCTGCTCTTGCTTTATGAATATGCACGTCAGTTTGAAAACGGTAGCTTTAAGGGACTTTACAATTTTATTCTCTTTTTAAATGATGTTCTTGAGAAAAAAACTAAGCTGTCCAATGCACGTCTTACGGGAGAGGGAAAAGGCGTTATTAATATTATGTCTGTCCACAATTCCAAGGGACTTGAGTTTGATACTGTTTTTTTCTGTGATACTGCCCATCAGTTTAACAGGAGTGATGAAAGAAACTCATATATAATGCATAAGGATTTCGGCTTGACCTTGCGTCTTCGTGATGAAACGTCCTTTGGTAAGTTTAATACTTTGCCGAGAAGTGCTGCTGAGATTGCTGTACACGAGGATGCTTTGGATGAAGAAATGCGTGTTCTTTATGTTGCTTTGACTCGTGCAAAAAAGAGGCTTATCATTACGTCGGCTTTGAAAAAGGCAAAAGAGGTAATAGAATGTATAGCTTCCGCCGAGCGTCATATATCAAGGCATATTTTGCTTGAAGCGAAAAATATGTCAGAGCTTATTCTGTGGGGAATTCTTAAATCTGACTATTCCGACTATGAGCTTGAATTTATTTCGCCCGATATTGACGATGAGGTGGTTTTGGATGAAGAAATTGCTAAAGCTTGCGATGAAGCACGTATAAAGGAGATTGAAGACAAAATAGAAGAAAGGCTGTCTTTTAAATATCCTTACGCTGAATTGACCGTATTGCCTTCAAAGCTTGCTGTTTCAAAGCTTTATCCCGGTGTGCTTGATGAATACACGACGGAAACCGAACCTATTGCTCCTTCTATGTATGTAAAGCCTAAATTTGTGCTTCCTGAAAAAGAAAGGGCGACCGGTGCGGAGAGAGGAACGGCTACACACGTCTTTATGCAGTTTTGTGATATTGATAATGTTTGTAAAAACGGAGTTGAAGCCGAACTGTTGAGACTCACAGAAAAAGGATTCATAGACAAACGCAATGCAGAGCTTGTAAATATAGAGAAAGTAAGTGAATTTTTTAAAGGTGATTTATTCCGTTCTCTTTTAGGGGCAAAAAAAGTATGGCGTGAAAGAAGGTTTAACATAAAACTTCCTGCGTCAGCTTTTACGGAAGACGGTGTTTTAAAAGAAAAGTACGCAGATGAGTGCGTACTTGTTCAAGGTGTAATTGACCTTCTGTATATTGATGAGAATGATAAACTTGTTCTTGCCGATTACAAAACAGATTGGTTTTCGGAAAAAGACATCGAATCGGGGTATGCCGAAAAAACACTTATCGAAAGATATAAAACACAGCTTTCATATTATGCCGAAGCCTGCAAAAAACTATTTGGCAGAAGCGTTGATAAAACAGTCATTTATTCGTTTGCACTGAGCAAAAGTGTAGAAATCGGTAAGTAGTCAATTTTAAATAAAAAAGCATCTTTTCTCTATTAACGCAAAAGAAGAAAAGGTGCTTTTTCTACTTCAATCCAACCTGCCGACAGGAATAGGACAGAAAAATATTTAATAAATTACTTTTTTGTTAAATCCTTTTATATTCCGTAAAATAAAATTCTAAGTTTGCTTCGGTGTCTTTTTCGGGATCGCTTATTTGTTTTTCGCCCGTCCAAACTAATTTCCAGTTATTATCTTCGTCAAGGTCAGGGAAGTATACATCTTTTTTAAACGACTTATCAAACTTTGTAACGTAGGCTGTGTCGCAATAGGGAAGCATCTGTTTATAGACACTTGCTCCACCGATAACATAAACATCGTCTGTGTTGTATTTCTTTATTTCTTCAAGCAGGTGCTCGATAGAATGAACAACCGTGGTATCCTCGGGGTGATATTCTTCCGATGGGTGAAGAACTATATTAGTTCTGTTCTTTAGAGCTTTTCCGCCCGGGAAAGTTGCTAAGGTATTTGACCCTAAAATAACAATCTTACCCGAAGTCAAATCTCTGAAATTCATAAGGTCTGCTCTGACTCGGGCGAGAAGATCGCCTTTATACCCGATACCCCAATCTTTATCTACAGCAACTATAAGTTTCATCATTTAATCTTCCTTTCAAATATCAGCCTTATACGGCAACAGGGAACTTTCCTACTTTTTCTCCGTGAACATAGTTGTCAACGGTGAAGCTCTCGGGAGTAAAGTCGTAGAAGTTGGTTATTGATTTATCAAGTATAACTTGAGGGGCTGGGTGTACATCACGCTTAATAAGCTCTTCAACAATCGGTATATGTCTGTCGTAAATATGAGCATCTGCAATAACATGAACGAGTTCGCCGGGCTCAAATCCCGAAACCTGTGCAAACATCATAACTAAAGCTGCATACTGAGCAACATTCCAAGCGTTTGCCGCAAGCATATCCTGGGAACGCTGATTGAGAATGGCACACAGCTTACCGTCAACGACATTAAACGTCATACTGTAGGCACAGGGATAAAGAGCCATTTCGTGCAGGTCTGCAAAATTGTAGAGGTTAGTCATAATTCTGCGGCTGCAGGGATTATTCTTCAGGTCAAAAAGAACTCTGTCGACCATATCGAATTCTCCCTCACGGTATTTATGTTTAACCCCCATCTGATAACCGTATGCCTTTCCAATTGAGCCGTTTTTGTCAGCCCAGCTGTCCCAGATGTGAGAGTTAAGGTCATTTATATTGTTTGACTTCTTTTGCCATATCCAAAGGATTTCATCAACAGCAGATTTCAAAGAAATGGGGCGAATCGTTATAAGAGGGAATTCTTTTGAAAGATCGTATCTGTTTACAACGCCGAATTTCTTTATTGTATATGCAGGTTCGCCATCTTCCCAATGTGGTCTCACCTTTTCGTCTTTTACCCAGGAGCCGTTTTCAAGTATATCCTTGCAGGTGTTAATAAAAGCTATATCTGCTGAACTCATTTGTATAATCTCCTTTTTATTCGGCAGCAATGTCGCCGATAGAATTGAGTATAAGTCTCGGTCTGTAGGGGTACTGATTAATGTTGGAGAGGTCTGTAACTCCGGTAAGAACGAGTATGGGGTCAAGACCGCTTTCGATTCCGGCAATAATGTCCGTATCCATTCTGTCGCCTATCATAGCTGTATCTTCCGAATGTACACCGAGTATGCGAAGTCCCGTTCTCATCATAAGAGGATTAGGTTTTCCTACATAATAAGCCTGTTTGCCGGTTGTTCTTTCTATTGGGGCAACGAGAGCTCGGCAAGCGGGAATAGGACCGGTTTCAGATGGACCTGTCAAGTCGGTGTTCGTTCCTATAAGCTTTGCTCCGTTGTTTACAAGACGCATAGCTCTTGTTATGTTTTCGTAATTATACTGTGCTGTTTCACCTATGATAACATAGTCGGGATCAATATCATTCATCGTTATGCCTGCATCGTGAAGGGCGTTGTAAAGACCTGCATCACCGATAACAAAAGCAGAACAGCCTTTTTTTTGGAGTTGTAAAAATTTTGCTGTAGCAAGAGCACTTGTGTAAAAGTGTGATGCATCAACGTCAAGTCCCATTCGCAGAAGCTTTTGTCTCAGTTCTTCGGGGGTTCTGTTGCTTGCGTTGGTCAAAAACAAGAATCTCTTATCGTTGTCAACAAGCCATTTTACAAATTCTTTTGCACCGGGGAGCAGGTAGTTACCATGATAGATAACACCGTCCATATCGCATATAAATCCCTTTTTTTGTCTTAAACTTTCCATTATGTACTCTTTCTTTCAATTAAAAATAATTTTTTGTTTACATTTTTTTACATTATATCATATTCTGCTTATTCTTTCAATAGTTTTTTTAATTCCATTGAATATCTTTTAGGATAGGTGTAAAATTATCCCTTTCGGTTTTTGTTTCTTCGACATCAGCACCTGTTAGCGGCTCGTAATAATATTGATAGCAAAAGACCGAAACACCCGAGCATTTATCTATATTCTCGGTGTATTCAAGACACCTCTTCATAACATCGGAATTTTCTTCCCATTCACCCTTGCCGTTTCCTGCCCATTTATCTGTTTTAGATAAAGCTTTTCCGAAGGTCATACCGATTATGAGTTTTATATCTTCATTTTTTATTATACTTGCCCACTTTTCTGAAGTTTTGTCAAAAGGGCAGGTCTGATGTTCAAGTCCGAAATAAATTTGCGGGCTGATATAGTCTATATAGCCTTTTTCGCTGCACCAGGTATATACGTCAGCGTATGCTTTATCGGTTGCATTTGACATGTTGCCTTCGGGACTTATACCGTAGAGTAATTGGTCGCTTTTTTCTTTAACAGCAGAGTATATGCCCGAAACAAGCTTGTTTAGATTGTCATATCTATATTGTTTTAAACTTAAAGTACCGCCTTTTGACTTGTATTCCGTGTATGAAGCTAAATCAAAGTTCTCCGATGTAGTGGGGTAAAAATAATCGTCCATATGTACGCCGTCAAAATTATAGTTTTCTACTATTTCTTTTACCCCGTCAATTATAAGCTGTCTTGTTTCCGTGTATGCGGGATTCAAGTAATACCTTCCGCTAAATTCAACCAAAAAAGTTCCGTATTTTTCTTTATACCATTTTTTTATTAAAAAGTTCTCGCGTACAGATTGTATTTCTTCGCTCGTCATCGCTCTGAGAGGATTTATCCAGGCGTGAATGGAAAGCCCTAACTTGTGTGCTTCATCAAGTATTACGGGCAACGGGTCATAGAGAAAATCATTTTTATAATCACCCGTAACGTATTTTGATGACGGATAGTATTGTGAGGGGTAAAAACTGTCCGCGTTGGGGCGAATCTGTAAAAATACGGTATTGAATCCATTTGATTTAACATTTGTCAGAACTGCTTTTATTTTAGCTTGAAAATCATCTTTTTGACGTTGTACGCCTTGATCTGTATATATATTTTGTAAATCAAACTGGGACAGCCACATGGCTTTTATGTTTTCGTAATTAATAACTTCAATTTCAGGTATAGGCTCCATTTCCTTATCTTCCATCTCTTCCGGTGCCGGATTGTTTGGAGATGATTCATGTTCAGCCTTGTCCTTTTGTGTGTTTTTGTTTTCACAGGATATAAAGAATAATAAAATTATTGCCGATAAAATACAGATTAATATTTTTTTCAAGATATCACCTCTTTGTGATTGTATATTACATTTGACTTATTTTTATCAAGTATATGCTTTTTTAAAGAATAAAAATAGCTCATACTTATACAAAAGGTTTGCTTGTCAATCATTTTTACACACTCGGTAAGCTGAGTAAACGGGCTTGTTATTACAAATATGTGTATGTCTGAAGTGGCACAAATATCTGTAATTTCATTTTCGTTTTCTTTAAATATTATGCAGACCTTGTTTTTTTTAATAAGGCTTGAAAAATATTTATTATTTTTTTTGTGCATAACCATGGTGTAGATACAGAATCCTAAGACTGATACCAATACCAAAGGGAGAAGAATAAATATCGCAGTGGATATTAGCAAGAAATATGCTCCCGTCTGTATCCAAATAAATATTATCCGTATATATCGGAAAATTTTTCCCACAAGAATATATTTTCGCAAAAATTTGTAGACACTTTTTATTTTGTGGACAGCAGTGGTGTTTTTGGCATTTGCATAAAGATAAGCGATATAATTTTTGTATTTAAGCGGATCGTTTGTTGTTCTATTCATATAAAGTAGTTTTTGTCAAAAAACTCTTTATATACATTCTTGTTACCTGCGTAGATCTCAGAGCATTTATGCAAAGGCGGTTTGTTGCCGTCTCGGTTTGTTATAATGCCGCCTGCTTCTTCTATGATTATTATGCCTGCCGCATAATCCCACGGAAAAAGGCTGAGTTCAAAAAACATATCGTGTCTTCCGCATGCGGTATAACACAGATCCAATGCCGCCGAGCCCGTTCTGCGAATATCCTCGCAATCGGGCATGATTCTTGTCAGCATTGCCATTGTTTTGTCGATAAGGTCGGGATAATATAATGAAGTTCCAAAGCCGACAAAGGAGTCTTTCAGGCAAGTATCTGAAACGGTGATAGGTTTGCCGTTCAGAAATGCACCTTTGCCTTTTTCGGCGTAAAACATTTCGTCTTGATAGGGATTTATAACTATACCGCATATTATTTCTCCGTCCTTTGCGAGAGCAAGAGATATGGCACTGTGCTTGTAAGTACGCCTAAAATTAGCTGTCCCGTCGATTGGATCGCATATAAAACAATATCCATTGTATGGGTCGCATTTATCTTCGCCCTCTTCTTCTCCCAGAAATCTTATGTCGGGGTAGAGTTTTTTCATCTCGTCTTGGATATAATGCTGTACCTTTGTGTCAAAGACAGTAACAAAGTTTCGGTCTCCCTTTTTTTCGGTATAATCTGTTATATTGTGTGCATTAAGCATTATTTGAGCGGCTTCTTTTACAACCTTTATCATTATTTCTAACATAATTTTATCCCTTCCGATAAATAAGCTATATTCATTATACCATAAGTGTTCTTGAAAACAAGTGGGGTCTTGACAAAATATCGAAAAAATAATATAATATTTCAATAGAATTATTGGAAATTCGCTCATTCGATGGGTTTTGGAGGTTATAAATGGCAGAAAAAAAGGTTATTTATGATGACAACAGTATATCAAGTCTGAAGGGGGCTGACAGAGTCAGGTTAAAGCCTGCTGTAATTTTCGGTTCGGATGGGCTTGAAGGCTGTGAGCACTCTGTATTTGAAATATTATCCAACTCTGTCGATGAAGCACGAGAGGGATACGGTGATAAGATTATTATTACTGTTTTTGCCGACCATTCGATAGAGATTGAGGACTTCGGACGCGGAGTTCCGTTGGGCTATAACGAAAAGGAAAAGAGATATAACTGGGATCTGGTGTACAATGATTTGTATTCCGGCGGTAAATATCTTAACAATGCTGACGGTGCCTATAAATACTCTTTGGGAACAAACGGACTCGGTGCTTGTGCTACTCAGTATTCTTCCGAATATATGAAGGTTCGTTCTTTCAAGGGGAACGAAGTGTCTGAGATGAACTTTAAAAAGGGTAAGCCTCACGGAAAATTCACCGTTAGGGAAATGGAAAAGAAGGACAAAAAACACGGTACTATCGTAAAGTGGAAGCCTGACCTTGATGTTTTTACCGATATAAATATTCCTCTTGATTTTTTTACCGAAATGTTGAAAAAACAGTCGGTTGTTAACGCAGGAATCAAATTTGAGCTTAAATTTGAAAACGAAAACGGTAAATTCGATGTTTATGAATTTTTGTATGAAAACGGTATTTCCGATTATGTTGTTGAGCTTGCCGGTGAAAATCCTCTGACTCAACCAATTCTTTGGAGCTATGAAGATAAGGGAAGGGACAGAGAAGATAAAGAAGATTATAATCTTAAAGCGGAAATTGCCTTTTGTGCTTCAAATACCAATAAAGCTATTGAATATTATCACAACTCCAGCTTTCTTGAACACGGCGGATCACCTGACAAGGCTGTCAAAAATGCTTTTTTGTACGAGGTTGATAAGTTCTTAAAAAATTCGGGAAAATACCTAAAAAACGAAAGTAAAATCAGTTTTAACGATATTGAAGACTGTCTTGTTTTGGTTTCAAACAGCTTTTCAACACAGACTTCTTATGCTAACCAAACCAAAAAGGCTATTAATAACGCTTTTATTGCCGATAGTATGACAAGTTTCCTAAAACGAAATCTTGAGGTGTATTTTAAAGAAAAGCCCATTGAAGCCGAAAGATTTGCAAATCAGGTGCTTGTTAATAAAAGAAGCCGTGAAAATGCAGAGAAAACGAGACTTAACCTCAAAAAGAAGCTTACCGGTACTATGGATGTAGCAAACCGTGTCGAAAAGTACGTTGATTGCAGAACCAAGGACGGAACAAAGCGTGAGCTCTATATCGTTGAGGGTGACTCCGCTATGGGCTCTTGTAAGCTGGGAAGGAATGCCGAGTATCAGGCTATTATCCCTGTCAGAGGTAAAACGCTTAACTGTTTGAAGAGCACTTATGACAAGATATTTAAAAATGATATTATCATTGATCTTTTAAAGGTTATCGGATGCGGTGTCGAGATCAACACTAAGGTTAAGGGCGATATTGTTCCGTTTGATCTTGATTCATTAAACTGGTCGAAGATTATTATTTGTACCGATGCCGACGAGGACGGTTTTCAGATAAGAACACTTATTCTTACCATGTTTTACAGGCTTTTGCCTACTCTTATTAAAGAGGGCAGGGTTTATATAGCGGAATCCCCTTTGTTTGAAATAACTTGTGGAGATGATATTTATTTCGCCTATAACGAGGTCGAAAAGCTCGAAATAATTAAAAATCTCGGCAAATCCAAATATACACTGCAAAGGTCAAAAGGGCTTGGTGAAAACCAGCCCGACATGATGTGGCAGACCACTATGAATCCCGCTACAAGAAGGTTGATCAAGGTTGAACCTGCCAATGCAGAGGAAACCGAAAGAATATTCGAGACACTTTTGGGCGATAATCTTGCCGAAAGAAAGCGTTTTATAACCATTCACGGAAATGAATACTTGGCTGAAGCTGATATTTAATTGTTGACAGTAGAGCCAAAAAACGTTATAATATTATTAGAAAATTTGTAAAGGAGTATGACTATGGATTTTTGGGATGAAGTATATAAAAAAGTATCCGATGCGGCAAATTTCACCGCAAAAGAAACGGGTAGACTATCGGAACTCGCTAAGGTGAAATACTGCTTGATGCGTGAAAAAGCAAAACTGGAAGACGCGTACAAAGAGATGGGCGAACTCTATTACAACCAAATGAAAAACGCAGAGTTCGATGACAAAAAGATTGCTTTAGCCTATGATAAGATTGAAAAATCTATCGTCGAAATTGAGAGACTTAATACCCAGGCTAATGTTATAAATGATACAAAGCTTTGCAAAAAATGCGGTGAAAAGCTATCCAAAGAAATGTTTTACTGCCCTAAGTGCGGCGAAGAGCTTGACGCTGAGCAGGAAGAAACAGCGGAAGAATAATTTTTATTTACCGAAAAGGGGGCTTATATTTTAACAAGCCCTTTTTTTACGGAGATGACAAATGATCAGTATATCTTGTGAAAACATAAATATGACTTTCGGCAGCGAAGAGGTTATAAAAAAGGTTTCTTTTGCACTGAACGAAGGGGAAAGATTAGGTATAGTCGGTGTGAACGGAGCAGGGAAAACTACGCTCTTTCGCATCATTACGGGCGAATATACTCAGACGGAAGGTAACGTATATATTGCAAAAGATAAAATAATTGGAGTATTAGCTCAGGAAAGTGCATTTGAAGAAAGCGGCACTGTCCTCAGTGAAACCATGCTCGCAAAGGGTTCGCTTATTGAAATGGAAAAGGAACTTGAATTCTTGCGTCGCGAAATAGAAAACGGAAATAATTCTATTGCAAACAGATATGCTGCCTTGCATGACCGTTTTACAAAAGAGGGCGGATTTGAGTTTCGCGGAAGAGTAAAGGGGACTTTGAAACATATGGGTTTTGATGAATCTATGTGGGATACCCGTATATCTAAATTAAGCGGCGGTCAGAAAACGAGACTTGCCATGGTCAGACTTATTCTTCGTGAGCCCGATATTATGCTGCTTGACGAGCCTACAAACCATTTGGACACATATTCTGTTGAATGGTTGGAAGAGTTTCTTCGGTCATACAAAAAAACTGTTTTGATTATTTCTCACGACCGTTATTTTCTTGACCGTACTGCCACAAAGATCCTTGAGATAGAAAACGGAAAAAGCCATATTTATAACGGAAATTATACTCAGTATGTGGAACAGAAGAAAACTGACCGAGAGATACAGGAAAGGCATTATAAAAATCAACAAAAAGAAATTGCCCGTATAGAAAGTTATATTGAACAGCAAAGACGTTGGAACCGCGAACGCAACATTATTGCGGCTGAGAGCAGGCAAAAGCTTCTTGATAAGATGGTTAGAGTTGAACGCCCCGAAAGTCTTCCTGAGAGCATTAGGCTGCACTTTAATACTTCATCTGAAAGCGGTAATGACGTTTTAAAGGCAAAGGGCTTGTCAAAAGCTTACGGAACTCTGCGGCTGTTTTCCGATGTCTCTTTTGAAATACATAAAAGAGAGCACGTGTTTATAACGGGGCAGAACGGATGCGGAAAGTCTACTCTTATAAAAATACTTGCTGAAAAGCTTCGTGCGGATGCCGGTTTAATGGAATATGGTTACAATGTTAAAGTAGGGTATTATGATCAGGAAAACCAGGAATTAAACGAAGATAACACTGTTCTTGATGAATTATGGAATTCTTACGCAAATCTGACACAAACGGAAGTAAGAAATGCACTTGCACTTTTTTTGTTTAAAGGTGACGATATATCTAAAAGGGTATCAATGTTAAGCGGCGGTGAAAAAGCGAGGCTGACCCTGTGTAAACTGATTCTTTCAAAAATGAATCTCTTGATTTTGGACGAGCCAACAAACCATCTTGATATTAATTCAAGAGAGGCTCTGGAGAATGCGTTGTTGGATTTTGACGGCACAATTATTGCCGTATCTCATGATAGGTATTTTCTGTCTAAACTGGCAACCCGTATCCTTAATTTTGAAAACGGGAAAGTTTCCGACTTCTTGGGTACATTTGAAGAGTTTTGCAGATATAAGAAAAATCTGCAACAAGTCGATAATGCTGAAATTAAAATTGAAACTCAGACGAGTTCAAAAGAAAATTATCTTCAAAACAAAAAAGAGCTTGCCGAGCTCAGAAAGCGGGAAAGAAGACTTCAACAGGCAAAAGATGAATCTGCCCAAATCGAAAAACAGCTTGAGGAAACAGAACTGCTTATCGAAGAATGTGCTACCGACTATATGAAATCTGCCGAGCTATGGGAAAAGAAAGAAGCCCTTGAAAACAGGCTTTTAGAGCTTTATGAATTTCTTGAAAATGAGAATTAAAAAGCGTCGTGAAAAATAGGCTAATAAACTCGTGTTCAATTTTGTTTTTTTATCAAGTGTGTTATATAAAAAAAGAAGACTATGTCCTCTCGTTTTTGAGTTTTCATAGTCTTTCTTTTTTTGGGGGCTTGTTTTACAGCTCCCATTTTTAGTCTTCTTCAAAAATTTCTTCCCGTCTTCTGAATAGAAGAGAAACGCACCATATTGCCGAAAGTCCGACTACGGTGTATATAATTCTGCTTATGAGGTCTGTCTGACCGCCAAAAAGCCAACTTACAATATCGAATTTAAATAAACCGATACTGCCCCAGTTAAGACCGCCGACGATAAGCAAAATCAATGAAATTCTGTCAAGCATTTTTTTCAGCTCCTTAATATTAAAATTTGAGCAATATTATGATTGACAGATTTTAAAATTTTATGCATTCGGAGTTTGATTTGTTATTTCTTCTGTTGCCGGAGGTGCAATTGCGGTTATATTTACGTTGCCTACACCAACGTGTGCGATGAAAATACCGTTCATTTCTTCGTTTTCGAGTGTAAATACACCCTTGTGAACTTCACCGTTGATATTTATTTCACCTGTTTCCGATTCTATTTCGTAATCATATATATAATTGGAAGGTGTAGAAAAGTCGATATTTCCGTTTTCAATCTTTATTTTTGCGTTTGCAAGATAAGAGTTGTCTAATTTAACGTTTCCTTTTTTGATATTCAGGTCTGCCAATGATACAATAGGAGTATTAGTGATAGAAACATCTCCGTCGTTTAACTTGACTGTATAATCACATATCTGGCTCATCTGACTAAACGATATATTGCCTTTTTCAATGGTTATATCAAATATTTTAACATTGGAATTTTCTGCAAGATATATATTGATTTTCTTATCTTTGTTGTGCTTGTCAAAGCGAACGAAGTCTCTTACTCCGTTAAAGGATATATTTCCGCTTTCGGCTCTACCGGAAATGGAAGATAATAAATCATTTTCAATGTTAAATGAACGGTTGTTTAGGTATGCTGAATATTCGAGGGTGTTAAAGTTAAATAATTCAATGTAGTTTTTTTCTGCATTTCCTATAACATTGATTTCTGTGTCTTTGAGGTTTACATTTATTTTGTTGGTGTTTTCAACGGAAAATTCTATTGTTTCAACAAAATCGCCATTCTCGGTTAGTTCCTGTCTGAATAAATCGATGTTCTTTTCTTCAGCCAATTTAGAGCCCTTGTTTCTTATTACAAAACCGGTTATTATGAGGAGGACTGAAATAACGAGGAAAACTATAGAGGTCTTTTTCATTTTACGCTTCCTCCTTTGCTTGTTTTCCGAAATATTTTTTTGTTAATTTTATACAGAATTTAAACAACTTGATTAATTGTTTGATGAGGTAGGGAACAAGTCTTTTTACATAATTGTAGAGCAATATGCTTAAAAGCATTGTAACTCCCGAGGAAATAATTCCAATACCCAATTCATAAAGAGCAATGGGCATTGATTTAAAGCACATATAAATTCCATAGCCGATGGGCACTAAAGCAAAACATACGCCTGCAACCAAAATACATATATATGCAACCGAGAATAAAACTGCGGTAGCAATTAGAACAGGAAAAAGTGCAGAAACGAAAGCAAAAATAAGAGTTGTAGCAATTATGGCAATCGGAAGGGTTGCTTTGTATGTCTTATCTGTCATTTTTTCTCTGAGGTTTTTTATTACAGCTTCAGTTTTTGAAAGCTTTTCTTCAAAAAGCATCTCGAAATCATAGTCGGAAAGTTCAGCTGAGTATTCTTCGTTGTTGTTGACATCGACTACAGGGATTCTTTCCAAGGTTTCGCTCATTTCCTCGGCTTCACGGATATGTTGGTCAATATTGGGGGCTTTGGGTATTTCCATTGTGGGACTGTCGTTATCGTTTTGCTCAGATGCTTTTTCGGTGTTAGTTTCCTCGGAAAAAGCAACGTCAGTTTCGGCTAAAAAATCATCCTTAGGTGTATCGGAAGCTTCTGATTTGAGAGGGGACGACGTGTTTTCAGCAGACTCTTTAGCTGCTTCCGTAATTTCATCTGTCTCAGATGTGTTCTTCTCGGTAATTATAGATATAACGCCGGTATTATTTTTTTGCTTAGCAACTTCAAGGTTATATATTGATTTCAAGATTCCTTCAATTCCGCCGGCACTTTGGATAACGCTGTCAACTTCATCGGCATTTTTTCCCTTGAAGCAATCTTCAAAGATTTTTACATGCTTATTAATAGATTCTTGTGATAAATTCATTTCAGTGAGTCTGTCTTTTACTGTAGCCAAGAAGATAAACTTTTCCACTTTGCGAAAAACCTCCTCAAAAAAATAATGTAATGTGTTGTTTTAAGTAAAAAAATATGTTATAATACTATTATAACACAAAAAAATAAAAAAGCAATGATATTATTATCTTGTATTTATAAATATTCTATGTACAAGCTAACAAAAAAGAGGATTTGTTTATGAGAGCGAGAAAAAAGAAACACGGAGCTGAGAGGCTTGCAGCCGTATCGGAGTTTTTTACTGAAAAACCTGACTTAGAGCCGAACAAGGTTACATATCTTGAGATAGGTTGCGGTAAGGGGAAATTTATAATAGAAAACGCAGAGAAAAATCCCGATATAAATTATATAGCTGTTGAAAAAGTATCTGACGTTATTCTTCTTGCCGCAGAAAAGGCGAGGGACAGAGAACTGAAAAATATTAAGTTTATTATTTGCGATGCAAAAGGTTTGACTGAAGTTTTTCCGCCTCATTCGGTCGACTTTATATACTTGAATTTTTCTGACCCTTGGCCGAAAGCGGGGCATTACAAACGCAGACTGACATACAAGGCGTTTCTTGATGTTTACAGACAAATATTAAAAGAAGATGGAGCCGTTTTTTTTAAGACGGATAACGCAGGTCTTTTTGAGTTTTCGCTCGAACAGTTTACAGAAGACGGTTGGCGGCTTGAGAATGTTACATACGATTTACATAACAGTGAATTTGCCAAAGATAACATCATGACAGAATATGAAAAGAATTTCTCTGAAAAGGGGTTTAATATCCATAGGCTTGAAGCTTGGGTAAAATAAGACAAGACCACCGATTGAATCTATTTGATCGGTGGTTTTGTTGTTCTTAGTTATAATATTTGAAAGGTCTGCAAAAAGGGATCTGTCACTCCATGCTCAGCAGAATCAGGAAGAGCCGTCGAAGGAAATATAGGACTCTTTCTTTCTGAATAATATTGCAAAATATATTTTTTTATGATATTATTATGATAGAGCGTTTATGTATTGTCAACGGAATTTCTGTGTATAATTTTAATTAATATCTATATTTTACCTTATTTATCGATTAAAGCGAAAGGTGTTAATTCATATTATGAATCAAGCGTCTGAAAGAATAGAATACTTGCGAAACATATTGGAATATCACAGCAGAAAATATTATGTCGAGGATAATCCTGAGATATCGGACTATGAGTACGATATGCTTTTCAGAGAACTTGAAGAGCTTGAAGAAAAATATCCCGAATTAAAATCCGAAAATTCTCCTACAATGCGGGTAGGCGGAAAAGCACTTGACAAGTTTGAAAAAGTAAAACATAATGTACCTATGGGGAGTCTCACAGACGTCTTTTCTTTTGATGAGCTTGAAGCGTTCTACAATAAAAATGAAAAAATGATGTATTCGGTTGAACCGAAGATTGATGGATTATCCGTTTCTCTTGTATATGAAAACGGTCAGTTTGTTTTGGGTGCAACGAGAGGTGACGGTTTAGTTGGTGAGAACGTAACGCTGAATCTTAAAACCATAAAATCAATTCCCTTGACTATTGATTATAAAGGCAGACTTGAGGTGCGTGGCGAGGTGTACATGCCACGTGAGGCTTTTGAAAAGATAAATGAAAAAAGGGCTGAAAAAGAAAGATTTGCAAATCCCAGAAATGCGGCGGCAGGTTCGCTTCGTCAGCTTGACTCGAAAATAACCGCACAGAGAATGCTTGATATTTTTGTGTTTAACGTTCAGTTTTGTGATAAAGAATTTAAAAGACACAGTGATTCGTTGAAGTTTTTACGTGAACAAGGCTTCAAGGTTTTGCCGTATACACTTGTAACAGATGATATTAATGAAATTGAAAATCACATAAATTATATAGGCGAAATGCGTGATAATCTTTCATTTGATATAGACGGTGCCGTTATAAAAGCCGATATACTGCACGACAGAATTGAGCTTGGAGAAGTCGGCGGCAGACCTAAGTGGGCGGTAGCCTATAAATATCCCCCTGAAGAAAGAGAGACGAAACTGCTTGATATAGTTGTTCAAGTCGGCAGAACAGGGGTATTAACGCCTAACGCTGTTTTGGAGCCTGTAAAAATTGCGGGTTCAACTGTCAGCCGAGCAACTTTGCACAATTTGAACTATATCAGAGAAAAGGATATACGCATCGGCGACTCGGTAATTGTAATCAAATCGGGTGAAATTATACCGCGTGTTGAAAGTGTTGTCTTGCAAAAGCGTCCGGTTGATACTGTACCTTTTGAAATGCCCGAGGTATGTCCCTCGTGCAACGAGCCTATCTTCCACGAAGAAAGCGAGGCTGACCACAGATGCACAAATGCAGAGTGTCCGGCACAGCTTTTACGTACTTTGGAACATTTTGCTTCAAAGAGTGCTATGAATATTGACGGTATGGGACCTCAGATTATTGAATTGTTTTATACAAACGGTATGTTAAAAAGTATTGCCGATATCTATAGACTTGAAAAGGATAAAATTGCTTCGCTTGAACGTATGGGTGAAAAATCGGCTGAAAATCTGATTGATTCAATAGAAAACTCAAAGAATGCAGGGCTCGCACGTCTGCTTTATGCTTTGGGAATAAGACAAGTAGGCGAAGTTGCGGCAACAGCCCTTGCAAAAAAATATAAAACTATCGATGCATTTTTTAATCTAAATAAAGAGGAACTTACTGAAATTGACGATATTGGCGAGGTGTCGGCTGATTATATAGTAGATTTTTTTTCAAGAGAAAGAACGAGAGAGATTATAGATGATCTCAAGACAGCCGGTGTATTAACTCTTTATGAAGCAGAAGAACAAAAGGGTAATATACTTGATGGCTTGACATTTGTTTTAACCGGTAAGTTGCCTACTATGTCGCGTGATGAAGCGGGAGCTCTTATAGAGAGCTACGGCGGCAAGGTGTCGTCCTCGGTATCGAAAAAGACCGATTATGTTTTGGCGGGAGATGATGCGGGCAGCAAACTGACAAAAGCACAGAGTCTCGGTATAAAAATTATAGATGAACAACAGCTTAATGATATGCTTGGAGTATAGAAAGCACAGGTGAAGGCTAATGATAATTGATAAAGTAAAAATTTACGTAAAGGCGGGCGACGGCGGTAATGGTGCAGTGTCTTTCAGACGTGAAAAATACGTTTCACACGGCGGTCCCGACGGTGGCGATGGCGGCAACGGCGGTAATATAGTTCTTGAAATTGATGAGGGCGAAAATACGCTTTTACGTTATAAATACCACAAGAAGTTTGTTGCCGAAAATGGTGGCGACGGAATGAAATCGAAATTTCACGGAAGGACCGCAAATGACCTTGTTTTGAAGGTTCCGCCCGGCACGGTAGTACGTGATGCTGAAAGCGGCAGGATAATAAAAGATATGTCAGACTCCGAACCTTTTACACTTTGTAAAGGTGGCAGAGGAGGCTGGGGAAACCGACATTTTTCTACTCCCACGAGACAAATACCAAGATTTGCGAAAAGCGGTATTAAAGGAGAAGAAAAAGAGGTTATCCTCGAACTTAAGATGCTTGCCGACGTTGGTTTTGTAGGCTTTCCAAACGTTGGGAAGTCAATGCTTCTTTCAAAGATAAGTGCAGCAAAGCCCAAGATAGCAAACTATGAATTTACAACACTTTCTCCTAATCTCGGTGTTGTTGATGCAGGGGAAGAGCGTTCTTTTGTTGCTGCAGATATTCCCGGCATTATCGAAGGTGCGGCAGAGGGGGCAGGACTCGGACACGATTTCCTCCGTCATATAGACAGATGCAGACTCCTTGTTCATATTGTAGATGTTTCGGGGATGAGTGGACGTGATCCTGTTGATGATATTAAAAAAATTAATGCAGAACTTGCTGAATACAGTGAAGACCTTGCAAACAGACCGCAGATAATTGCTGCTAATAAGATTGATATGTGTGATGAGGGCGAATTTGATAAAGAAGCCTTTGAATGCTTTGTAAAAGAAAGCGGATATGAGCTTATGTACATTTCCGCATTAACGGGAACAAACGTAAAAGAGCTTGTACACAGAGTTGCAGATAAATTAAAAGAACTTCCGCCTCTTATTGTGTACGAAGCGGATTATTTCCCCGAAACCGATGTTCTTGATGATAAATCTAACCACGATATACTTATTAAAAACGTTAACGGAACATACGTTGTTGAGGCCGATTGGATATATAAGCTTATGGGTTCAATTAATTTTGACGATTATGAATCGCTAATGTATTTCCAAAAAGTGCTTAAAAATGCAGGTGTGTTTGATAAACTCGAAGCAAAAGGCGTAAAAGACGGCGACACCGTAAGTATGTACGATTTTGAATTTGATTTCGTGAAATAAGAAATAACAAAAGCAGAGCGAAAAACTCTGCTTTTGTTATGGAAAATTCACCTATATATTGTAGGGATTGGCGTCCTCGACAATCCGTATAGCTGCTTCCGGACGGTTGGCTTCAGCAAAACGTGCATGTTGCTACTCCCGAGCAAGTTGACTATTATACCAAGCTTGGCAGGGAAGCTGTACTTTCAAAAAAAGTGGAAAATTCAAAATCTCCCGATGATAATGCAAGAACAACGGCACATACACAAGAACAGTACATAGCTGATACTTCAGAGCGTGTTCAGTCGAGAAAGAAACTTCTTGCACGTTCAGCAGATGAGGTAAGAACGGCAACAAGAAACGATACAAGACTTACAGCAGAACAGAGAGAAGCGGCAGAATTTGGAGAAAAAATAGGAGTTGCAGTCGGATTTGAAGATACCACAC
>JAZOUV010000080.1:0-25110 GCA_045658315.1 Eubacteriales bacterium
TGTCAACTTATCTGTAAACATAAAATGGTAGATTATTACTAAATATGCACTTGTCATTTTGTCAATATTCAACAACACCCTGGTGATTGCAAAGAGATCATTAGTCACAAACTGATTTTTACAGCATAATTATTTCTAAAAACACAATTCAGGTGCGACTGATTTTAATATCTGCTGCACCTGAGTTTCTTTTTCTGCTTCTGCTTTTTCTGTGGGGTATCAGGGGTGAAAATCCCTGAATTTCGGATTTGTACGTACAAATCCATTGCTCGCTAAGACAAATGCCACAATTTTTTATGGTTATCTTTCTTGCTGACTAACAACAATTAGTCCATCTAGGTTTATATATGTTGAAATATATGATGTTGTTATGATATAATTAATTTAAGGAAGTTTATTTATTTTTTATTATAACTCAAGGAGGTTTTGATTATGGATGAAAACAAGAAACAAACTAACGCTAACAGAATAATAGTTATCGTTCTTGCCGTTTTTCTTGTGTTGGGTGCTATCAAAATTGGAACACTTACAGATGATGTAAAAAAGCTCAAAAGTCAAAATTCTAATTTGGATTCAGAAATACAAATGTTAAGAAATGAAATTAATTCTATCTATAATAACGTTGATAAACAATTAAAAGAAGAAGCAAGTCTTATATCGGGAGTTGACTTTTCCATCGGAGATCCGAGCGAAGATATGAAAAGTGTAAAACTTTCTTTAACTGTTGTTCCTAAATTGATTACGGATAATACTGAACTGTTTGTTACCGTGGATGGAATTACAGCTCCGTTATTCAGAAGCGGAAGTGAATTCACGGGGACTATTGATGTAGGCTTATTTGTTGACTACAATCAATGGCCGTTGCTCACTATCAAATCAGAAGAAGGAACAAAAACTGAATACTTGGATGATATAGATGTTTCTTATATGTTTACTCGTCATTTACCCGCATTGGAAGCTGATATGTCTGCATCTTCCCAATTAAGTAATGGAAAATTACAGGTTGATGCAGGTTTCAGAATTTCTTCAAAACCTGCTTATGGAAAAGCACCTATCACATTCACATCATTTATACTTGTTGAAGAAGTGAACGGCAAAGAAATAAGCAGAAAAGATATTACTAATGATGTTCGTAAATCAGGAGAAGTTTATAACACACAATATGTTAAATCTTTTGAAGTGGCTCACGGTGATGAACTGAAAGTATATGTTATTGCCGAAGATTCACTTGGTTATATTCATAAAACTCTTGTTCACTATTGGATTGAATCCGAAAACAATGCTCAGGCTGAAACCGTATTCGGCGGTGAAACAATTTACGATAAAGACGGAAATCTGCTTTATGGAGATGACTCGCTTTGGAGGTAAACTATGATGTATAAATACGAATACGAAACCGTCAGCTGTGATTTCGGTGGTTGGGGGCTTGGCTCAGGTAATATTTATTCCATTGAGGACTATCGTTCAATCATAAACAAACGAGCCGAACAAGGATGGCGATATGTAGGTTATATTCCTACAAAACAACGTGGCACGGGTCACACTCAGGAATTAGATTTGATTTTTGAAAAAGAGATATAAAATCATTATAAAAATCGTAAATATACTTGTCATAAGCAGGATTTAATTAGAACAGTGATTTTGAGCTTTATTACTGCACACCGAAAAAGCGTACAAACACAATTAGTGGTATTGAAGCTGTTTTGCTTAAAGTAAAAACGCCCTCGTTTTTGACGAGGGCATTTTTGCAGGAATATTCAATATTTTATATTTGAAGCGGTTTAAAGTATATCTGCCAAATCCAGAATAAGTCTTTCGGTTTTTTCCCAACCCAAGCACGGATCGGTTATGGATTTTCCGTAAACATTTTCTTCGGGCTTCTGCGCACCGTCTTCAATATAGCTTTCAATCATAAGACCTTTTACAATCTTTTTAACATCATCGGAATGGCGGCAACTGTGAAGAACTTCCTTTGCAATTCTCGGCTGTTCCATCCATTTTTTGCCCGAGTTGGCATGGTTTGTGTCAACTATAACAGCAGGATTTTTAAGGGCTGATTTCTCATAAACCTCAGCAAGATGAATCAGGTCTTCGTAGTGGTAGTTGGGCATTGACTGACCGTGCTTATTGACATATCCTCTTAAAATTGCGTGTGCAAGCGGATTGCCTTGACTTTCAACTTCCCAGCCTCTGTAAATGAATGTGTGAGAGTGCTGAGCTGCTGTTATTGAATTCATCATTACGGAAATATCACCTGCAGTCGGATTTTTCATACCTACGGGAATATCAAAACCGCTTGCAGTCAGACGGTGTTGCTGATTTTCAACAGACCTTGCACCGATTGCAACATATGACAGTATATCAGAAAGATATCTGTGGTTTTCAGGATAAAGCATCTCGTCAGCACAGGTAAATCCTGTTTCTTTCATTGCTCTGATGTGTAAATTTCTTATAGCGACAACACCCTTTAACATATCTTCATCCTTGTGCGGATCGGGCTGATGAAGCATTCCTTTGTATCCGTCACCTGTTGTACGGGGTTTGTTGGTGTAAATTCTTGGGATGATGAGGATTTTATCGGAAACTTTGTCCTGAACTCGTCTGAGTCGGGATATGTAATCAATCACGCTGTCATCGTTGTCAGCTGAACAAGGACCGATAATGAGAATGAATCTGTTATCTCTGCCTTCAAAAATCGCTTTTATTTCCTGATCGCGTTTTTCTTTCATCTGCTCAAGCTCATATGTGATAGGATACTGTTCTTTTATCTCCATAGGTATAGGTAATTTACGTTTGAAATTCATATTCATTTTTGTTGCCTCCAAAATAATTATTTTTTATCAAACAATGCTCTGCGTTCAGTTGAATAACGCATCATTTTCCTCATTGATTCAACATCTTCAGTTTCAAGCATTGATTTAAGTTCATTGAATTTGTCAATAAAAAGATTCATCTGTTCAAGAAGTGCAGTTTTATTTTCTATAAAAAGTTCACTCCACATCAGGTCATTTATGCGTGCGATACGGGTAAAGTCACGGAATGAATCGCCTGTAAACTTTTCCATGTTTTCTTTGTCGTTGCACGTCATAAGAGTTATGGCGATGCAATGGGTAAGCTGCGAAAGAAAACCTATCATTTCGTCGTGTTCCTCAGGTGAAAGAGTCGTAACATTTGAAAATCCGAGTAATCTGCCAAGCTCCATACAAGTACCTATTGCTTCGGGAGTGTTTTTATCGGTAGGAGTAACGATATAGTTTGCTCCTGCAAAAAGTTTATCAGTGCTGTTTTCAACGCCCGAAACCTCACGTCCAGCCATTGGATGTGCGGCAATAAATTCCACATCAGGGCGAAGCATTTCCTGTACTTTGTACACTATACTGCATTTGACACCGGTTACATCAGTAATAAGTGCACCGCTTTTTAAAAGGCTCTGATTCTGCTCAATCCACTCTGTGAAGATGTGAGGATACAGTGCAAAAATTACGATATCAGCTTCGCCGATTATCTTTTTGTCGAGATTTGTTGATCCTTCGTCAATCAGTCCTTCTTTTAATGCATAGTCTATTGAACTTTGTTCTTTCGTTATTGCGCTTATATGAAACCCGAATTTTTTGAGGACTCTTGCATAGCTTCCGCCCAAAAGACCAAGACCCACAATCAATATTTTTTTGCTTACATCTACCAGCATAGCTTTTCTCCTTTACATTCGTTTTCATGGTTTTGTTGGTAAAATAAATCATTTACCACATTCAGAAAAAATATAAAACAAAAGCCTCACCTGAAATTGTGTTTCAAGTGAGGCTTTAAAAATAATGTTTAAAATTCTAAACAGATTATAGAACTTTTGGCACTCTCACAAGAAACTTTTCCATAGCAAAATAAGCATAGCTAAAATAATAAGCTACGCTAAAGTTATAGAAATATTTACTTGCACACGAAAGAGCAGAGTTCATATTTAACAACCTTAATCTGAATTTTTCTAAATTATATTCTTCAAAAAATAAAATGTCAATATTATTCTCAAAAAATTTTTGTCATTTTTGATTGACGTTATAATCATTGTTAAGCTGAATTTGCCATATTTTGTAGTGAATTAAATTTTAAAATTTCATATTAACCGTTATTTTTTTATCAGTTCTTTTCTCTTTTTCCGCCTTACTCGATTTATATGTCTTTCAAAATCACCGTTTGCTATCAGTTCAGCCAATACAATCTGAATATATGTTGGTACGGTGCATGAGTAAAAGCCAAGCCGTTCTTCATATTCTTTTGAAAGCTTTTTGGGCAACACCATATATCCCACACGCAAGGATGATGAAATTGTTTTTGAAAAGGTATTCATATATATAACATTATCCTTTAATGAGTGGCAAAACAATGTTTCTTCCGGCTTTTTTGAAACAGAAAATTCCGATTCAAAATCATCTTCAATTATATAACGTCCTTCTTTTTCTGCCCATTTTAAATATTCGTGTCTTTTGGATGCAGATGCAGTTACGCCGCTCGGATAGCTTCTGTATGGAGAAATATGCAAAACATCGGCAGAACATTTTTTGAGTGCAACGCTTTCAATACCGTTTTGAGAAAGAGGCAGTTTTTGAACTTCAACTTCTGACAAAGAATATACTTGCTCAATTTTTTTATACGAAGGAGATTCAATGGCATAAACAAGATCTCTTCCAAGCAACTCAATAATTAGATTATACAGATATTCAGAACCTGAGCCGATAACAATCTGTTCAACATCGGCTATTATCCCTCTGCTTTGAGCAAGATATATCTGAATTGCCTTTCTTAATTCGATGCAGCCTAAGTTCGGGGAACGTACAAGAATTCCTTCGCCTATCATCCCAATAACTCTTCTCATTGTTTTTGCCAAAACAGAAAACGGAAATTCATCAGAATTTTCAAGAGTATGAACAGGCTGAGCAAAGATATCAAGTGTATTTTGCGGTATCGGAATGAATCCGTCATCGGAACAAAAAACAACAAAATATCCGCTGCGTTCTCTGGACTCAATATATCCTTCATCACGCAGAAGTTCGTAAGCGTGTTCCACAGTCACAGTGCTTACACCAATTTCCGTTGCAACAGTACGCTTGGACGGAAGCTTGCTTCCAAAAGCATAGACTCCGTCAGTAATATCTTTTCTGATTTGAATATACAGCTGAAGGTAAGCGGCTATTGAAGTTTTTTCATCAATTACATATTTCATCTGGTTATATAAAAATCTCCTTTTTTGACTATTTCCATATTATCAGTTCTATTGTATACTGTTCACACAATAGTTTCAAGAGGAGATTTAATTTAAGTTAATTCGTCAAAGGGAAAAACACTATCCTCAATCTATATTATTGTAAAATTTTATGAAAAGAAGGATTTGGTATGAAAATTAAAAATGCAACACAAAAAATCGCTGTTGCTGCATTGCTTGCAGCACTTACCTGTGTAGCAACGATGGTTATAAAAATACCGTCACCTATGAAAGGCTATTTGAACTTAGGCGATTGTATTGTACTTACTGCAGGATGGATGCTTTCTCCCTTATATGGATTTCTCGCGGCAGGATTAGGTTCAGCACTTGCTGACCTGTTTTCAGGATATGCTGTATATGCACCTGCTACTTTCTTAATTAAAGGACTTATGGCATTGGTTGCCTGGTTTGTATATAAAATACTTTGCAAGAAAATATACAGTCCTGCTTCACGGATAATAAGCGGCATTCTTGCTGAGATAATAATGATTTCGGGATATTATATTTTCGAAGGCTTTATGTACGGATTTTCAGAATCGCTTGTAAATGTACCGGCAAATGCTGTTCAAGGAATTGCAGGTCTTGTTCTTGGATTTGTTCTGATTAAAATACTTAAAAAAACTAGAATTAACTTTCAATAAATTCTTACTTATTAAATTATAATATCGAGATTGAGTATTGTTTTTTATTGATACATCAATAAAATGAAAGTATAATTTTAATGCAACAAACATAAATATATTGAAATACAGAAAAACAGCAGTGGGAATTCGCTCTCACTGCTGTTTTGTTTTACACGGATTTTACAAAAAATTGATTACAGATTTTACATAACGAATATAGAATACAAGTGTAGTTCGGAAAAAACTGCAAAAAAACTCAAAGGAGTACAAATAAAATGAAGAAAATTTTTAGTTTATTCGCATTAACAGTTTTGCTTACAGCTATTTTTGCAGGCTGTGGAAGCAACAATAAGGCAAACGTAACCACAGACGGCTCAACATCAATGAACAAGGTTATTGGTGCTTTGGCAGAAGCTTTTTACGAAGACAGCGGTATCAATGTAACTTATAATGCAACCGGTTCCGGTGCAGGCATTCAGGCTGTTCAGGAAGGAAGATGCGACATCGGACTTTCAAGCCGTAATCTTAAAGATGAAGAAAAAGAAAGCGGTCTTGAAGCAACTGTTATTGCTTATGACGGTATTGCAATTATCGTAAACCCTCAAAACCCTGTAAATGATTTTGATCTGGAAACAATTGCAAAAATTTATACAGGCGAGATTACCAACTGGAAAGAAGTTGGCGGCAATGATGCTGAAATTGTTCTTATTGGTCGTGAAGCAGGAAGCGGTACAAGAGACGGATTTGAATCAATTACCGATACAAAAGATAAATGCAATTATCGTCAGGAACTCACTTCAACAGGTGATGTTATCACAACGGTTGCAAGCAATCCCAATGCAGTAGGTTATGCTTCTCTTGCATCTGTTAAAAACACTGTTAAGGTACTTACTGTTAATGGTATAACAGCAAGTGAAGAAACAATCAAAAACGGAAGTTATGTTGTACAGCGTCCCTTTGTTCTTGTAACACGAAAAGATAATGCTCTTTCAGAAAGTGCTCAAAAATTCTTTAATTACATCACTTCCGAAGCGGCAAACGAAATAATCAGTGCAGCAGGTGTTGTTCCTGCTAACTAAGAAATTCGGGCGACGGTGCTGATGTGCCGCCGCCGATTTTTATTGAGGTTTTATATGAATAAAAAAAGATTGTTTGAGAATATCATACACGGAATTTTTCTGATACTCGGTCTTATTACTGTTGGATGTGTTTTGTTAATTACAGTGTACCTTATTATATCGGGCTTACCTGCAATAAAAGAAATAGGTTTAATTGATTTTTTATTTGGAAAAGAATGGGCATCAACAGCTAAAGAACCCCAATATGGCATACTTCCATTTATTCTTACAAGTGTATACGGTACTGCGGGGGCAATATTGATCGGAGTACCTATAGGCTTTTTTACAGCGGTTTATCTTTCAAAGATTGCAAATAAAAAAGTGCGCTCAGTAGTGGAATCTGCAATTAATCTTCTTGCAGGTATTCCGTCGGTTGTTTACGGACTTGTCGGTATGCTTGTGCTTGTACCTGCAATCCGAGAAGTTTTTCAAGTTCCCGACGGTGCAAGTTTGCTTGCGGCAATCATTGTTCTTGCTGTAATGATATTACCTAATATTATAAAAGTATCTGTTACTGCTCTTGATGCTGTCCCGAAAGAATATGAAGATGCTTCCCTTGCATTAGGTGCAACGGCAACAGAAACATATTTCAGAGTTTCTGTGCCTGCAGCAAAAAGCGGTATAGCTGCAGCCGTTGTGCTTGGTGTTGGACGGGCTATCGGTGAAGCAATGGCAGTTATGATGGTAGCAGGCAATGTATCAAATATGCCTTCTCTGTTTCAGAGCGTTCGTTTTCTTACCACAGCAGTTGCAAGTGAAATGGCATATTCAAGCCCCGGCAGTTTGCAGAGGGATGCTTTGTTCTCCATCGCACTTGTACTGTTTCTGTTTATTATGCTCATTAATGCTACGCTGAACTTTTTCTTGAAGCGAGATAAGGAGAAATAAGATGAATAACAAAAGAAAATTATATATCGTCTTAATGCGTGGCTTAATGTTAATATCTACCGTTTTGACAGTGGCACTTGTACTCTTTCTTATGGGTTATGTTTTAGTTAAGGGGCTTCCCAATATATCATGGGAATTGCTTTCCACAAAACCAAGTTATTTAACTGAAAGAATCGGTATTTTACCTGATATACTCAATACTGTTTATATTGTACTTTCTACATTAGTGATTGTATTACCTCTCGGTGTAGGTGCAGCAATATATCTTACAGAATATGCTAAAAACAAAAAGTTAGTTACAATGATTGAATATGCTTCAGAAACACTTTCAGGTATTCCGTCAATAATATATGGTCTTGTAGGTATGTTGCTGTTTTCAAACAATTTCGGAACAAGTCTTATTGCGGGTGCTATGACACTCGTTATTATGAACCTGCCTACCGTAATGCGTACAACACAGGAAAGCTTGAAAACTGTTCCGCAAAGCTACCGTGAAGGAGCTTTTGGCCTTGGTGCAGGCAAATGGCGTGTGATTCGCACCGTAGTTCTTCCCGGGTGTGTTGACGGTGTGATAACTGGATGCATTTTATCAGTCGGCAGAATACTCGGAGAATCTGCAGCATTGCTATTTACTGCAGGATTTGCTCACGCTCTTAATGGCATTTTTGAAGGACTTGCAAGTCCGGGTGCTACTCTTACTGTTGCACTTTATGTATATGCAAAAGAAGAAGGCGAATTCGGTGTTGCTTTCGCAATTGCGGCAATTCTCATGATTTTGACACTACTTATAAATTTATCTGCCACAGCGGTAGGAAAATATTTTTCTAAAAGGAGAAGCTTATGAGCGAAATAATGACTGCAAAAGATTTGTGCTTGTGGTATGGAGAAAATCAGGCTTTAAAGAATATAAATATATCAATTCCCGACAAGAGCATTACAGCTCTTATCGGTCCTTCGGGTTGCGGTAAATCAACCTTTCTTAAAACTCTTAACCGTATGAATGACCTTATACCAACCGTTAAAATCGAGGGTGAAGTTTCATATAACGGAAGAAACATTTTTGACAAAGATGTAGATGTAAATGAACTTCGTCGTGATATTGGCATGGTATTCCAAAAGCCTAATCCGTTTCCGATGAGCATTTATGATAATATTGCATACGGTCCCCGTACACACGGAATCACTAGTAAGGTAAAGCTTGATGAAATCGTAGAAAAAGCTCTTAAAGATGCAGCAATATGGGATGAAGTAAAGGACAGACTCAAGAAAAATGCTCTCGGTCTTTCAGGCGGTCAGCAGCAGCGTCTTTGTATTGCTCGTGCTCTTGCAGTAGAGCCCAAAGTGTTGCTTATGGATGAGCCTACGTCAGCTCTTGACCCGATTTCAACTTCCAGAATTGAAGAACTTGCATTGCAATTAAAAGAAAAGTATACTATAATCATAGTTACTCATAATATGCAGCAAGCAGTTCGTATTTCCGATAATACAGCATTCTTCCTTCTTGGTGAGTTAATTGAAGTTGATGAAACAGAGAAATTGTTCTCACAACCCGCAGATAAACGTACTGAAGATTATATTACGGGAAGGTTTGGATAATATGAGAAGCAGATTTGATGAGCAACTTGGCTTGCTGAATAAAAAGATGATTGAAATGGGTGCACAGTGCGAAGAACTTATTGCTATTGTTGCACGAGCTTTGTTAAACGGTGATTTGGAAAGTGCTGAAAAAGCAAAATCACAAGGTCACGAAATTGACCGTATGGAAAGAGAAATTGAAACCATTTGTCTCAAGCTCTTGCTTCAGCAGCAGCCTGTCGCAAAAGATCTTCGTGTAATTTCGGCAGCTCTTAAAATGATAACTGATATGGAAAGAATCGGAGACCAGGCAGAAGATATTGCAGAGATTATTCCTTTTCTTAATGGTAAAACAGGTGCTGAATTTGATGATTTCAAGCTTATGGCTGAAGCAACTTGTAAAATGGTAACTGACAGTATCGATGCCTATGTAAGACAGGATGTTAAGCTTGCAAAATCCGTTCTTAAGCATGACGATATAGTTGATGATGCTTTCATAAAAATGAAAGATACTTTAATTAAAATGATTGCCGATAACAATGCGGATGGTGAATATGCCATTGACCTGCTTATGATAGCAAAATACTTTGAACGTATCGGTGACCACGCAACCAATATAGCAGAATGGGTTGAATTTTCTGTAACAGGTGTTCATAAAGGAGGGTAATTTATGATTTGGTGTGTTGACGACGACAATACTATCCGAGAAATAGAGATTTACACTTTAGAGCAAACGGGATTTAATGCCCGTGGATTTGCTGACGGTGTTTCTATGCTGGAGGCTCTTAAAACTGAAATCCCCGAGCTTATCATTCTTGATATTATGATGCCTGAGATTGACGGTATTGAAGTTTTGAAAAGACTTCGTTCAGAATCCAACTATAAGGATATTCCCGTTATTATGGCAACTGCCAAGGGTACTGAAATGGACAAAATCGGCGGACTTAATTCAGGTGCGGATGACTATCTCGTTAAGCCTTTTGGCGTTATGGAAATGGTTGCTCGTGTAAATGCAGTTCTTCGTCGCACAACAAAAGTAGTTCCGACTGATGATACAACTGTTGGAGCAATTACTCTTAAAGAGAAAGAGCATAAAGTAATTGTTGAAGGCAAAAAAGTTGAACTTACTCATAAAGAGTTTGAGATATTAAAACTTTTCACGGAGAATCCGGGCATAGTATTTTCAAGAGATAAGCTTATGACTGAAATATGGGGTGTGGATTACATAGGTGAAACCCGTACTGTTGATATGCACATTAAAACTCTCCGTCAGAAGCTTGGCAGCGCAGGAGGTCAGATAAAAACAGTAATCGGTGTCGGTTACAGATTGGAGAACGAAGTATGAGAAAAAAGATATTTCGCTCCATTTTCACAGTAGCGTTAGTTGTTTTGCTCGCAAGTATCGGTATTGCAACAAGTTTTCTTTATAACCATTTCAATACTTCGCAGCAAAATCAGTTGCAGGCGGAACTTCTCCTTGTTGCTGATACGGTTAACGAGGTAGGTATTGAATATTTTGAAACTTTTGATTCAAGTATTTTCCGTTTTACAGTTATTGATGCAGACGGTAATGTTCTTTATGATACCCAAGCAATCCCCAATGAAATGGAAAATCACGCCGACAGAGAAGAAATCGTTGAAGCATTTCAAAGCGGTAAAGGAAGCAGCGCAAGAACATCTTCAACTCTTACAGAAAAGACTTTTTACGAGGCGGTTTTACTTGAAAGCGGTGATGTTCTTCGTGTTTCAGTAAATCAACTCACCATAGGCGCTCTTATCATTGGTATGCTTCCGGCAATTTTTGTTATTATGCTTATTGCAACCGTTGTTGCTGTTTTCCTTTCTCTCACAATGGCAAAACAAGTTACTAAACCACTTATGAACCTTGACCTTGAACATCCTGCCGAGAATGTGGCTTATGAAGAACTTACACCAATACTTGCAAAATTACACAAACAACACAAGCAAATCAAAAAGCAAACGAAATCAATCCGTCGCAAGTCAGAAGAGTTTGACCAGATTGTATCATCAATGAATGAAGGTCTTGTTCTACTTGATGAGCATGCTATGGTTCTGAGTATGAATCAGGCGGCAAAGAAAATTTTCAGTGTCAGCAAGGATGTTAAGGGTGACGACTTCCTTTTGTATGACCGCACAAGTAAAATGAGTAAAGCAATTGGGGAAGCTCTTGAAGAAAAGCACTCTGAATACACCGAAGAACGAAACGGTTCTGTATATCAGTTTACAGTTAATCCTATTGAATCATCAGGTAAGGTACTGGGTGTAATCATACTTGTTTTTGATGTAACTGACCGTGCGTTTGCTGAACGTAACCGTCAGGAATTTACGGCAAATGTTACACATGAACTTAAAACTCCTCTTCAGTCTATTATCGGAAGCGCAGAACTTCTTGAAACAGGTCTTGTAAAAAACGAAGACAAAGGAAAATTTATCGGAAACATCCGAAAAGAAGCATCAAGACTGGTTACTCTTATAAATGATATTATACGCTTGTCACAACTTGATGAAAAAACAGAAGTTGCAATGGAACAGGTTGAACTTAAAGAGGTTGTCGATGAAGTTGCAGATGTTCTTGCTTCTTCAGCAAACAAGAAAAATGTCAGCTTTGAGGTAGAGGGTGAACCTTGCACCGTTTTGGGTGTCAGGCGATATGTTTATGAAATAATCTACAATCTTTGTGACAATGCAATTCAGTATAATGTTGACGGCGGTAAGGTAACAGTAAAACTTTCAAAGGAAGCGGAACGAGTAAAGATTTCTGTTATTGACACAGGTATAGGTATTTCCCCTGAACATCACAGACGCATTTTTGAACGCTTTTACCGTGTTGACAAAAGCCGTTCTAAAGAAACGGGAGGAACAGGTCTCGGTCTTTCTATTGTAAAGCATGCGGTTCAATTTCATAACGGTAGTGTATCGCTTAAAAGTGAAGTTGGAAAAGGTACAACAGTTACAGTCGAAATTTAAAAAGGTGTCGGTTTTTGAACCGACACCTTTTTCTGTTGCATAAAAATCAAAGCTCGCAAACGTTAAGTTCTTTTACTTAACAGCCGTCTTGTTATCTTGCGTGTTTTTATCCCTGTTTTTATATTCCGTCGGTGACATTCCTGTGCGATTTTTAAAAATACGGCTGAAATACATAGAGTTATCATATCCGACAGCTGCTGCAATTTGCGATACATTATAATCTGTTGTTTCAATCATATTCATTGCATTTGTTATCCGAAGAGAAACGATATATTGAAGAGGTGTGAATTTGGTTATCTTTTTAAAGCTTTGAGTAAACCAATTTGCCGTCATGCCGTGTTCCTTGGCGTAATCTTCTATAACGATTGTTTCATTGTAGTGTTCATTAAAATAGTGAGCAGCTTTTTCAACTTCATCCAACATTTCTGTTCCGACCTTATTTCCTTCTACAAGATAACGGTTAATGATAAGGAAAATGTGTCTGAGATTCATATTTAAAAGGTCTTCGTAGTTAACACGCATCAACTGCAATTCCTGAATCATTTGTCTGAACAACCATTGATAGTCAGGTGAGGTGCCGGTAAAAAACACATTTTCGTTTTTGGGCATTCGGTAATAATCCAACAACAAATCCACATCAGAACCGGTAAAATGAACCCAGTAGGTTTCGGGTTTATCTGCAGCATACAGATAATACATTTGTGTTTCACCCGGGCGAAAGAGAACCATATTTCCTTTTGGAATTATTCTTTCGGTGTTATCAAAAATAAAGTGTACTTTTCCCGATGCAACATAAAGAAGCTGATAATCACCTCTGCCGTTGGGTCGCTCTGTTTCTATAACTCTGCTTGTATGTACTCTGTAATATCCTGCAGCGGTAACGATAATAGGTTTACTTGAATCTACAATATCCTCATGCTCTTCGCCTAAATAAGCTAAGTTTGTATACATACATCCTCCATTTCGGCATTAAACCATAATTATGACTTTAAATATATTATACATAAAACCCTGGACTTTTCAAGTGAATAATCACGTTTTGTGCATAAACAAAAAGTTTATGTTCATTGAGGGAATTAAAACATTGTGATAGAATCAAGGTGAAATCAGTCGAATTAAATCTTAAACGGAAGGAAAATTGTTATGAATATTTTGGATTGTTTAAAAGAAATTCAAAGCGAAAAAGCCAGAAACACTTTTGCTTATCTTTACGGTGACGATCCCAAAACAATCGAAGTCCAAACTGAACGATACAAAGCGGCAGTTGAGTCTTTTCGAGATTATTTTCCTTCACGCACAGATATAAATATATATTCTGCCCCGGGCAGAACAGAAATAGGCGGAAACCATACTGACCACCAATGCGGCTGTGTATTAGCGGGTGCGGTAAATTTGGATATAATTGCTGTTGCAGCTTTTCATAATGACGGTGTTGTACGAGTCAAATCAAAAGGTTATATGCTTTCGGAAATAAAAATTGAACCGTTTGTTCCCGACGATAGGGATGACGGAACTACGGCAATGGTTAAAGGCATTATTTCAAAGTTTTCCCAAATGGGAATTGATGTTAAAGGCTTTGATATGTACCTAACCTCTGATGTAGTCAGCGGAGGCGGAATCTCATCTTCTGCAGCATTTGAAACTGTAATTGCAACAGCAATAAACAGCCATTATAACCAAGGTAAATGCAGTCCGTTTGAAATTGCAAAAATCGGATGGTTTGCAGAAAATAAATTCTTTGGGAAAAAATGCGGTTTACTTGACCAAACGGTATCATCCTACGGCGGTCTTGTTACGGTGGATTTTGCCAACGAAGATAACCCTGAAATAGAACATATCGTATTTGATTTTCAAAAAGCAGGATACACTCTCTGCATAGTTGATACAAACAGCAGTCATGAAAATCTGACAGACGACTATGTTGAGATTAGAAAAGATATGAAAGAGGTTGCCGACTACTTTGACCGTAATGTTTTAAGTGAAGTTGAAGAAAAAGTATTTTATTCCTGCTTTAAAAATATGAGAGATTTTTGCTCTGACCGTGCAATACTCAGAGCTATGCATTTCTTTGATGAAACAAAACGAGCAAAGCAGGAAGCTGAGGCGCTGAAGAAAAATGATACTGATTTGTTCCTCAGATTAGTAAATATGTCAGGAGAATCCTCAGCAAATTTACTTCAGAATCTGTACTCGGTCAAAACACCGACAAACCAAGCCATACCGTTAGCTTTAGCACTGAGCAAACACATATTAAAAGGTGCAGGAGCAGTCAGAGTTCATGGCGGTGGCTTCGGAGGAACAATACAGGCTTTTGTTCCAAACGAAATGGTAAAACAATATAAAGAAGAAATAGAAAGAGTGTTTGGTGACGGAACATGTCATCAAATGAGAATCAGACCGGTTGGCGGTATTGAAATTTTATAAGATTGGAGGTGAAAAAAATGATTTGTGGAGCTGTCCAACAACTTATTAACTATGGTATCAAAAAAAATCTTATTACCAAAGCAGATGAATTGGTGGTACGCAATGAATTGATGGAGATTCTGCATTTAACAGATTGGAAGATTTCTGAACCTGTTGAAGAAACAGAACTAATTGAAACAATTCTTGAACCGCTTGTTGATTATGCTTGCAGACAAGGAATAATCGCAGACACCGTTAATTCGAGAGATTTGTTCGATACAAAGCTGATGGGATGCTTAACTCCTATGCCGAGAGAGATAATTGCTCAATTTACAGAACAGTATAAAGAAAGTCCTGAAAAAGCAACTCAGTGGTATTACCGTATTAACCAAGACCTTAACTATGTCAGAGTCGAACGAATTGCCAAAGATTTAAAATGGAAATTCAAATGCGAATATGGTACATTGGATATAACGATAAACTGCTCTAAACCGGAAAAAGACCCAAGAGATATTGCCGCCGCAAAAAAGCAGAAAACATCATCATATCCCAAATGTCAGCTTTGTCCCGAAAATGCAGGTTTTGCAGGAACAGCAAAACATCCTGCACGGCAAAATCTGCGTCCTATTCCGATAACAGTCGGCGGAGAAGAATGGGAAATGCAATACTCTCCCTACGGATACTATAACGAGCATTGCATAGTTTTTAACACAAACCATACTCCTATGAAGATTGATTCTGCGGTGTTCGGAAAACTATTTGATATAGTTGATTTTCTTCCTCATTATTTCGTCGGTTCAAATGCAGATTTGCCGATTGTAGGCGGTTCAATTCTAACACATGAGCATTTCCAGGGAGGAAGATATACTTTTGCTATGGAAACAGCTCCTGTTGAAACGGAGTTTGAAATTCCCAAATATCCCGAAGTGAAAGCCGGAATTGTGAAGTGGCCAATGTCCGTTATACGGTTAAAATCAAAAAACCGTGATGAGTTGTCAAAATGCTGTGACCTTGTTTTGGAAAGATGGAAGGCATACAGTGACATATCGGTTCTTATTTTAGCGGAAACAGACGGTATACAGCACAATACAATTACTCCGATTGCAAGGAAGGATGGACTTGAATATATATGTGATCTTGTTTTGCGAAATAATTTGACCACAAAAGACAGACCACTCGGAGTATTTCATCCGAATCCCAGCCTGCATCACATAAAGAAAGAAAACATCGGTCTTATTGAAGTTATGGGATTGGCAGTGCTTCCGTCTCGATTGGAGAGAGATATCGGATTACTTGAAAGAACCTTAGCTACAGGTCAAAGCATTATAGCGATTCCGGAAATGGCACAGCACGCAAAATGGATGCACTCAATTCAGGAAAGATACCCTGAATTAAATGCTGACAATGCAAAGGGAATTCTTGAACAAGAAATAGGAGCTGTTTTCCTTGAAGTTTTAAACGATGCCGGAGTGTTCAAGAGAACCCCGGAGGGCAAGGCTGCCTTCCTTCGTTTTATCGAATATATGAATGCGTAAACCACACATTTAAATGAGAGAACAAAGGAGATAATTATGGAACAGAAAAAATATTTAAAATGGTATCATAAAATCGGATACGGTTCAGGTGACGTTGCAGGTAACTGTGTTTATGCACTTCTTACTGCATTTATGATGATTTATCTGACCGATACGGTTGGACTCAGTATGGGTATAGTAAGTACCTTAATTGCTGTTTCAAAGATTTTTGACGGTGTATCCGACTTCTTCTTCGGAAGAATGATTGATAAGACACACACGAAGATGGGAAAAGCTCGTCCCTGGATGCTCTGGCCTTACATTGGCTGCTCAGTTGCACTCGTTGCTTGCTTTGCAATACCTATGAATTGGGGAGAAACTGCACAGTACATTTTCTTCTTTATTTCATACACCCTTCTCAATGCAGTTTTCTTTACAGCAAACAACATTGCCTACGCATCACTTACAGCTCTTATCACAAAGAACACAAGTGAAAGAGTACAGCTCGGTTCCTTCCGTTTCATCTTTGCTTTTGGTACAAAGATTATAATTGAAGCTGTTACAATTCAGGCAGTAGCTTGGCTTGGTGGCGGAGCTTTAGGTTGGAGAACTATTGCTATCGTTTATGCAGTTCTCGGTCTTGTTGTCAATACTATCTCTGTCTTCTCTGTAAAAGAACTTCCCGAAGCGGACGAAGGTATGGAAGAGGAACGTGCAGAAGAACACAAACTTACTTTCTTAAAATCCTTCAAGCTTCTGCTTAAAAACAAATACTATGTCATCATTTGCGTTACCTACATTATGACACAGATATATGCCTCTGTTATTGGTATGGGTACTTATTATGCAAAGTATATTCTTGGCAACGAGACACTCTTTAGTGATCTCTCGCTCGCTATCAATATCACCATGGTTGTGGCTCTGATTGCACTCCCTATGGTTATTCAAAAAATGGGCGGTATGTATAAGCTCAATATTGCAGGTTATATTCTTGCATCGGTCGGTCGTCTTGGTGTTATGGTTGCCGGATATATGGGAAGCATCCCGCTGATGCTCGCCTTTACAGCTATTTCAACCTTGGGTATTGCACCTCTTCAGGGTGATATGAATGCGCTTATCGCTTCTTGCTCTGAATATACAACATTAAAGACAGGTCACAGACTTGACGGTATGATGTATTCTTGCTCTTCTCTCGGTATTAAAGTCGGCGGTGCTCTCGGTACAGCTATCTGCGGTTGGCTTCTCGATCTTGCAGGCTATGTTGAAAACGCAGCAGTACAGACACCTGCAACAGTAAACATGCTCCATTTCCTCTATCTTTGGGCTCCTTTAATTCTTTGCGCAGTAGTAGCTGTCCTTCTTTCACGCCTTAAGGTAGAAAAGGCTAACAAAGAGCTTCTTGAAGAAAAACACATGACCGAAGATGATGTTGAAGTAGTTTACGGAAACGTATAAGGAGGTGTTGGCAGTGAAAGAATATCAGAGATTTGACAGAATAGGTACTACTCCTCACAGAAGCTACTATATTCCTTTTGCACCCGATGATACAGTACGCACAAAACACGGTATCATTGACCGCACCTCGAGCTCTCGTTTCACACTTCTTGACGGTGTCTGGCAGATTAAACAGCACGACCACGTTGAAGATTTTGACGTGAATGAAAAGCTTGGGGAAGACATTCCCGTTCCCGCCTGTGTTCAGATGCACGGATATGACCAGATTCAGTATCTTAATACAAGATATCCTTTCCCGGTTATGTTCCCTCATCTGCCTTACGAAAATCCTTGCTGGCATTACCGCCGTACCTTTAACATCAAAAAGCAGGCAGGAGAAAGATATTATATAAATTTTGAAGGTGTTGACAGCGCATTTTACCTTTACATCAACGGTTCATTCAAGGGATATTCTCAGATTTCTCACGCCACAAGCGAGTTTGACATCACAGAGCTTGCTGTAAACGGTGAAAATACAATTGACATTCTTGTTCTTAAATGGTGTATTTCCACCTATCTTGAGTGTCAGGATAAATTCAGATTTTCGGGTATCTACAGAAGCGTTTATATGCTTACACGTCCTGAAAACCACATTACGGATTACAAGATTGAAACCAAAATTGACGGAAACAACGGTGTTCTGAAATTTATCAATGAAAGTCCCGTTGATATCGAGCTTACTCTCGAAGACAAAACAGTTACGGCAAAGGCAAATGACAACGTTTCTGTAATTTTACCCGATGTGAAGCTTTGGACTGCGGAAACTCCCAATCTTTACGCTTTAACACTTACCGCAAACGGAGAAAAAATTATTGAAAATATCGGTTTTAGAGAAATCACTATCGACGGTAAGGTGTTTAAGGTTAACGGTGAAGCCGTAAAACTTAAAGGCGTTAACCGACACGACTTCCATTGTGAAACAGCAGCAACAGTAAGCCTTGAGGATTTGGCAAGAGACGTTCACCTGATGAAAGAGCTCAACGTCAATGCTGTCAGAACCTCACACTATCCCAACGCTCCTGAGTTTTATATCATATGCGATACATACGGTCTTTATGTTATGGATGAAGCTGACCTTGAAATGCACGGTGCCTGCACACGTGACGGCAGATATGATATGGAACTTTGGTCTGAATATGCCGAAAACGAATTCTTTACACCCGGTATTACAGACAGACATATTGCTCTTGTTGAGCGTGACAAAAACCGTCCGAGTGTAATTATATGGTCACTCGGTAATGAGAGTTCCTTCGGAAAAGCTTTCTTTGAAGGTGCAAAATACATTAAGAACCGTGACAATACCCGTCCGGTACACTATGAAGGCTTGCAGAATGCAGACCCGAAATATTATTATTCCGACCTTGTTGATATGGTCAGCATGATGTATCCGTCTTTTGACACAATCCGTGAAAAAGTTCTTGAAAATCCCGAAGAAACCCGTCCGTTTGTTATGTGTGAATATACACATGCTATGGGTAACAGCTGCGGAGATATAGCAGAGTATTGGGATATGATTTACAATAATGAGCAGATGATGGGTGCTTTTGTTTGGGAATGGGCAGACCACGGTATCAAAACCGACAAAGGCTTCCTGTACGGCGGTGACTTCAAGGAGCCTGAGCACGATGGAAACTTCTGTGCTGACGGTCTTCTGACACCTGATAGGAAGCTTAAATCAAACGCTCTTGAAATGAAAGCGGTTTACGGCGGAAAAACAAAGTCAGAGGTTACTATCGTTGATATTCCCGCAAGCACGTATAGATTCTCATCGGCAATTGACATTGAAGTTAACGAGCATACCAGTGAAATTACTTCAATTAAAGCCGACGGAAAAGAAATTCTTCGTGTACCGATGCACTTTAATATTACACGATTCACCGATAACGACAGAGAACTTGTTCCCCATTGGATAGGCAGATGTCATCTTGATTCCTGCAAACCTCACATCTTCTCTTGCGAAAAGACGGAAAACTCCTACAAATTCAAAGGATGCCTTGCCGCAAACTGTCTGATGCCTGCCGCATTTTTTGAAATTATGTATGAGGTTTCAGGCAATGTTCTGACAGCTACCGTTGAATATACGCTTGCAGATTATGTTGAGAATTTTCCCCGTTTCGGTGTTGAGTTTGGTGTAGATAAAGCTTATGCTAACTTCTCTTATGCGGGCTTCGGACCTACCGAAAGCTATGTGGATAAGCATATAGCCTGTGAATACGGCTACTATGTAAGCTCTGCCCGCGAAAACTATGAACATAAATATATTCGTCCTCAGGAATCGGGCAGCCACTATGCTTGTAAGTATATGGCTGTAAAGGATTTATTTAAGGTAACGGCAGAACAGCCTTTCTCATTTTCAGTAAATCCCTACACAACAAAACAGCTTTGTGAAACACTTCACTCATTTGAGCTTGAAGAAAATGATTTTGTAAATGTTTGTATCGACCTTGCAATGCGTGGCGTTGGCTCTCATTCCTGCGGTCCTGAATTGCCTGCAGAATACGAAATCCCGAAAACAGGTAAAAATACCTTCAAGTTTACATTTTAATTAAGTTTCAAAACAACGGATGCGGTTTTGTCGCCGAGTAAATGACAAAAAATCGGAGATACCTCATCAACAGGTGTCTCCGATTTTTAATTTGAAAGATAGGTGAAACAAATGACATTTTTGGATATGTTGGGAATGGTCGGCGGTCTTTGTCTGTTCCTTTTCGGAATGAACATTATGGGTGATGCTTTGGAACGCAGAGCCGGAGGAGGTTTAAAGTTATTACTTGGAAAACTTACAAAAAATAAACTTACTGCGTTTATAACCGGTCTTGCAGTTACTGCAATAATCCAAAGCTCATCGGCAACTACCGTTATGGTTGTTGGCTTTGTTAATTCAGGTCTTATGACATTGAAGCAATCCATAGGTATTATTATGGGTGCAAACATCGGTACAACGGTAACGGCATGGATTTTGAGCCTAAGCGGTATTTCCGGTGACAGTTTATTTGTTCAGATTTTTAAGCCTACCTCATTCACACCGATTTTGGCATTAATAGGTATATTTATGCTGATGTTCGGTAAAACCAGCAAAAGAAAAGATACTTCAATGATTCTGCTTGGCTTTGCAACTCTTATGTTTGGAATGGATGCAATGTCCGATTCTGTTTCGGGATTAGCCGATGTTCCTGCTTTCCAAGAATTATTCTTGTTGTTTAAAAATCCTATTCTTGGAGTTGTCGTCGGCGCAGTATTAACTGCTGTTATACAGTCCAGCTCTGCTTCGGTAGGTATTTTACAAGCATTATCCGTTACCGGTCAGGTATCATACGGAGCTGCAATTCCTATTATAATGGGACAAAACATAGGAACTTGCATTACTGCCATAATTTCATCATTTGGTGCTAACAGAAATGCAAAAAGAGCAGCGGTTGTTCACCTTTCTTTCAATATAATCGGTACTGCTGTTTGGCTTACTGTTTTTGCAATTGTATCAAAAATATTTGAACCGAAAATACTTAATGAATCAGCCTCTTATTTAGGTATTGCAATCTCTCACTCAGTTTTCAATATTTTGTGCACAATATTGTTGCTTCCGATGTCTTCTTTACTTGAAAAACTTGCTGTTAAACTTGTCCCCGATGCTAATAAAACTGAAACCTCGGTAGTTTTGGATGAAAGACTGCTCGCAACGCCCACAGTGGCTTTAGAGCGTTCTTATGATTTGGTTTGCAGTATGGCTGATGATGCAAGGCGTTCCATTAATTTAAGTTTGGATTATCTGATGAATTCATCTGCTGTATCTGTGCAGGAAATTCGTGATTTAGAGGATAAAACCGACAAGTATGAAGATATTATCGGTACTTATTTAATAAAATTAAGCCGAGTTCAGACGGGAGACCATGAAAGTGCGGTTATTTCTGAGCTTCTAAAAATAATCGGTGACTGTGAAAGAATAGCCGACCATAGCGTAAATGTTTTGGAATCAGCTGAAGAACTCAGAAGCAAAGGAATTGAGTTCACTTTAAAAGCACAAAATGAACTGTCGCTTATGTGCGATGCTGTAAGAGAGATTATAGAACTTGCACACTGTTCATTTGTTAATAGAGATTTATCGGTAGCACACAAAATTGAAGCGTTGGAACAAGTAATTGACGATATGAAAAAACGCTTGAGAGATGAACATGTGTTACGATTAAAAAACGGTGAATGTACGGTTGAAGCCGGCTTTGTATGGGCAGACTTATTAACTAACCTTGAAAGAGTTTCGGACCATTGTTCCAACATAGCCGCTTGCATTATCGATGCAGCAGAAGATAATATGAACCTGCACGAATCGGTAAGAGCAATTAAAAAACATTCTGATTTTGAAGAGATATACGAAGTTTATTCAAATAAATATCTTGTTAATACTAAATAATTTGTGAGGAAAAAATGAAAATCGCATTAATTGCACATGACAAAAAGAAAAATGAAATCATTGAATTGGCAAAGAAATATAAAGATGTTCTTGCCAAATATGAGCTGTATGCTACAGGCACAACCGGAACTCTTATTATGGGCGAAACCGGTCTGAAAATTGTCAGAATGAAGAGCGGTCCGAAGGGTGGCGACCAACAAATCGGTGCCATGCTCGCAAACGGAGAACTTGACTTGATTGTTTTCCTCCGTGACCCATTAACAGCACAGCCTCATGAGCCTGATGTTTCTGCACTTCTCCGTCTTGGTGATGTTCAGAGAATCCCTCTTGCAACAAACATAAACAGTGCAACAATAATGCTTGAAGCATTAAAGAATGAAACTTTTTTTAACCTTGTAAAAACCACAACAAATATTGAAGAATAACAAAACAGCCGTAACTGTAATGGATAGAACAGTTACGGCTGTTTATATTTAATCGTTCAGATTTTCCTCGGCTTCACTCTGAAGCTAGGGGGCATAAGAAATAATGGGTTTAACATCCTTGTTTTTTACCTTATATCACGTTCCTTGAGCGATATATCCTCGTTTCTCAAGAGTATTTTGAATGCTGTCTAAAACATCTTCAGAATCCGCACGAACGGTATGATAATGATAACCGCCGGTTATGTTCATAAGCTCGGTTGATTTACCGCTTCTTACTCCCTCAATAAATTGCTTTATATGAAGACTTGAAAAGATGTTTAGCGGTGCTGTCATTTTACCGTAAACCTTATGCCAGACAAACACATCAACTACCGTTCCGCCAAGATTTACAATAGTATTTAATTCATCTTCGGTTTCTTCGGTAGTATGATACACTTTGAAAACACGCTCTTTCAAAGGTGATTTCTGAATGATATATCCGTTATGGGTAGAAAGAATATCGTAACCCGAACCTTTAAGCACGGTTATATCCTGAACAATAATCTGTCTTGACACTCCGAATTCTTCGGAAAGCTTACCACCCGATATTGCTTCGGTTGACGATAACAGCAGATTAACAATCGCTTTTCTTCTGTCAGCAGCTTTCATTGATACACCCCTTTATACAGCGTGCAAATTTTTAAGCGAGAGGTCTAAAATAGGAGAAGAGTGCGTGAGAGCTCCGCTCGAAATATAGTCTACACCAATATCGGTAAGCTTTGCAACATTTTCTTTTGTAACATTTCCGCTACACTCTGTTTCAGCTTTACCCGCACAGAGTTCAACAGCTTTTTTCATATCCTCAATACTCATATTATCAAGCATAATGATATCAGCTCCCGCTTCAAGAGCTTCTCCCAGCATATCAAGATTTTCAACTTCAATTTCGATTTTGCGTACAAAAGGTGCGTATTCTTTCGCCATTGCAACAGCCTGTTTTACACCGCCTGCGGCACCGATATGGTTATCCTTTAAAAGAATACCGTCGCTGAGATTAAAGCGGTGATTGTAACCGCCGCCAACTTTTACCGCATACTTTTCAAAAACACGCATACCGGGTGTTGTTTTTCTTGTGTCGAGAAGCTTGGTGTTGGTGCCTTTGAGCAAGTCAGCAATTTTACGGGTATATGTAGCAATACCGCTCATACGCTGCAAAAAGTTCAAAGCTGTTCTTTCACCCGAAAGCAAAACTCGGATATCACCACGAACAAAGCCTAACTTTTGTCCGTTCTTTACGCAGTCACCGTCTTTACAGGTGAAGGTAACCTCTGTTTTTTCATCAAGCAGTTCAAACACTCTCTTAAAAACATCAAGACCTGCGATAACGCCGTCTTCTTTGCAAATCAGGTCAACTTCTCCGAGCTGATACTCTCGCATAACAGAGTTGGTTGAAATATCCTCACTTGTTATATCTTCTTTAAGTGCATTTAAAATAAGGTCATCTGCGTTTAATTTCATAGTAATATTATTCATGGCTTTTCTTCTCCTTTTCTATAGCTGCTAAAACTGATTCTTTATATTTTTCTGCATACCCATCATACTGACGAGGATCAATTATAACTTCGTCTGTCTGTTCGGCTTCTGTGTAGTTGTTTTTGATATGCTTTGCTGCTCTCTTGGCAAAGACAAGGCTTTCAAGCAGTGAATTACTCGCTAATCTGTTTCTGCCGTGAACACCGTTGCAGGCTGTTTCGCCAACCGCATATAAACGCTCCATAGAAGTTTTGCTGTATCGGTCAACATCAATTCCGCCCATAAAGTAATGCTGTGACGGAACAACAGGAATCGGCTCTTTTGTTACATCATAGCCTTCATCAAGACAGTGTTTATAAATATTGGGGAAGTGTGATTTTATCTCTTCTTCCGGAATAGGAGTCATAGAAAGCCAGACATGTTCGCTTCCTTCCTTTTTCATTTCATCAAAGATAGCTTGTGCAACTATGTCACGGGGAAGAAGCTCGTTGACAAACCTCTCTCCCTTGGAATTAAGCAGCACTGCACCTTCACCTCGTACCGATTCTGAAATTAGAAATTCCCGACCGTGTTTTTTGGTATAAAGTGTTGTCGGGTGAATCTGTATGTAATCGATGTGTTGTAATTTAATATCGTATTTGAGTGCCAATGCAAGGGCATCGCCTGTAAGGTGACGATAATTGGTGGAATGCTTAAACAGCCCGCCGATACCGCCCGTAGCAAGAACGGTATAATCTGCGGTTATTTTTATATAGTTTCCATTCTTATCATGTCCGATAATACCGTAACAAATATTGCTGTCACAAATCAAATCCACCATTGTGAAGTTTTCAATGAGTGTTATATTAGGTCTGCTTCTTGCTGTTTCAAGCAGGTGTGAAGTAATCTCTTTGCCCGTTTCATCTTCGTGA